>NZ_FNLB01000006.1:2792500-3092500 GCF_900104145.1 Pseudovibrio sp. Tun.PSC04-5.I4 | reverse complement strand
ATGACGGCATTCCTCACCTTCTCACACCTGTGGTGACGGATCCAAACAAAGCAGTTGTTGCTTTAAAATGGACCGTCCGTGAGATGGAAGATCGTTATAAGAAAATGTCCAAGACGGGCGTGCGCAACATCGACGGCTACAACACCCGTATTGGGCAGGCCATGAAAAAGGGCGAGCGCTTTACCCGCACCGTCCAAACAGGCTTTGACAAAAATACCGGAGAACCGATCTTCGAAGAAGAAGAACTTCCAATGGAAAAAATGCCATACATCGTCGTTGTCGTCGATGAAATGGCAGATCTGATGATGGTTGCAGGTAAGGACATCGAGGGCGCAATTCAGCGTCTGGCACAGATGGCCCGTGCAGCTGGTATCCACATTATCATGGCAACACAGCGCCCATCAGTGGACGTCATCACCGGTACCATTAAAGCAAACTTCCCGACGCGTATCTCGTTCCAGGTCACCTCCAAGATCGACAGCCGCACAATCCTAGGCGAAATGGGCGCAGAACAGCTGCTCGGCATGGGTGACATGCTTTACATGGCGTCCGGTGGCAGAACCCAGCGTGTCCACGGACCTTTCGTTGCCGACGAGGAAGTCGAAGACATTGTTGCACACCTCAAAGAGCAAGGAACACCAACCTATCTCTCTGATGTGACTGAGGAAACGGAATCCGAAGGTGGTTACGACGCTTTGACACAAGGCTCTGGCAACGCAACAAATGATCTGTTTGATCAAGCTGTTGCAATTGTCGCAAGAGATCGCAAAGCATCCACCTCCTACATTCAGCGCCGCCTCTCCATTGGCTACAACCGCGCAGCATCTCTCATTGAGCGGATGGAGCAGGAAGGCATGATCAGCCCGGCGAACCATGCCGGGAAACGCGAAATCCTGCTTCCGGAAGGCAATGAAGAGTTTTAAGGCGTAATTTCAAGGCGGAAATCGCAGTAAATAGGAGTTGAATCGGTTTGCTAAACCGGATTTGATACAAACTGCTTTAATTGTGAAATTTGGGGCATGTGCCCCATCTTCGCCTTATGGTAATCGTAGCGTTCCAACAAAGGTTCTCAAAGAACCATGAGCCGATTTATAGAAGAGTTAATCAACTCGCCTTACGGTTGAACAGGTTTTGACAGCGGAGTTTTATAAATGATTGCATCGCCCGCGATCTCTTTTGGTACGATTGGCAGAAGCTTCGCTCTTGCGGCAGCGCTTTTCATTGGATCTGCACCTTTAACAGCTGGACCATCCGCAGCTCAAACAGCTCAGCCGCAACCAGTTGCCCTTTCCAATGTTCAAGCTGTTGATGCCGTAAGCAAGTACTTCAACACTGTCCGTAACATGCACGGTAAGTTCGTACAGTTCGGACCAACCGGTGGACGCGTTGAAGGTCAGTTCTTCATCAGCCGCCCCGGTAAAGTGCGCTTCTATTACAATAAGCCATCAACTCTGGATATCATCGCCGACGGCAACATGGTTTCCGTGAAAGACCGTAAGCTGCAAACGCAGGATATCTGGCCGCTTTCCCAAACCCCGCTGCGCTTCCTCCTTGCTGACCAGATAGACCTGAAGAAGGACGCCAATGTAAGCGAAGTTTTGGTCGAACCGGATCTCATTACGATCACCATCGACGACAAAACACGCTTCACATCAGGCCGTTTGACGCTGATTTTCGATGCGAGAAATTACAAGCTAAAGCAATGGACTGTTCGTGATGCGCAAGGCTACGACACATCCGTTGCCATCTACGACGTGACAGAAAATGGCAAGACAAACCCTGATCTTTTCAAGATCGATTACATCGCGAATTCTCGCCAGAACCGAAACAACAACTAAAGCCAGTTTCCAGAATATGCTGTATGTGAGAGGAGTGCTTAGGCGCTCCTCTTCTTTATGTGCGGCAAAGGGTCGTTTGAATGCTGTTTACACCGGTCTCTGCAGACCAACCCAACTTACCGTTGGCCCCTCGCCTCCTCGCTCAAATGTGCCAAGAGAAGAATGTTAAGCTGTCCTTGGATAGTGAGTTCTTCTATTTTGGTTACATTGAAACTGCCCACGGAACCCGCTTTCCAATCAAAGGTGGTGCGTTTGCATTAAACAGCTATTCAGCAGGAGAAGCCGCGCGAGACAAAGAATTCTGCGGGTGCTTATTGCTGGATGCAGGCCTGCCAACGCCGCAATTCAAACTCATCCATTCAGACAAAGCGATAAAACAGCTCAGCACAGCCAGCCCTCATGTTGCGGATAAATTGAATTCACAAATCAACGCTAAAACTTTGGCGGAGCAGTTCGGCTATCCGCTCTTCATCAAACCTAATGAAGGCACACAAGGTATTGGCGTTCAAAAGATCAGCGGCCCAACAGAGCTACAACAAAACCTCGCCAAAGCTCTTGAGCACCATGACCGAATGCTCATCCAACAAGCTGTTGCAGGTCGAGATTACAGAGTGATTGTACTGAATGACAAAGTGCTGGTGGCCATAGAACGGCGCCCCCTGTCTATCATCGGCAATGGCTCTGATACACTCTCAAAGCTGCTGGACAGGAAGGTCAAAACACTCACAACACGCAGTGGGGGTTATAAGATAGAACAGGACGATCCTCGCATCCTCAAGGCCATTCAGGAGGCAGGTTACAGCCACAACTCTGTGTTGCCAGAGAATGCCACCCTGCCTCTTCTGTCCAACGCAAACCTCTCAACCGGAGGAGAAGCAGTTGATGTGACGGATAGTGCCTCACCGCACTACAAAAGCCTCGCCATCAAAGCCGCTAAGGCCTGTGGCTTGAGGTATGCGGGCGTAGATATCCTGTGCGAAGACATTTCTCAGGACGGCGGAGATGCGAATGTACTGGAACTCAATGCAGGACCGGGCCTGACGAATTTCTGGCAGGCTTCACCAGATCATTACGACCGTGTACGTGCCATTTATCGCGGTGTTCTGGAAGCAATGCTCTCAACTTAAGCAGTCAGTGCGGCGACTGCTGTCACTGTCACAACGCTAAAGAAGGTTGTCACCAAAATCACCTGAGACAGCAATTTTTCTGGCACACCGTATTGCACACCAATAACAAACGCCAGTACACCACTTGGTCCGGCGGCTACAAGCATACCCGGACCTACCCAATAATCAGGCAAAGCAAAAACCATCTCAAACAAAACCCAGCCAATTGCCGGCACGACCAGCAGCTTGAGCGCTGTCACGCTCACAACAAGCGGCTCAGCCAGCTTAAACGGCTGTCCGTTTAGCACTAGTCCCAGCGCGAACAACGAAGCTGGCGCTGCCGCAGAACCAACAAAGCCCGCATAAAAGCCGATGCCATTATCAATTGAGAACCCGCTCAAGCTCACTACCAAACCAAGAGCAAGCGCGATCATGTTTGGGTTGGTGTAAAACGTGGCACAAAAGTTTTGAAAGGTTGAACCTGTCCCATTCTTCCCCATCAACTCCAGGGCCAGAACAGTTCCACCGAGAATGAGAAGGTTATCAATGACGATGACAGCGGTCACTGGCAACAAGGCGTCCTGACCGTACAAAACCTCAGCAATCGGAAGAATGAAGAAAGTGTGGTTGCAATAAGCAGCTGCCATCCCCAACAGCAAGCTCTCCCTCATACAGCGTTTGAATATGCCATATGAAAGCCAGATCGTGAGCAAATAGACAACCAACTCAGCGCCCAAATACCCAAGGACGTAGAGAGGTTCAAATTTATCAAAGGAGGCTTGAGCCACGAGCTTAAACAAGAGGGCTGGCAGGAAAACATAAAAGACGGTTTTGTTTATAGTACTCGCTTCGGATTTACCGAAGAGTTTAAGCCAGCCAAAGGCATAGCCCATCACCACCACTGCAAAAACAGGCAGCACCGCATTGCCAAAGATGGAAAGCACCTGAGAAACCTCGAATTTTTATTTTAGCCCTACAGGACTTGCAGTGGTATTTCGAGGTCGTACTTTACCGTATGATGGAAACAGAAAACCCGCGAGGACTTAAAGTCTCGCGGGCCTCATAAATTTCAGATTACCAAGCGCCGAGTTTTGTCTCTGGTGTGTATTTTTCACCATCAACATGCTTGACGACAGCCTGACCACAAATAGTGAGACCCTGAGTAGCATCATAAGTCATGGTTGGTGAGCCCTGCAGTTCCCAACCTTTGTTCAAAGCTTCGGTCACGCGGTGACAAAACTTGGAGGAATCCGGTTCAGTGATGAGGCGGTAAAGACGCATTTTTTCTTCCTAGCAATTTTGATGAGTTGGCGGAAACTACCTGCCAATTAACACAGATACCAGAGGCCAGATAGGCCGCCTCAATCAAATCTGCGCGTCTGCAATCGCCTCGGCAATGGCAACAGTGCGTTTGCCAATTTCAGCGTGCAAACGTTCCACCATCTTGCCATCCACCTGCACAGCACCTTTGTCACTGTTTTCAGGCCGCTCAAACGCAGCAATCATCTTCTTTGCCCACACAACATCTTCGGTACTTGGCGCAAACGCTGTATTGCAAGCTTCCAACTGTTTCGGGTGAATAAGCGTCTTGCCATTCAGGCCCATCTCAGCCCCCTGCTCACACTCAGCCGCAAAGCCTTCCAGATCAGAGAAGTTGTTGTAAACGCCATCCAGAATATCAGCACCGCCCACACGGGCTGTCGCGAGGAAGGTCATCAGCCACGGCATCAACACAGCACGACCTGGTAAGATCTTCGCACCGCTTTCCTTGCTCAAGTCGTTCGTGCCGATGATAAACACATCCAGACGATTGTGCGGATCTTTCGCCGCCTCTGCGATTTCGGAGGCATTCAAAATTGCCCGTGGTGTTTCCAGCATCGCCCAGATACGGAGGTTCTCCGGCACACCTTGCTTTGCCATGTAATCCGCAACAGGCTTGATATCTGCAAAGCATTCCACCTTGGGCAAAAGCACAGCGGCAGGTTGAGCGGCAAGGGCAGCCTTCAAATCCTCATCGCCCCACGGGGTCTTTAACCCATTGATGCGAATAACAAGCTCACGATGCCCATAACCACCAGCGGCAACAGCCTCACAAACTTGACCCCGTGCCATCTCTTTCGCATCTGGCGCAACAGCGTCTTCTAAATCCAGAAGCAAAACATCCACATCCAACCCCTTGGCCTTCTCCAATGCACGTGCATTTGAACCGGGCATATAAAGCGCACTTCGGCGAGGTCTGATGGTCTGAACTTGTTCTGGCATAGACATGGCAATTCCTGTTGCGTTGCAAAACAGGAGGAGTTTAGAACGCCACTTCCCTCTTAACTACTCACCATTCGTGCTAATTGCCGGTTTTAAACGGCCAAACAGTAGGTCTTTGGCTGCAATAACAGCCCCTATGAAGATCAGAGCACAGGCCAGCATAACGGTCGTTGTCAGAGTACCAAACCCGAACAGAATAAGCAGGCCGGTGGAAAGCAACGGTGCTGCATAGGCAGAGGCACCCAGCACCTGAATATCACCAAACTTCATGCCGATGTCCCAAGTGAAGAAGGAGAGCCCGAGCGGCAGCAATCCCATTCCAACGATTGCAGACCACTGCACGGTATTTTGCGGCCAGATTGTTTCCTCGAAAACCAGATGGAACACAACTGACAGAATTGCCGTCACCAAACAAAACCCAGCCACAGCCTCAGTCGGCACATTGCCTAAGCGGCGAGACAACACAGAGTAACTGGACCATGTGAGAGCAGCAGCAAGCGCTGAGAGATAGCCAATGGTGTTGCCACCGCCAAAAGAAAGACCTCCACCGCCCGCAACCAGCAAACCAGCCCCGAACAGACCCAATCCAACACCAACCAGATGGTTCCACTTCAGCTTTTCTCCCGGCAACAAAGCTGAGAACAAAACAATCAGCACCGGCCAAAGATAATTCAGCAGGTTAGCTTCTACCGGAGGCGCGTTACGCAGCCCGATAAAATAGAATGCGTGATAGCCAAAGACACCAGCGGTACCAAACACCCAGACCCTAATCGGCTGACGGAGTACGGCAAACCCTTTGGAAGTGGTCGCAATACGCCCCATCGCCAATGTGGCTGAGATGCCAAAACATAACGCATTGAGCAAAAACGGCGGCACGTCGCCAGACAACGCTCCCAATGGACCAAGGAGGGCCCACATCAAAACAGCGGTAAAGCCAATAATGGTAGCAGTTGAACGATTAGGAGCTCTCATTTTATGCCCATCTGTTGCGTTAGAAATCGACGCTTACACGGAAAGGCATTGAGGCACTACAGGGCCATAATTTAGTTTAAGTACGAATCCTCAACAGATAGGCCCGGTTTCCTCAATATTTGGTATCACACCTTGGAGCGAAAATAAGCGAAGGAACTCGCAAGTAATTTCGCAATACAGAACTCTGCCGATAAAACCTCCCACAAAATTCAAAGCATCATAAGACTTTCACACCTTGATTTTAAGGAGATTTTGGGGTCACTCTGTAACCCAAAATCTAACCAAGGAAGGGGAAGAGGTGTAATGACTAGTCTTTCTTTTAGAGCCTTAAAACCCGCTGATGCACCGAATTTGGCCCCTCTCATTGCAGAGAATGCGCAGGCCCTCAAACGGGGTGCACCACGCCGTCCTGACGAAATTTTTGCAGAGCGCCTGCTGGATGATAAATCCATTGAAATTATTGGTGCTTTGGAAGGAGAAGAGCTTGTAGGATTTGCAGCGTTCTTCGACATTCCAGACCTGATCTCCGGCCTGAGAATTGGCCAGCTGGACGATATCTACGTCATACAGGAACACCGCCACAAAGGCATTGGCCGCACACTGGTGGAAGAGGTCTCAAAAATCGGCAAGGAACGTGATTGGGTTCACGTGCGTTGGTTGGTTCCAAACAAGAACAAAGTCGACAACAGCTTGTTCGAGAATTTGGCTGAACCAGGCGATAAAGACAGTTTCATTGTCCTGATTGACCGCCTGGCACTCGTTTAAAGCAATTTCTGAAAGCGGTTCCTAGGAGCCGCTTTCTTTTAGGATCAACTTTGGCACTGGCCCAAGGTCAAAGAACGCAATACGCGCCCGGCCATTTTCAATTGTCACAGGGATCTTCAAAGTCGGCACACCATTCACAGCACTTCCACGACCAATACTCAGAGCCGTTTTCTGTAATGTCTGAAGCGTCTTTGATCCCGGAGGGAAGAACGGCTTCAAGGCTTCTTCCAGCTGATGAATGCCGGTGATCACCAACGGCAATGTACCGCTCAACCGTCCCTGACGGTCAAACACCAAATCACCACCCGTATTGATGGAAAACTCGCCGCTTTTCAGCTGCAGTGATGAGACGTTGACCTTTAGCTCTTCATCAACCAACAAATCAGCAATAGTGCGAACTTTGCCATCTAGCAGCTGTGCGCCCTCAGGCAATTGCATCACAAGGCTGATATCGATTGGGACAGCACTAGATATCTGGCCCGCAGAAAGCCCATTCACGAGCACCGCAAAATCGAGAGCATTGTCATCGCCTTCAACCCGGCGCAAATGCGCTTCGGTCAAATCCGCGGTCATCTCAACAGACTGATCACCAATGGTGTAAGTCAGCTTTGGTTCCTTGAAAACGGCATCAATCTGCGCCGGTTTATTGCTTTCAGCAACAACACTGGCCTGAGCCGTTTTCCAATTGGCAGAGTACGCAGGCCCTTGCTGACCAAAGTTCGCCTCAGCTGGGCCATCCGCCTCAAAAATCACATGTGTAGGATTATAGGCAAGCGCAACACCGCGTAACTCTTTGAAAAAGTACCACTCTCCATCTTTATCCATGCGGAAAGGCGTACACGTCAATTCAAACCGGAAGGGGTATCCCCCCAGCTCCTGATTACCACACTCAAGGCTTCCGCCTTTGGCTTCAGCGACCTTTACTCCATTCCGAATGACGTCAGAAACAACACCGCGTCCCACCGCCCAGTATACAGACCACCCACCGATTATAAGGACGACCAAAGTCGCCAAAACGAAATACGCCGACTTCTTTGGGGGTCGAGCTACCTTTGTTTCAGTCATATGTTCTCCGTTACGCTCTCATGCTGCTTGTGAGTTGCATGCTGATTACGAGCCTGATAGGCGAGGTATATCTACAAAGTCTACGAGAAAATAGTTATGCGAAATTTATGGATATTTGGCTACGGCTCACTAATTTGGCGGCCAGGGTTTTCTTTTGAGCAAGCTGTGCCGGCAATTTTGCATGGCGTGCATAGATCTCTCTGCGTTTATTCATGGGTTCACCGCGGAACTCAGGACAATCCTGGCCTCGTATTTGGGCTGGATAAAGGCGGAGCTTGTATTGGCATGGCATTTAAAATCGCGCCCGAACAAGCAGAAAAAACACTGCAATACCTTCGTGAGCGCGAACAGCAGACAATGGTTTACAAAGAAACGCACAGACGTCTCCGCTTACTGGACGATGAAGGCACAAAAGTTAGAGCCGTTACCTTCGTCGCTGATAGGACTCACGAGCAATACGCAGGTGCACTACCTCTTGCGCAACAATTGGAGATTGTAAAGGGGGCCGTGGGTCAGTCCGGTGCGAATCCAGAGTATGTTTTAAATACTCATGCGCACATGAAAGAGATGGGAATTAAAGACCAGAGCGTCGAATGGCTGGCAAAAGAACTTTCAAACTAAAAGTCCTGTGCCTATTCACTCTCAGGCTTGATGTAGGAGAATATGCCTGTTCGCAGATCATTTTGAGCGCGATCCCGCTCTTCACTGTCTTCTGCAAGCAGGTGCACATAAGCCTCATGCGAAGACTTAACAGCAGGCATTGGGTTCTTTTCGATTTGTATTCCAACAAACCCGAGCCAAATAACTACTGCGCTTCGCGTGTCCATGATCAGAACCAGATTTTCTGCATAGTCTTTCACCTCTTCAGGCAAAATCCGAGAAAACAGGTATCTTTGGCCAGATGTGCCAGACCAGTACTTAAACTGGCTACCAACTCCCAGCTCCTCCGAGACACGGGGGGGCCTCCCACTCGGCAAGTGATCATCGAACAATGAGTACTGCAACGCACTCTCCTGATTTCTCCTGCTATTTACCATATTACTTTATAGAACAAACTATGAACAACTTACAACCTGAGCCAAATCATTGCCAAAAAAAGAAGCCGCCTTTAAGGCAAACGCGACTTACTTCCTTTGGAACACCTGATTTCCACGTAAATTCTTTATTTTTTCTTATATTCTGCCTGCAATCCACGAGCTTCTTTGATGATGATGTTATCCGGTGTCGCTTTTTCTGATTCATCAAGAAGACGGTCAGAAGCTGTCTCGATTTGATCTTTCAAAAGTCGGAAGAACTCTTCAGGCTTCAATCCAGGCTCAATCGGCTTGAGGATCTCTGCTTTGATCGTGCCCGGAAAACGGAAAAATCGATGGCGAGGCCAGTAAACACCTGAGTTCAGCGCAATAGGAACAACAGGACAATTCAGCGTCTTGTAGAGATGCACGATACCATATTTGTATTGCGGTTCAGCTCCAGCGGCACGGCGCGTCCCTTCTGGGTAGATGATAATGTTACGGCCTTCAGCGATTGCCTGAGCCGCTCTCTTACCCATCGCAGAGAGTGCTTTACCTTTTTTGCCACGATCAACCGGGATCTGACGAAATTTCATCAGGTACCAGCCGAAAAACGGAACATAGCGAAGCTCACGCTTCATAATAAAGGTTGGCTGGCGATAATATTCGGAAAGCGCAAAGGTTTCCCAAGCGGACTGATGCTTGGAAACGATAATGCAGCCAGATTTTGGCAGGTTTTCCAAACCAGTAATTTCGGATTTGACTCCGCCAACCCAGTGCAGAAGAAATTTTTCTACACGGCTCCACATTGGCAGAAGCCACCAACAATACCGAACAGGAAGCAAGAACAGGAACGAGCAACTGATCGTGATGAACAAAGTGCTGGTGTAAAAAAGCACATTAAAGAGGATAGAACGCAGGAGGAGCATAGGACCTTCACAACCATTTCCGCATGGCACTCTGCCAAGGCAAATAAAATTTCATCTCACGAATTCAAGAGGACCGATTTACAGGAAATCCGATACCCAGCTCAACCCGCAGCCGAACGACGATATACTTCACATATTCACGCAGGAGAAGCGTTGTTGTTGAAGAACTTTCGTACCACCGCTCCAAATCCAGCTCTTTATGGTAGACAGGGTTAGGATAAAGCTCAACTTTAGGCAGGCGAACTTGTAGTTCTGCCAGTGCTCTAGGCATGTGGTAGGCGCTGGTTACGACAAGCAGAGAATTAAAATCATTTTCTCGCACCCAATTGGCTGTTTCCTCTGCATTGCCGATCGTATTTAGAGCTTTTCGGTCCAAATCGACACAGCAATCAAACAACCACATGCGCTTTGAGTTCAATCGCGCAATCTGTTTTGCGCTGGTCGCAGGATGAACGCCAGAAATCAAAAGCCGCTTTGCGCTTCCAACTTCAAGAAGGTCCAAGCTTTGCGAAATTCGGTCACGGCCACCGGTGAGAACGACAATGCCATCAGCATGTTTAGGCGTCACAGTTTGAACCGCGGGCTGCAGAACTTCCACAAACCAAAGAAAGCCGGCCACAAAGGCCACACATCCGAACAAGACCAGGAGCGAAAAAGTTCGAGCGCTGCGCACAACAAACAACCTGATGCCCACACGTTTTTTCATGCAACCAACCATCGCCTCTTGCTCTCTTGAAGCTTCAGCATTTGCTGTTGTTTCGCGAGTAATCAACAATAACTCCATATTGTGACGTATAGGATCACCGCCACAAGGCGAGGTATGTTCTTTCCACTTACATACCAGATTTTCAGAAAAATGAAAAAATCAGTTTTCTAACCCATGTTTGCAAGGTGTCTATGCACGGCAAGGCGCGAGGTCAAGGCTGTCAAAACAGCTACCAGCCCCACAACGGCAATAATTCCCAGGTATCCGACAGCACTTACATTCACCGAACCAAACAACGCTTGAACCTGATTTCCTCCTACGGAAATCTCATCTGAACCACCGAAGAATCCGATAAGTAGAAAACTGATCGAGGCAATAGCACCGCCAATTACGCCTCCTTTGAGGCCGAGCAACAGAAAGTGCCGCTGAAACTCGGAGGCAATAAAGCTGACCTCCGCACCAACAAAGTGCAAAACCTCAACCACATCCTTGTTTCCAGACATGGCTGCCTGCGTCGCAAAGATAACCGAAAGTACCATGGAAAACAGAACAAGGACCAAAATGCCAAACCCGACAAAAACCGCAGTATTGGCCATAGCAGAAAGTTGACGGTTCCACACACGGTGGTCATCAACAGAGGCAGCACGAATATCCTGCTCAATCTGTGCTTTCATTTCAGCAAGGTTCAACAGTTCCGGATCACTGATCTGCACCAGTACCAAACGGGGGATAGGAAGGTCTTCCAGCACCAAACCCGCGCCAAGCCAAGGTTGAAGCAGTTCCTTGGTTTCTTCATCAGAAAGTGCGCGCGCATCCCCTATTCCGGGAAACTCACGAACCAGCGCCAGCGTTCGGTCAATCTCCTGCAGCATATTAACGCCATCTACCGGGCGGATCTGAACAGTCACTTCCCTGACAAGCTCACTGGTCCAGTCATTGGCAGCATCATTGACGATAGAAACAAAGCCAACCGTAAGGCAGGCCAAAAAACTCATAATGGCAACAACAAGCATCAGCGCCTGACCAGAGATCGCCTGAGGCGGCACAATCGGCGCTGATTTGCGTAATCGTCTTAACTTTAGAGATTTTTTCGGTCTTGCCGCTTTGGGATTCTTTGGCTTTCCAGTGGGCCGAGAAGGCTTGCCGCGCACCGGAGCCTTCTTTGCTCCTGCACTCTTGGTTTGTCCGCCACTCGGAGAACCTGACGCCGTCATAGGCGGTTCTGTTCTTTGCTGATGATCAGTCATGTACAGCCAACCGCCCATCGTTGAGAACCAGATGTCGAGCTTCAACCTGTTCCAGCAAATGAAAGTCATGCGTTGCGATCACAACAGATGTCCCCAGCCGGTTCAGCTCAATAAACAAACGCAGCAAACGGCGCGCCAGTGGAGGGTCCACATTACCTGTGGGCTCATCTGCCAGCAAAACTTCAGGGCGTGTAATCAACGCACGGGCAATTGCAGCACGCTGCTTCTCCCCACCAGAAAGAACAGGAGGAAGCACATGCATCCGCTCACCAAGCCCCACCCATTTCAACAGATCTTCCACATCCGGGCGGTATTCAGCCTCATACTTACCAGCAACACGGTGCGGAAGCGCCACATTCTCATAGGTTGTGAGGTGATCCAGCAAGCGGAAGTCTTGAAAAACCACACCGATCCGACGGCGCATAGACGGCAACTCATTTTTGGCAATCCTCGTCGTGTCCTTGCCGAAGACAGAAATAAGTCCGCGTGTTGGTCTCATGGAGAGGAAAAGCAAACGCAGTAAGCTCGTCTTGCCAGCACCGGAAGGGCCGGTGAGAAACTGAAAGGACTGCGGCTCAATGGAAAAGGTTAAATCCCGAAGCACTTCGGGGCCCATTCCATACCGAAGTCCCACATTCTCAAAGCGTATCACCGAAAATTCCCCTACCAGATGTTAAGTTTTAACCTATCAGAACATTGAGGCTAAACTCGTGCAAATCACTCTAAAAAATATCTTTCCCGCATTCAAATTTCTACTGCACTTACTCTCATAAATTTAAGCAGTTCACCCCACTGGATATCCCCTGAATAAATTAACACTTCATTAAGTATATAGATGTCCTCTTGCCCTTAGAGATTTAAGTCTAGACATTCAAACTGACTTGAAGCTTCCATGTTATGAGCTAGTCAGAATCAGACAAATTGGATACTCCAAAACGCCTTACGCTTATCTGGAGGCTCTAGGATCACGCTCGATGAAAATTATTTGCCCGCAATGTAAGACAGCCTACGAGATCCCAGCCGACAAAATCGGTAGTACAGGCCGAAAAGTAAAGTGCGCAAGCTGTGAGAATATCTGGCAGGTCACTCAGGAAGACGAGAAAAAATCTTCTGAAGATCCGGATCTGCAGCCAGAAGTACACAGCAATTCAACCTACCAAAACGTGCAGAGAGAACCTGATTTTTCTAAAAGCTTTGACGAAAAAGAGCTGACTGATCCCAGTATAGCTGCTTCAAAGCACGAAGCATTTTCTGAAGACGATTTAGCGCCCCGCGCATCAAAAAATATAGATAATTCAGATATTTACGATGGTGACTCCGCGGAAAAAAAGTCATCAACCAGCACACACGATGCCTATAAATCCGCTGAAGAGCCCGCTTCAGATAAGAAGAAGAGCCAAGATGCGGACAAAGGCTCTGATGCATCCTCAAAAAGGCGCGAACGACGATCCGGAAAAAAATCCAAGTCATCCCGCAAATCAGGTGTTATAAGCGCGAAAGGCCTGCTGGGATCGAGCCTTCTTGCTGCGTCCATTGTCCTCTGTTTTGCAGCAGTACAATACCGTGAACAAGCGGTAAGAATGTTCCCCGATTTGGCTGGTCTTTACCAGTTGGCTGGTATGACCGTTAACCTGCGTGGTCTTGTATTTAAAGACATAAGAACCTTCCGAGAAGTAGACGACGGGTCTGTCGTTCTGGTCGTGGAAGGAACTGTAGAAAACATTACAGGGAATGAGACGTTGATTCCGGCCATAAAGCTGGCATTGCGCTCTCAGGACACACAGGAAATACACGCCTGGGTAGTTGAGCCACGAGAAGACAGGCTTGCACCAGGTGATAGAACCCGGTTCAGAGCTCGGCTAAATAATCCGCCAGAGCGAGCCGCCGACATTCAATTGCGTTTCGTAGAGCGCCAGAAAAAAAGAGCGAGCATTAGATGACCGGTATTCCGGAAATCCGCGTGCTGTTTGATGAAGAAGCAATTGCGGTGCGTGTAGACGCAATCGCAAAAGCGATCTCACAGGACAATCCACACGACCTACTAGTTGTTGCGGTGCTGAAAGGAAGCTTCATTTTTGCAGCTGACCTTGCCCGTGCATTACACAGAGCAGGTTCCGCTCCGGAAATGGAATTTTTACACCTTTCGAGTTATGGAAGAGGGACGGTGTCGTCAGGTGAGGTAAAAGTCCTCCGCGATATCGAAAGCGATGTGACCGGAAGAGACGTCATTTTGGTAGATGACATTCTTGAATCCGGGCGCACTCTTAGGTTTGCAAGCGATATGATTGCCAAGCGTGGCGCGAAGTCTGTTCGGGTAGCTGCACTCCTGGACAAACCGGGCCACCGGATGGCTGACATTCAATCGGACTACACTGGGTTTGAATGCCCAGACAAATTCGTTGTTGGCTATGGCATGGACATGGGGCATGCATGGAGACAGTTGCCATTCATCGGCTACGTGCCGCAGGAAGGTGACGCGTAAAAAGGGGAGCTACGATGGCTCACATACTTCTAACGGAAGACGATGATGCAGTCCGCGCCTTTGTAAAACGCGCATTGGAGCTGGACGGGCACAAAGTAACAGCCGTGGAAGATGGCGCCGAAGCCGCTCTGGTTTTGCTTCAACAGCAAGGCAAGTTCGACCTTCTCCTCTCTGACATCAAAATGCCAGAGATGGACGGGATTGAGCTTGCGATGCAAAGCAGCCAACGCTACCCCGGCCTGCCAATTCTCCTCATGACTGGGTACGCTGATCAGCGTGAACGGTCTGAGGAAGTCGGCAAATGCGTAAAAGACGTTCTAACCAAGCCGTTTTCACTGGTTGAAATCCGCAAGGCAGTCTCAGCTGCGCTTGCCGACGAAAACTCAGAGAAAACTGCCGTCGCTTAAGTCTTTGGCACATCCATAAGAATTTTGAACGCGATCACTCCTATCGAGCGATCGCGTTTTGTGTTTTTGGAGGACATTTTCCAAAAACAGTCGGGTCCAACATCTCAGATGACGGCAACAAAGACCAAGCGGCCATCAAGCTTCCGTAATTTGGTTCAGAACTGCTGCTATGATGGCTTCCGGTCTATCCTCTTGAACAAGATGTCCGGAACATGGAACCGGAACACATGGGCGATCTGAAATCAACGCAGCTAAGCTCTCCCCTTTCTCATAAGGGATCCATGTGTCATTTTCACCCCATAGTACTGTAACCGGGCAATCCAAAGTACTATATGATGCCTGAATTTCCTCGGTGAACTTTTGGTCCATTTGCGCAATCTGGCGATAGAAAGCTGGCTGACCAACAGGCCCAAGCCATGGAGCACAATAGAGATCCATCGCTTCATCGGACAAGGGATTATGCACAGCTGTCTGCAAATAGGCCTTCAAAAGCGCACGGTGCATGTAGTCGGGCATGCCAGAGAATCCTTCTTCGTGCTTTCGTACGTGCTGTACGAAAGGCGACCCCCAAGGAACTAAGGCAACAGCATCGAAAATCGTTAGGGAGGCGTAACGCAGTCCGTCGAGGTAATAGGCTCGAAGGGCGGTGGCTCCGCCGAAATCATGTGCCAAAACGTCAGGTCGATCAAAACCCCATTCCTTAAACAAGGCTACCATAACCTTGTTCTGCATCCCCAGAGAAACGTCTTGACCCTCTCGCATCTCAGATTGCCCATAACCCAACAGATCAAAGAAATAGACAGTTCGCCGGTCCGCAAGCTGGGGGACAATCCTGCGCCATACTTGCGAAGAAAACGGTGTACCGTGGATGGCAACCAAAGGCGGGCCAACCCCAATTGTCCCCCACTTAACAATGTTACCCTCAATAATTGACTCAGATGATAGTTTCAGCATAGATACGACTCACATTGATAGTTAGCTAAATGACAATATGATTGGTAATATGGATCGGTCAACTCAAATCAAAGCGATGGCAAGTGAAACTCGAATGCGTATTCTGAGACTTCTGGCCGAAACTGAACAACACTTTGCAGAACAGTGGTCTGCGGATCCGGTGAAATTTGGGGTGTGCATGTCTCTAATTGCAGAAGCATTGGGCGTGGCCCAGCCCACTGCAAGTCGGCATTTGGATATCTTAAAGCGAGCAGGGTTTATTTCAGTTCAAAAACACCAAAAGTGGTCTTATTGCAAACGTGACGAGGTGGTGATCCAAGATTACCTTGCGTGGTTGAAGCAAGAACTTTCAATAGAAGTATAACTCTGTTGGGCTAATCCTGCAGTCGGCTGAAGAGTGGTTCGACGACCTCCTCTAGTGCAGCTTGCTACATTCCCACTTCATCGCCCACACCCCCTAATACCGCTTCATCAGCCGTTCCAGATAGTCCAGCTCCAGTTGCGGACGGTCCGGGTCTGAAAGACGTCTGCGCAGTTCCTCTATAATTTTGCGGGCTCGCTGGACTTCGATCTCATCCGGCACTTTCACCTGACTGCCAAACTCCGGCCCTTCCACACGCCGCATACGGCCAAGTGGATCCTCGTTCAGCGGTGAGTTTGTCGCCTGACCACGGCCACCACCCTGCCCTGCGAGCTGCTCTGCCAGCGCTTGCGCACCCTTGCGCATGGATTCCACGGCCTGACCTTGATCAGTGACCGCTTCACCCGCTTGCCGGGCTCCCAGCGCGTCTCCAGCTTCATCCATTGAGTTGCCTGCACTATCCAGATCCTTATTTTGCTTGGCCCCATTGTTGGCCATGCCATCCAGAAGCTTCTGCAATTTATCGGAGAGGTCACGCTGTTCTTTTTGCAATTGACGGAAAGCCTGCTGAGCTTGCTCTTTGCTTCCTTCACCACCGTTTTGCTTTTTATCCTGATCGCCATTCCTACGGTTAGGACGTTGCTGCTGAGCATTTGGATCAAACTTGTGCGTCTCATCCATGAGATTCCGCTGTTGTTCGATCATCTCACCAAGTTCTTCCAAAGCCTGCATCATCTGGCGCTGTTGCTCACTTGGCGGAGGCTGTTTCTGAGCTTGCTGCATATTCTCCAGCATCTGCTGCATTTGCGCCAAAAGCTCTCGTGCAGCTTCCAAGGAACCCGTTTTTGCAAGCTCTTCCATACGCCGTAGCATGTCATCCAAATCGCGAGGCGTGATCCGCTGGGAGTTCTCATCCATCGGCATCTGGCCAAGTTGTTGCGGATTTTCCCTCATCTGCTGTGCCATAGATTTGAGATATTCATCCAACGCCTTGCGCAAATCGCCCATCAGCGCTGCAATTTCCTGTTCGGACGCCCCTTCCTCCAACGCGCGGCGCAACGCCTCTTGCGCTTCTCTCAAAGCTCGCTCTGCAGCAGAGAGGCCACCATCTTCAATGGTCAGCGCCACGTTCCAAAGCACATCAAGCATCGCCGTCAGTTCTTCATCGGAGTTAGAAATGGTCAGCTCGTTGTAAGCCATGCGCAGCGGCAAATAAGAGCCGGCATCGTTGATAAACCGTTCGGGCACGATCATCAGCATATCCAGCGCATCAATCACTTGCGGCAGTTGCTCCGCATTCATCGCCAAATTGCGACGCTGCTCTACAATGGCCCGTGCCAGTGGTTTGTTGAATTTCCGTTCTGGGAGTTTGATGTAAACCGGCTGGGAGCGCCCTTCCTGCTCGGCCTCATCTCTCGCAACAAGGACCAAAGCAACTTCGGAACCTGCCCATGGATGCGCCGTCAAATCCTGAAAGGTCTGCCCCACAGCCATCTTCGCATCTTTGGGCGGGAGGCTCAGGTTAAATCGAGGCGCCTCAACCAATGAACGACCGTTCTTCTCATTCCCGTCCCCACGGCGAACCTTGTCCATAACAGCTTCGGCAGAAACAACGCGGTAATCATCTTGAACCAGATACGTCAGCTTTAAGCTGCCGGATAACTGCTCCTCAGGATCATCAAACAAGCGAATGCGCGGTGGTAAATCGGGTTTAATCGCGATCTTCCACGAATACTTCGGATTATCATTTTGCAGGATTTGAAGTCGCCCGCTGGCCTTTAAGGGAAACCGCCACTCAGTTGTTTGAGCCTCTTTTGCCATATCACCCGCGCGAGATTGCACCCGCTCCGGTTCCAAAACGACCTGACCACGCGAGGAGAAATAAACAACCGAGAAACTGCCTGTTCCCTGCGCCCGAACCAGCACCTCACTGCCGTTTGCAATGGACAACGCATCCTGGCTATCACGCAACTGGTTGGCATCCCCGCTTAGAAAAACAGGCGCTTCGCCCGTATAAGCTGGGGGGGTTACCCAGGCATCAATCCGCGCAGGCAACGCTGCGCCGCTGGACTGCAGCTGAAAAGGGGAAAGCAAACTAGACCATCGGTTCGCATCCGAAACGGAGTAACCAACAACAAGCAACATCGCCGCAAGAACGCGCAGACCATAAGGGTCTTTCACAAACGCACGCGATTGAATACTGCCAACACGAAGGTTTTTTAAGCGCTCTCGCAACCGCTTTTGAAAGGCAGACCACAAGGCAAGCGCCTGCTCGTCCTCCATACCCGTCGCTTGCTCATCCTTATAGGAGAGCAAAGGCCTGTGAGGTAATCCGCTAGCAACCTCAACCCGGTGAAGCCCTTCCGCCTCACTTGGCACCCTCAGCCACAAGAGCGGGTAGCAACTCCATATAAAAACCGCGAGGAAGAGGATGGATCCAAAAGCAGAGCCACCAAAACCGAAAAACTGCCAAAGACCCAAAAAGCTGACTGCGACATAGAACGTTGCAACAATGAGGGGAATTTGGATGGCTGGCCAGAGTTGCTCCCAATACAGGAACAGCCGTGCCTTAAAAGCCAAGCGTCTCAATCGGTACTGTAATTTCTGAGAAAACAGGGACTGCCAAACCAGCGAAAAACCAGCGGGGTCGCCATGACTCTTTTTATGCTCTCGCAGCTCACTTTGTGAAGCTACGACACCTTTTAGATTTTTATTGCCGCCATTCTCATTCTGATGCGTCACAAAAGCCTCGCTAATCGCCGCCTGCTTTTTCTTTTTAGCATACGGCGATTAACGTATATCGACAATCTGGCAAACCTAAGGGGCTTCTATATAGGGTTAAGCCTTTTCAACCCAGTTAGGCACCACGTCTTGATTCAGTAACTCATCATAGCTTGGACGCTGGCGGATGATCGCAAACTTGTCACCATCAACCAAAACTTCGGGCACCAACAAACGGGTGTTGTAGGTGCCAGATTGGGTCGCGCCATAAGCACCACAGGAATAAATGGCCAGCAGATCCCCTTCCTCAAACCGCGGAATTTCGCGGTCACGAGCAAGGTAATCACCAGTCTCGCAAACCGGGCCAACAATATCTCCCATCATGGTCTCACCGTTGTGGCGCTCTTCGCTCACAGCGCCAATATCATGGTGCGCTTCATAAAGGGTTGGACGGATCAGATCGTTCATCGCTGCATCAACAATGACGAAGTTCTTGGCTTCACCTTCTTTACGGTAAATCGTTTCGGTAACGAGAATACCCGCATTTCCTGCAATCAAACGACCCGGTTCAGTGATGAGCTTCACCCCAAGACGCTCAATATGTTTGCAAACAATTGCAGCGTATTCCGTTGGCAAAGGCGCTTCAATACCGCTACCGTAAGGAATACCCAAACCACCACCAACATCAAGATGTTCAATTTCGATACCATCTTCGCGCAGCAGCAAGATCAGTTCACCAAGGCGGGTAATCGCGCTGTCAAATGGCTCAAGATGCGTGATCTGCGACCCGATATGCATATCCATGCCGGCAATTTTGAGGCCTGGCAATTTCGCAGCTTCATTATAAACAGCGCGCGCCCGATCCCAAGCAATACCAAACTTATTCTCGGCCTTACCGGTAGAAATTTTAGCGTGAGTTTTTGCATCAACATCCGGGTTGATGCGCAAAGAAATTGGCGCGACCTTACCCATTTCAGAAGCAACCTGAGACAAACGCTTCAGCTCAGGTTCGGATTCCACGTTGAAGCACATTATACCCGCTTCAAGCGCAAACCTCATTTCCTGACGCGTTTTGCCAACACCAGAAAATACAATCTTGTTTGCAGGAATACCCGCCTTCAACGCACGACGAAGTTCCCCTTCAGAAACAACATCAGCCCCAGCGCCGAGCTTTGCCAACACCATCAAAATGGCAATATTGGAATTCGCTTTCATTGCGTAGCAAGTCAGATGATCTAGCCCATCAAACGCACTATCAAAAACCTTGAAGTGGCGTTCAAATGTTGCGCGGGAATAACAGTAAAATGGAGTACCAACTTCTGCTGCTATTTCAGGCAGCGCAACATCTTCAGCGTGAAGCACGCCCTGTTTAAAATCAAAGTAATGCAATGTAAGTCCTCTGCGCCGGTTTCAGCCGGTCAGGCTGCAAAAACCAGTCTAAAAATTGAAGTCGTCATCTTCACTGTCCGCACCGATCAACGGATCCAGGAACAAACTCTCGTCTTTGTCACCCGGAATTTGCGGAACAGGTGCATCGTTAAGGGCTGGAGTGCCATCAGCATCCGCCTGAGCTTGACGTGGTGAATCCAAATTTCCTTTCCGCCCACACGCGGAAACGCTCAAACCAAGAGCGATAATGGTGAGGCCAATCAGAAGTTTGGAACTACGGCTTTTTGTAATGTCTGTCATGCCTTGCAAGCTCATTCTTGTCTGCTCCAGAATTGGATGATCTAACCAAACATAGGTATTATGGTCCATGCAGCCCAAGCACGACGCACTTGGGCCGATTCTCTGCATCATTTCTGCACTGGAACACCAGTGACTGCAAGATCATCCGAGGAACAGACTTACTTTTCCGTCTTCTGTTCACGTTCCAGCTGTTTCAGCCAACGACGCGCCTGTTTGCGCACATTCACAGGGCTGGTACCGCCGTAAGAAACGCGACTACGGACGGATTTATCAACGGAAAGAACGCTATAGACATCATCTGTGATGTTCGGCTCAACGCTTTGCATCTCAGCAAGCGTCAGGCGGTGAAGATCAACACCCTTGTCGACAGCCATCTTAACAAGTGCGCCAGTCACATGGTGCGCATCACGGAAAGGCATACCAACAGCACGCACACACCAGTCAGCCAGATCCGTCGCTGTGGAGTAACCAGAACCAGCAGCTTTCTTCAGCACTTTCACGTTTGGCTCAAGATCGCGCATCATGCCGGTCATCGCAGCAAGCGCGAGGGAAAGGTTCGCCAGCGCATCAAACGCCTGCTCTTTATCTTCCTGCATGTCCTTGGAATAGGTCAGCGGCAAGCCCTTCATCATCACGAGAAGAGAGGTTAGAGCACCGTAGATACGACCTGTCTTCGCACGAACAAGCTCGGCAGCATCCGGGTTCTTTTTCTGCGGCATGATGGAAGAGCCGGTCGAAAATTTGTCGGAAAGCTTGATGAAATCAAACTGAGAGGAGCACCAGATCACGATTTCTTCGGCAAGGCGAGATAAGTGCATCGCGCAGATGGATGCATCAGCCAGCGCCTCAATGGCAAAATCACGATCCGCAACACCATCCAGAGAGTTCGCGGTCGGGCGGTCAAAGCCAAGCGCAGCAGCTGTCATCTCACGGTCAATCGGGAAAGACGTGCCAGCAAGCGCAGCACAGCCAAGCGGGCTCTCATTCATACGCACGCGTGCGTCATTCAAACGAGAGCGGTCACGAGAGAACATTTCAACATATGCCATCAGGTGATGACCAAATGTCACCGGCTGAGCCGTTTGCAAATGTGTAAAGCCGGGCATCACAACCGCAGCATGTTCCTCAGCTTTCTCTGCAAGCGCCAGCATCAGATCTGTGACCTGCCCTTCAAGATCGTCCAAAGAGTCGCGTACCCAAAGGCGGAAATCTGTGGCAACCTGATCGTTACGGGACCGAGCTGTATGAAGACGACCAGCGGTCGGACCGATCAATTCTGCAAGCCGCGATTCGATATTCATATGAATATCTTCTAGCGCACGAGAGAAGGTGAACGTCCCCCCTTCGATCTCTGACAGAATTGTGTCTAGACCCTGAGCTATCTTTTCGGCATCTTCTCCGCTAACGATGCCCTGTGCAGCCAACATGCTAACATGAGCCTTGGATCCGGCTATGTCTTGTCGGTAGAGCTTGCGATCAAAATCAATGGAAGCGTTGATCTCTTCCATGATTGCGTCTGGCCCTTCCGCAAAACGGCCCCCCCACATGCGGTTGCTCATGTCTAGCCTCATTATGATTTGGGTTTAAAATGAAGAAGTTGACAGTTACAAGAAAGTTTAGCCTCGGAAAAGGGCTTATTGCTGCATTCGCAGGAATTGTGGTTGTAACCGGAACGGTTTGGGCGTTGAATTCTCAAAAAAGTGAGGCTCCTCAAGCCCTCGCCTGCTCTTCTTCAATGAATACAGCAAAAAATCTCAAGGGTTTGACCACAGGCGAAATGGCCTCGTTTCTGCCTGCAGAGAAGCCTTTGAAGCTGACAGAGCTAAAATTCGATGATGCTGAAGGCAATTCAGTTAGTATGGCAGACCTGAAAGGCACCAAGCTTCTCAACCTCTGGGCTACATGGTGCGCTCCATGCCGAAAAGAGATGCCTGACCTTGATAGGTTGCAGCGTGAAGCTGGCAGCGAAGATTTCAATGTTGTTGCTGTGAATATGGATCGTGGTGAAAACAATCCAAAACCGCTTAATTTCCTGAAGGAGATCGGCGTAACGGACTTGGCATACTATTCAGACCACACCATGGATACATTCAACAATCTGCGCTCCAAAGGCAAAGCACCCGGCCTGCCAAGCACAATCATGATTGGCGAAGATGGCTGTGAGATTGGAACAATGTTTGGCCCAGCTGACTGGGCCTCTTCAGAGGCTCTGACGCTCATAAATGCAGCGCTGGCTGGACAGAAACAAAAGTAATCTGACCTGATGAACAAAGATTAGAGCGCATCGCGTTTAATGCGAAGCGCTCTAAGATCGCAAAGAGCTGGCGCGATTTACTCTAGCCTTTACCCGGAACCGGACGCTCTCTCATTCTCATCAGACCTTCCTGCACAGCAGAAGCGATGAGCACGCCGTCTCGCGTATACAAACTGCCACGGCTAAAGCCGCGACCACCAGCTGAGCGCGGACTATCCTGCGTATAAAGCAGCCACTCATCAAACCGGAAATCACTGTGGAACCACATGGCGTGATCCAAACTCGCGACCTGCAGTTTTGGCATGAACACGTTAATGCCATGCGGGAACAGCGCCGTATCCAGCAAAGTCATGTCTGAGGCATAGGCCAGAACACATTGGTGAATGCGCGGATCATCCGGCAACTTCGAAGCAGCGCGAACCCAAACATGCTGGACAGGTTCCAGCTTTTTCCGCGCAAAAAACTGCGTCAGATCAACAGGACGAAGTTCAATAGGTCTTTCTCTCTTCCAATATTTCTGCACTGGCTCAGGTGCCTTGGAGATGATTTCCTCCGAAATCTCAGAGACCGGCAACAGATCTTCCGGCATTGGCACATCCGGCATATCAATCTGATGCTCCATGCCGGTTTCTACCCGCTGAAAAGAAGCAGACATGGCAAAGATCGCATGACCATGCTGGATCGCCACAACCCGCCGTGTCGTAAAGCTTCCGCCATCACGAATACGATCCACCTCGTAAATGATGGGGATGGTTGGATCGCCGGGCCGCAAAAAGTAACCATGCAACGAATTTGCCTGCCGGCCTTCTGCAACAGTTCTGGAGGCGGCGACCAAAGCCTGACCAATAACCTGCCCGCCAAATACGCGTTGCCATCCGCTTTGTGGGCTCAATCCCCTAAAGAGATTTTCCTCCAGTTTTTCAAGATCCAACGTATCCAGCAGATTTTCAACAGCCTTCGTCATTACCGACTAACCCATTTTGTGGTGATTTAGATTGCATGTGAGTAGTGTGGCGCTATATCGGTAGTGTCAACGGTAAATTGGGCTAACTGAACGAGTACAGGGATGAGTTCTATGAGCAATACCAAACAGGCTGCTACTGAGGATCTGTACGACGTCGCGATCGGCGGTGGCGGGTATGTAGGGCTTTCACTGGCGCTTGCTTTGAAGCAATCAGAACCTTCTATGAAGGTTGCACTGATCGATCTTCGGCCTCGCTCAGCCATTGAAAACGACCCACGCTCCTCGGCCATTGCAGCTGGTGCAGTTCGCATGCTCACCCAACTTGGTATCTGGGATCAATTGGAAGATGAAGCCCAGCCGATCACCGAAATGATTGTGACGGACAGCAAACTGCATGACAGCACCCGCCCTGTTTTCCTGACCTTCGAGGGCGATGTTGATGAAGGCGAACCCTTTGCTCACATGGTTCAGAACAATCATCTGGTTGGCGCGCTGCATGACGCTGCCAAGGATGAAGGTGTTCACATCATCGCACCGGAAATGGTGACCGATTTTGCCGTTGAGCCCAATCAGGTTCAAATCACACTCGGCAATGGCAAAACCATTCAATCTAAAGTTCTCATTGCTGCTGATGGTGTTCGTTCCAAACTGCGTGACCTTGCAGGCATCCATTGCAATCGCTGGAGCTACAATCAAAGCGGCATCGTCACCACAGTTGCGCACGAACGCCCACACAATGGCCGCGCAGAAGAGCATTTCCTACCGTCCGGTCCTTTCGCGATCCTGCCATTGAAGGGAAACCGCTCTTCTATCGTCTGGACGGAAAAGACCGCTGAAGCCAATCGCTTGGTCAACGGCGACGAATTCACCTTTGAGATTGAACTTGAGCGCCGCTTTGGTCATCACCTTGGCGAACTAAAGCTTGATGGTCCACGTCAGGCCTTCCCGCTCAACCTTGTTCTGGCCCGCTCGTTCGTCTCCAACCGCTTCGCACTTGCTGGCGATGCGGCGCACGGCATCCACCCGATAGCAGGCCAAGGCCTCAACTTCGGCTTCAAAGACGTTGCAGCCCTCACGGAAGTGTTGGTGGACGCACACCGCCTCGGCCTCGACATTGGCGCAGCGCACATCCTTGAGCGCTACCAAACCTGGCGCCGTTTCGATACATGGCAGATGGGCATGACCACCGATGTGCTGAACCGCCTGTTCTCCAACAACATCGATCCTATTCGCGCCGTCCGCGACATCGGTCTGGGCCTCGTTGAGCGTATGCCGTTCTTGAAGAAGTCCTTCATTGGAGAAGCCGCTGGCATGGCTGGCCCTTCCCCCAAGCTCCTCATGGGCAACGCGATTTAAACCGCAACGACCACGACCCGTAAAAAATGAGCACCTACGTGACAGATAAACGTTCCATCCTCATCACCGGGTGCTCCACCGGTATCGGCTACGCCGCTGCTCATATCCTGAAAGACCGAGGCTGGCAGGTTTTCCCAACCTGCCGCAAGCCTGAGGACGTAACACGCCTGCGCGACGAAGGTTTTGACGCGTTTCAGCTGGATTATTGCGATTCCGAATCGATCCAGTGCGCACTTGAGTCAGTTCTGGCAATTACAGATGGTCGCCTTGACGCGCTGTACAACAACGGCGCTTATGGCCTGCCGGGTGCTGTTGAAGATTTACCCGTAGAGGCTCTTCGCCGCCAGTTTGAAACCAACCTGTTCGGCTGGCACGATCTGACCCGCCGCATCATTCCAATCATGCGCAAACAAGGTCATGGCCGCATCGTTCAATGCTCCTCCATCCTCGGCCTTGTCGCTATGGATTATCGCGGCGCCTACAACGCAACCAAGTTTGCGCTGGAAGGCCTGACAGACACAATGCGCCTTGAGCTCTACGGCTCTGGCATACAGGTTAGCTTGATCGAACCGGGTCCGATTCAATCCGAGTTCTCCAAAACTGCCGTCAAAATGTTTTATGAGGAAATTGGCGAGGACGCGAAGAACAAGTCCCACTTCCGCGAAAGCTACACGCGCAGGCTTTCAATGCTCTCCAAAGGCGGCACCACAAAGTTCAAACTCCCGCCAGACGCAGTCGTAAAAAAACTCATCCACGCTATCGAGGCTCCCACTGACAAAGCCCGTTATTACGTAACCGTTCCAACCTACATAATGGGTGCATTGCGCCGCATTTTGCCAACCTTCATGGTAGACATGATATTGCGAAGGTCGGCGAAGTCGGAGGAGTAATTGGCAAGACAACCCGCAATTATTACACCATACTCCCAGCGCCATTTATCAGGCGCGCTCTGGTTTCACGTCCCTGACAAATGAGTTACCCCATGGCATTATTTCATCCAGACAACAGCACAATGAGTGAACGACATAAACAGATTTATGCGTATTGCGAGCTCGCCTATACCGTTGTTGATTTTTCTGCAGCGGCCTTATTCGTAGTTGGCAGTATTCTCTTTTTTAAAGAGGCGACCACCTATTTCGGGACATGGTTGTTTTTGATTGGCTCAATTTTATTCGGATTTCGCCCAACAATTAAGCTCTTTCGGGAAATTGCATATATCCGCCTTGGGAAATATCAGGACCTGCCTGAAGGTACTGAGAATAATACGGGTTGGCTAAACCCCGATATGAAGTGAATCTATAAAGCACGCTCGCCAACAACCAACCCAGAGCAAGATTTTAACACAGCCGAGTCCAAATGACCTTCATTCTAGTTTTCCATATTCTTTTAGTTCTCACGTTTACTATTCGAATTTTGCTGCGAGATGATTTGTCACCACCGGTTCGCCTCGCATGGTTCATCGTTTTGAACGTGCTTCCCTATGTCGGTGTCGGGGTTTATTTCCTGTTTGGAGAAACGGATCTTGGACATCGTGCAGACAAACGCCACAAAGAGATTTTTGATGAGATCCATGAAAGTGCAAGACAGTTCATGGGCACGCGAGCTGATATTGATTGCTTAATCACCCCGGAATATCAAAACGGTTTCCATTATGCTGGCTCAATAAATGGCTTTTATCCAGTTGCTGGAAACAACGCCAAACTCATGGAAGATGCCACAGCTACTCGCGATAGCATGATAACAGACATCGATGCCGCACAGGATTATGTGCATGTTCTCTATTACATCTGGCTAAATGACCACACGGGCACAGCACTCGCCAATGCTTTGATTAGAGCAACCCAGCGCGGGGTCGTATGCCGTGCAATGGCAGATGGCCTCGGCTCACACAATCTCATTAAATCGCAGCTATGGGAGAAGATGAAAGAGGCCGGCGTTCAACTGGCTGTCGCTTTGCCACTAGACAAACCGGTCCGAACACTCCTAACCAGCAGACTGGACCTGCGCAACCACCGAAAAATTACGATTATCGACGGGAAAGTAACCTACTGCGGCAGCAGAAACTCAGCTGATCCAGAATTCCTAGTCAAAGCCAAATTCGCTCCCTGGGTCGACATCATGCTTCGCCTGACCGGGCCCATTGTGACCCAGAACCAGCTTCTGTTCATAAGCGATTGGATGCAAGCAACAGGTGAAAAGCTAAATGACTTTGAGTTGAAGTCAGAACCGGTGCAAGAAGGGTTCCCAGCACAGGTGATGGGCGATGGCCCAACGGAGCGCAAAGGAGCAACACCTCAACTCTTTGCCTGCCTTATTGCGACCGCACGTTTCGAGCTCACACTATCGACCCCCTACTTTGTCCCCGATGAAACTGTTCTGGAAGCATTGCGTGCTGCAGCATATCGAGGCGTAAAGGTCACTTTGATTTTTCCAAAGGTCAACGACAGCTGGATCGTGGCAGCCGCAAGTCGCAGCCACTATTTCAAACTTCTGGAGGCCGGCTGTGATCTCTTTGAATTCAAAGGCGGTCTATTGCACGCCAAGACACTCACAATGGATAAGAAGATCACTTTGATCGGCTCTTCAAATCTGGATCTGCGCAGCTTCGACCTAAACTACGAAAACAACATTCTGTTGCAAGACAATGCAATAACGAGCTCTGTTTTGGGACGACAACAGCAATACCTCGACAGTTCAGATCAAGTCTTTTTTGAAACAGTTTCCGGTTGGTCGTATCTCAAGCGAATAAAAAATAACGTCATCGCAACAGTTAGCCCAATCTTGTAGTCCTGCAGCCATTCAGTACAAAGCTAAATACAAGCACAATCTGGGATAGATCCTGCCAAAACTCCAACTAAGCTCAAGTTTCTCCCTGTCATTCCCGCTTAATCAAAGACCGGCTCATGATCAGGCTGAGGGCCAGTGCAGGCAGCAGCAAAATAAATCCACCTTGAATGCCGAGATGATCTGCAGCGTAGCCAATGACCAGCGGGCCAACAAGGAAGCCGCCTAGCGCAATTTGCGTCATCAAACCAACATTGATCGCAGCAGAGCGGCCCGGCTTTTGGGCGGCCGCTGTCACAGCCAGCGGGAATCCGCCAGAAACACCAAGCCCCACCAGTCCAAATCCGAGCAGCGAAATCATATAGGATGACGAGACAATAAGTATTCCCACGCCAACCAACGCGATAACACAAATTCCAGCCGCAGCGACCTCAACCGCAACACGGGTGCGCAGCCAGTCTCCTGTCAAACGACCAAAGGTCACCATCATCGCAAACGCGCTGTAAGCGATACCGGCATACCATGCGGATAAACCAAACAGGTCAGTCACATAAATCGCGGACCAATCCGCAATTGCGCCCTCAGTCATTGTAATGCCAAACGCAAAAAAGCAAACCGCAATCAACGCGGTGCTCGGCATCTGAAAACCGTCTTTGGATTTTTCGGCAACATCCGGCTCTCTTCCCTCATTCAAACTGTAGGAGGTGAAAACAGCGGGCAAAAGCGCGATGCCACTCACCATCAAAATGCTCTCGGACGGCCCATACCCAGCCCATGAGAAGCCGGCGCTGATCAGGCTTCCGACAAGTACACCAAAACTCCACAGCCCATGACAGCCAGACATAATAAGTTGGCCACTTTTCCGCTCGGTCTTATCTGCAATCACATTCATGCAGAGCTCAACAAAAGCCAGCGCACCGCCCACCAAAGCCAGATACACAAAGAGCTGGACAATTGATTCCGCATAGGTCGGAAGCGGCATCAGGCAAATGAACGCAAACAGACCAGCGACCAAAAGTTGACGAGTGCCAAACTTTTCCGTCAGCCGTCCGGCAAACATCAACATGAACAGCAAGCCAACCGGCATACCAACCAAGGCAAGCGCAAACTGCCCGTCAGTTGCCTGCACCCGTTCCTGTATTTCTGCAATTCGTGGAAACCAAGCGCCAAGCGCAATAGGTTGAAGAAAGAAGACGCCGCGAATAAGATTCACATCGCGCGCACCAAGCAAGGCTTGTTGAGTCATGAAATAAGCTTTTAAGAGAGAAACGACTGGTATAAATATCTATCGTGATATTTTAGAAAAAAGCAAGGCGCGTAGAAAACCTAACGCTTTACGTCAGTCTGGCGTAGCCTAACAACGCAGATCAACGCATAAAAACGCAAACCAACGCGTCCCTATGTATAGCTTTATAAGGATTTTCCGTGCCCTTTAGCGACACCACAAAAGCAAAACTTAGAAGCCGAGTTGTCTGGAGTCGCCTCGTTGGATGGGGACTTTTATGTTACGCAACAGCAGCTTACGGCGGCATCGTAACCACTCCGGCTATCCCGGAATGGTATTCCTCGCTCAATAAACCATCATTTCACCCACCCAACTGGGTTTTCGCACCAGTTTGGTCTGTGCTTTACACATTACTCAGCGTAAGTGTATGGTTAGCAACGGAATTTCGGAGTGATCCTGTAGAAACCAAGGCAACACGAAACGCCAAAATAACAATCCAGATTACATTCGTTATTCTATTGTTTTTAAACGGAATTTGGTCCTGGACATTTTTCGGGCAACAAAATCCGCCGATTGGCCTGATCGTACTTATCCTCCTGCTTGCAATAAGCTTATTCACCTTCCGCCTGTTTTACAAATCCCAGGTTTACGCAGCTTGGCTATATCTCCCCTACCTCCTTTGGGTTAGCTTTGCAGTCATACTGAATATCTCTATTGTGGTTTTAAATTAGTCCCGCACCTCCTCATAAGGTGTTCAAATACTGGAGAAATAAATGAGCGGTGTCGTTTCCATCCTTGTTCCAATTGCGCTTTTCGCCGTCGCGCTGGTCCTTGCCCTCGGCCTTTGGAATATGATGCGCGGTGGTGATCCAAGTCGCTCGCAAAAACTCATGAGATACCGCGTGCTGCTTCAGTTCGTAGCTATCATATTGATAATGCTATCGATTTACTTCACCAGCACCTCCTGAACTTCGCTATTTTGAACTGGTATAACAATGGTCACCCTCAATAAGATCTATACAAAAACGGGCGATGACGGCACCACGGCATTGGGCAGCGGTGAGCGAAGACAAAAACATGATCTTCGCATCGAAGCCTATGGAACTGTTGATGAAACCAACTCCGTCGTTGGCCTTGTCCGGTTACATGCATCCAAAGAAATGCCGCATCTGGATGAGCTGCTTGGGCGAATCCAAAACGACCTGTTTGATCTGGGAGCCGACCTCGCAACGCCGGAAACCGATGAAGATCTTGGGTATGAGCCCCTGCGCATCACGGCCAATCAAGTCAGTTCGCTAGAGGATGCCATTGACCAGCTGAACGTAGAGTTGTCCCCACTGAAGTCGTTTGTCCTACCAGGCGGCACCCCACTCGCGACCTACCTCCATCAAGCGCGAACAGTCGCCCGTCGCGCAGAACGACTCGTCGCTGCTCTCACTCAAAAAGAGCAGATCAATACGCAAGCTCTTCAGTACCTTAACCGCCTTTCCGACCTCTTTTTCGTGGCATCCCGCTATGCAAACCTGAAGGGCGAAGGCGACGTTTTGTGGGTGGCAGGCAAAAACAGGTAATCCAATTTCAGGAAGCTGAAACGCTGAAATAAGTTGACCATTAGGCAAACTATCAACACTCAAGGGCGCTTCGCCTTATACATTGGTTGAAACCCGATACTTATTTACCCTAGGCGATCGTTGACAGGCTAAAATATGCTGACTACGGTCGCCCACCGATTGCAATGCAATGTGCATTCCCTTTTGGCTCTGGCAGCCCGGCGGAAAGTGTGTCTTACCAACTTAGTTGCGACGCAAACTCCCCTGTTTTTCTAGTGGAGGTTCTAGGAACATGAAAATTATCGTGCCCGTAAAACGGGTCGTTGACTATAACGTAAAGGTTCGCGTCAAAGCGGACGGCTCCGGCGTTGAACTTGCAAACGTCAAAATGTCCATGAACCCTTTCGACGAAATCGCGGTGGAAGAAGCTCTTCGTCTGAGGGAAGCTGGCAAAGCAACGGAAGTAATCGTTGTTTCCATTGGCCCTAAGCAGGCAACCGAGACCATCCGTACTGGTCTTGCAATGGGTGCTGACCGCGGCATTCTGGTGCAAGCTGATGATATCGTTGAGCCTCTTGCAGTTGCAAAAGCGCTGAAGGGGATCGTCGAGGAAGAAGAGCCAGGTCTCGTTATCCTCGGCAAGCAGGCGATTGATGACGATTGTAACCAGACTGGTCAAATGCTCGCGGCACTGCTGGGCTGGGCACAGGGCACATTCGCGTCCAAGATCGATCTTGGCGAAGGCACTGTTGACGTCACCCGTGAAATCGATGGCGGCTTGCAGACTATAAAGCTGAACATGCCAGCGATCGTCACAACTGACTTGCGCCTCAACGAGCCACGTTATGCATCCCTGCCTAACATCATGAAGGCAAAGAAGAAGCCAATCGCTGAAAAGACCCTCGCGGACTTCGGTGTTGACGCTACTCCACGCCTAAAGGTTCTGAAAACTTCTGAACCTGCATCACGTAAGGCTGGCGTCAAAGTTGCTTCTGTTGCAGAGCTTGTCGACAAGCTTAAAAACGAAGCTGGCGTTCTTTAAAGCATAACAAGAGGAGTTATTATTATGACCACGCTTCTTGTGGCTGAACATTCAAATTCGACATTGAACGACGCAACCGCCAAGGCGCTGACTGCAGCTGCTGCAATGGGTGGCGACGTTCATGTTCTCGTAGCTGGCAAAGATTGCGGTGCAGCAGCTGAGGCTGCTTCCAAGCTCTCCGGTGTTGCAAAGATTCTCGTAGCTGACGATTCAGCCTATGAGCATCAACTTGCAGAACCAGTAGCTGATCTGATCGTTTCTCTGGCTGGCGGCTACGATGCAATCGTTGCTGCAAGCACAACGAACAGCAAAAACACATTGCCACGCGTTGCTGCAAAGCTCGATGTTATGCAAATCTCTGACGTAATCGCAGTTGATTCAGCAGACACATTCCAGCGCCCAATTTACGCTGGCAATGCAATCCAAACCGTTCAAGCAACTGATGCTACGAAGGTTCTGACTGTTCGTACAGCATCCTTCACGGCTGCTGAACTGGGTGGCTCTGCTGCTGTTGAGGCTATCTCTGCTGTTGCGGATGCTGGTATTTCCTCCTTCGTTGGAGAAGAAATCGCAGCTTCGGACCGCCCAGAGCTCGCTGGTGCTAAAATTATCATCTCCGGTGGTCGCGCACTCGGTTCTGAAGAGAAGTTCAACGAAGTCATCATTCCAGTTGCTGACAAACTTGGCGCTGCTATTGGTGCCTCCCGCGCAGCTGTTGATGCGGGTTACGCTCCAAACGACTGGCAGGTTGGCCAAACCGGCAAGGTTGTTGCTCCTGATCTTTACATCGCCTGTGGCATATCCGGTGCGATACAGCACCTTGCAGGTATGAAAGATTCCAAAGTCATTGTTGCTATAAACAAGGATGAAGAGGCTCCAATCTTCCAGGTTGCCGACTATGGATTGGTCGCTGACTTGTTTGTTGCACTTCCTGAACTGGAAAAAGCACTCTAATCCTATTTGATTAGCCTTAGAGGAACCCCGGAATGTTAATATTTCTTTCCGGGGTTCTTGCTGTTTGCGGTAAGAATTGCGATGTATGTTACTATGAGAACAGATAAGCACGCCTAAGTCGTGCATATAAGAATTTGGATCTGACAATGGTGGTCGAAGTTAAAAAGGTCGGTGTTATTGGCGCCGGCCAAATGGGCAATGGCATCGCACACGTTAGTGCTTTGGCTGGATTTGACGTCGTCCTGCACGATATATCTCAGGATCGTATTGAGAAGGGCATAGCCAGCATTAATGGCAATTTAGCCCGTCAGATCTCAAAAGGAACAATTACCGAGGAAGAGCGTGACCTAGCTCTCACGCGCATCAAAACATCAGATGATGTAAATGCACTTTCTGATGCTGATCTTGTGGTGGAAGCAGTAAGCGAGAACGAACAGGTAAAACGTAAGGTTTTTCAAACTGTTTGTCCGGTCTTGCGGCCTGATGCTATTCTCGGCACAAACACTTCTTCAATTTCCATTACGCGTCTTGCCTCTTCAACAGACCGTCCGGAAAAGTTCATCGGCATTCACTTTATGAACCCGGTTCCACTCATGGAACTCGTGGAGCTCGTACGTGGCATAGCAACCGATGATGCGACATTTGAAGCTTCAAAAAAATACACGCTTGGCCTGCACAAGACCATTGCCGTGTCTGAAGACTTCCCTGCCTTCATGGTAAACCGCATTCTGCTACCAATGATCAACGAAGCGATCTACACCCTTTATGAAGGTGTTGGTTCCGTTGAAGCTATTGATACAGCAATGCGTTTGGGCGCCAACCATCCAATGGGCCCTTTGCAACTTGCAGATTTCATTGGTCTGGATATATGCCTGTCCATCATGCAGGTGCTTTACGAAGGCTTGGCGGACACCAAGTACCGCCCATGCCCACTGCTGGTTAAGTATGTGGAAGCTGGCTGGCTTGGCCGCAAAACACAGCGCGGTTTCTACGATTACCGCGGTGAAGTTCCGGTTCCAACCCGGTAAAAGCTGATGAATAATAAAAAGCCCGCAAATTGAGCGGGCTTTTTTGTTTTCAGATTCTATTCAATTATTTAAACGTACCGCTAAATCCGCCGATGGAAAGTGGATTTTCCATCATGGCTGTCTGATCTGGTGTGTCTGTAGCAACCCCTCCCGAGAATGCATCAAACATCCTTTTCACAAAACCCTCAGACAATCCCTTGGTAATAAACACAATGCGCGTGCGGTGATCCGCATCAGGCCAGGCTTCAAGGCGCACTGGTGGATGAAACACATGTTGTACGCCATGAATAACCAAAGGCTGTTCCGGGTGCTCAACGGTCTTTATAATTCCTTTAACGCGCAAGAGCTTAGGTCCGTGCGCTGACCGCAACAAATCCAAGAACATCTCAAGAGCACCGTTTGGAATTGCCCGATCCGTCTCCATCGTAAACGCACGAATGTCTTTACCGTGTCGATTTGGATCGTGAGGATGATTGTGCCCATGGCCATGTGCATCACCATGGTGATGATGAGACCCATGACTGTCCTTATACGCCTCTTCCCGCAACCATTTTTGCACATCGGCTATTTTGGTATCAGGATTGTATAGACCACAATTGATGAGCGCCGCCGCACTGGATGACCCATCCAGCGAGTTCAAAACCAAAGCACCGGGGTTCAAATGCTTCAGCTCAGAGACCAGATCCGCTGTTGGTTCCTGCAAGTCCGTTTTCGTCATTACGATACGATCTGCAACCGCGATCTGCTTTACGGCCTCCTCATGAGACCCGATCGTATCCAGACCGTTGACCGAGTCCACAAGCGTCACAACCCCATCTAAGCGGTAACGCATAACCAGATACGGATGCAGCATCACCGTGTGCAACACGGGCGCGGGGTCGGCAAGGCCGGTTGTTTCAATGATAACCCGGTCGATCTTCTTCATACGACCATTGTCGATACGGCGCAGAATATCTTCCAGCGTATTGATCAGATCGCCACGAATAGTGCAGCATAAACAACCAGATGCCAGCTCAATAATGCCATCCTCAATGTTGTCTACGAGCAAGTGATCAATACCAATATCACCAAACTCATTGATTATAACTGCTGTGTTTTCAAGAACCGGCTCTTTTAGAACCCGATTAAGAAGCGTGGTTTTCCCCGTTCCCAAAAAGCCCGTGATGACGGTTAAAGGAATAGGTGTTGGCGGACTCCGCCGTTCTTGGGTTTTAGCCATTGTTGCTGCACTACCTGTAACTGCGGTTTATTGGGTTTTACCGGAGACAGGCACATTCGCATAGAGGCCACCGGGTGTGCCAAACAAATCTCTTTGACCGAGCGCATTCAAAGGTAGAAGAGACGCGCCTTTACCAACAGGCACGTTCAATGCAGGTTGCCGTATTCCGCCAAGTGACTTCGCCTCCAATCCACTTTGTGCAACAGGCTTTGGGGTCGGCAATGGCACGCCACTCCCGAGTTTCTTAAGGGCAGCAATCGGCCGTTCACTTCCAATCCGAACGGTAACAGGAGCATAAACCTTCAACTGAGGTCCAAGGATTTCCTTATAAACCAGCGGCCAATTTACTTTTTTCTTGGAAAGGCGAATAGATTTACCTTTAGGTCGAGGACTTCTTGCATTGGCATAGGACAGCATGCTCACGGCCCCTCTTTTAGACCCGAAACGGTCTACCAGTTGCTGTGCGCTCGGTTTCGCGTTCCGTTTGCAGTAATGATCTTTTGGCGGAGCTGTCTTTCCACTGCCCCGTAACATTGAAATGTTGGTCCCTGCAGTTCTATTAAACCCGCTATCTATAAGCTTCTTGGCAAAGGCGGAGCGCTCCAGACTTGAGGACGCACCCAAAACTACAGCCATGATCGTACGTCCGTTGCGCGTTGCCGATGTTGCAACGTTGAACCCGGAATTACAAATATATCCGGTTTTTAGCCCGTTGGCTCCGTCAGTGCGAAGAAGAAAATCTCTGTTGCCAGATCGAAAAGTTCTCCGTCCAAAGCGCATTCCAGGGTGGCTCAGGTAAGACCGATACTGAGGAAACTCAGTCCAAAGCACTCTCGCCAAAATTGCCATGTCACGCGCAGAAGTAATTTGCCGGTTATCCGGTAGACCGTGCGGATTTACAAAGCTGGTATGCGTCATGCCCAGACGTCGTGCCGTCGCATTCATCATCTTAATGAAGTTCTGCTCTGTACCGCCTACTCGCTCCGCAATCGTAACCGCAATATCATTTGCTGATTTCACGAGGATCATCTTCAGCGCATTATCAAGCGTAATGGTAGTTCCAACTTGGAAACCCATTTTGCTAGGTGGTTGGTTCAGAGCATTTTGCGAAACAACAACCATGTCATTCATGCCCATTACACCGCCAGAAATATGCCGAAAAGCAATATACGCCGTCATCATCTTAGTGAGCGATGCAGGATACCAACGATCAAAAGCCCCATGTTGTTCCAAAACGCGGCCATTATCGGCATCCATCAGCAACCAAGCAGCGACATCAGCCCGTGCGTTAATTGCAGCGAAGCTAAAGGCCATAACAAAGACGGCCAGAAATCGAATTTTACGCGCAATCCAATAAACAGAAAACTTCACGATCCTACTGCTCCACGCCGACCAGATTTGCAGCACACACAAATGTGTAGCTGTCTTTGATAACTTTATTGTAAGTTAGTTTTCGAGCAGCCCAAGCTACCAGCTGGTAACACCATAAGGACAAATAATAAAAACAATATCACTAGACACCCATATGAGAGTTAGATGCCTCTCCATAAATAATCATAGTGACAATACCAGCAAAAAATCAGCATTTCCAAACATTTCAGAAATATTAGGTTTGATGGTTATTTTAAGAACCCAAACTAACAAAGTCTTCCTGTGATAATCACCCCTTCAGTTGTGAGGGGTTCAACTATAAGTCATGGTCAATCCGTTTAAATGCACAGATCACATGACAACCCGCTGATTGGCCAAATCAAATTAACAATCAAAACACTTTCATTTTGCGCAATCATTCCCAATTATCAGGGAACACGAGGAGAATTGAATGTACAAAGTTATTGGACACCCTCAGTCGAGAACTATGCGCGTTTTATGGCTACTGGAAGAGCTGGGGCAATCCTATGAGGTTTTACCGTGCAAACCACATCATAACGATATTCAGCAGATAAACCCTTCTGGAAAAATACCGGCATTGATCGTCGGTGATGATGCAATTTATGATTCGACAGCTATCTGCACATATTTGGCAGACAAACATGCAAGTCTGACGTTCCCGGCAGGAACGATAGAACGAGCCAAACAAGACAGTTTCACGAACTTCGCATTGGATGAGATGGATGCAATCCTATGGATGGCTGCGAAACATTCATTTATCCATCCAGAAGAACAGCGTGTTCCAGAAATCAAGCAGGCCTGTCACTATGAATGGGCGAACACCATGGTTCGGCTAGAGCAGCGTCTTGGTGACCAAACCTGGGTTATGGGCGATACCTTTACCATAGCCGATTTGATTATTGGTCACTGCGCTATCTGGGCAAAGCTCGCAAAGTTCGAGTGGCCCCAAGGCAAAGTTGCTGATTACTTCGCAAGAGTGACTTCCCGGCCAGCGCTCACAAAAGCAAAAGAGAATACCGCAGAACTCCTCTGAGCCTTTAGCAGTTGGGGTGAGTGTATCTCACCCCCTCACCTTACCTATTTCTTATATTCATAACGCATTCCCCAGCGGCACTTGAACCTGCCTGATATTTTCACTACATTTTAAGAAATAAAAGAAACCGATAATTCTTGTGCAGACCATATCTACTACAAGGCGTATTGATATGATTGAGGGAATTTATCTACCCGGTGTGCTAGCAGCAGGGATCGCTTCCTATATTTTCGGCTCGCTTTGGTACTATGTACTTTCATATTCTTGGATGAAGGCTGTCGGAATTTCCGAAGAGGACATCCAGATGGGGCCGTCAACTTACGTTGTCACGTTCCTATGTGAGATGATAATGGCCTTTGTTCTCGCAGGCATTCTTGTCTATTCGGGATCCATAAATGTCACCAGTGGATTAACTGCTGCGTTGGTCATTTGGGGAGGTTTTGTATTGACCGGACTAATCGTCAATCACAAATTCCAGCGTGCCTCTTGGATGCTTACCCTAATAGATTCAGGTCATTGGCTTGGGGTTCTTATTGTGCAAGGCGTTGTCTATGCACTAATTGCGGGATAACTCACCAAAACCATTCTCAAATTATTGATGAATTTTCGTAGGTCAAACGAACCTAGGGACAGCGTGACCTACGAAAGTTCGAAGGATAAACGCTAGACGCCCCTACGGCAGCTGCCCATAATAAGACACAGATTTTGGGTACTTTGTACCCACGGAGGAAATGGGGAGATTGGTGATGACTGGTGAAGTGTACCCGGTTTCGGCTGAGGTTGCCGAACATGCGCTGTTGAATAGCGAACAGTATTTGGAAATGTACCAAAAATCCGTCGATGATCCAGATGGGTTTTGGGGTGAGCATGGCAAACGTATTGACTGGATCAAGCCATACTCAAAGGTAAAAAACACCTCCTACGACTACCACAACGTTTCCATTAAATGGTTCGAAGACGGCACGCTGAACGTCGCAGCAAACTGCATTGATAGACATCTGGCAGAGCGCGGCGATCAGCCTGCTATCATTTGGGAAGGTGATGAGCCAGATCAAAGCAAGATCATCACCTACAAACAGCTCTCAGAAGAAGTGAACCGCTTTGCAAACGCAATGCTGGCAAATGGCGTAACAAAGGGTGACCGCGTCACCATCTACATGCCAATGATCCCGGAAGCGGCGTATGCAATGCTGGCCTGTGCACGCATCGGCGCGGTTCATTCTGTGGTGTTTGGAGGCTTCTCGCCGGATAGTCTCGCCGGACGAATTGAAGACTGTCAGTCTCGCTTCGTTATCACGGCTGATGAAGGTGTTCGCGCCGGAAGAACCGTCCCGTTGAAGGACAACACAGATCGCGCAATTGAAAAATGCGGCAACGTCGATACGGTCTTTGTTGTAAAACGCACGGGCGGCAACATCACGATGATGGATGGCCGTGATGTCTGGTATCACGAAGAAGTAGAGAAGGCATCTGCCGACTGTCCGCCTGCTGAAATGAATGCAGAAGATCCCCTCTTCATCCTCTATACATCAGGATCTACGGGGCAGCCGAAGGGCGTATTGCACACATCTGGTGGCTACCTAGTGTACGCCTCTATGACGCATCAATACGTCTTCGATTACCATCCGGGAGAAGTGTACTGGTGTACGGCCGACGTCGGCTGGGTTACCGGCCACAGCTATATCCTCTATGGACCGCTGGCAAACGGTGCAACGACCTTGATGTTTGAAGGTGTCCCGACCTATCCAACCCCCGCTCGCTTCTGGGAAGTCTGCGATAAGCACAACGTCAACATCTTCTACACCGCCCCAACGGCCATTCGCGCATTGATGGGGACCGGCGATGAAAACGTAACAAAGACATCCAGAAAGTCCCTGCGTATCCTCGGATCCGTTGGCGAACCAATCAATCCAGAAGCTTGGATGTGGTACCACAATGTTGTTGGTGAACAGCGCTGCCCAATTGTTGATACGTGGTGGCAAACAGAAACTGGCGGCATTCTTATATCTCCGCTTCCGGGAGCTACAGACCTTAAGCCGGGCTCGGCAACACGTCCGTTCTTCGGAATTCAGCCTGCAATCGTTGATGCTGAAGGTAATTCCCAGGATGGCGCGACTGAAGGTAACCTAGTCATCACCGACAGCTGGCCGGGTCAGATGAGAACCATTTATGGTGACCATGAACGCTTCATCCAGACTTACTTTGCCACTTACAAAGGCAGCTACTTCACTGGTGATGGCTGCCGCCGAGATGAGGATGGGTACTACTGGATTACTGGCCGTGTAGACGACGTTATCAACGTCTCAGGTCACCGCATGGGAACTGCCGAGGTTGAGAGTGCTCTTGTGGCCCACCCAGACGTCGCAGAGGCCGCCGTTGTGGGCTATCCTCATGATATAAAAGGACAAGGCATCTACGCTTATGTCACCCTCATGGAAGGCTTGGAGCCATCTGAAGAGCTAAAGAAGAAGCTCGTAAAACATGTGCGATCCGAAATTGGGCCTATAGCCTCACCAGATCTCATTCAGTTTGCTCCGGGACTACCAAAAACACGTAGCGGAAAGATCATGCGCCGAATTCTTCGCAAGATTGCCGAAGACAGCTTTGAAAGCCTCGGCGATACATCAACCCTTGCTGACCCGACAGTGGTCAGTGACCTGATTGACAACCGCCAGAACAAGGCAGAAACCGTTTAGTCAACGCACCAATAACTCTCAGTAAACAAACAAAAACCCCGCTTTAATGAAGCGGGGTTTTTCATAGTGCAAAGCTCTCAAACGGCTTTATTGAGACAAATAGATATTCTTGATATCGTTCGCAATCTTCTCAAACGCCTGTATCAGCTCGCTCTCATTATCAGCTTTATAAAAGGTGCTATCACTAGTAGCACAGTCTTGCATTACATTCTTAGCACTATAGGAATTGCCAAAATACACAGAATATATGGTGATATTTTTGGCTTTCATATTGGTGCAAATTTCTTTAGCGCGCATCGACGGAGTCCCATATTCGCCACTTGATGACTTGTACTTCCACTTTACTTTCTTCGCGAATTTTTTATGTTCATCGTATTTAAATTTATTGGAACCATCAGGATTAGGCCCTTCTGTCCAAGTGCCCTTTTTCTTTTTATCTTTAATTTTCTTTTTTATTTCTTTTTCTGCATCTTTGTAATCGCCCGAGTAGTGAACATTAAAATTACCATCGGTCATAAACACTGCATATTTACGAATGCCGTTTGTCTCATATGGCAAAGGCTTACTATCACTTGGCCAAAAATTCGCCCACCGAGGAGAAATTGTGTACCAACCCCAAGCAATACCAATTTGACCCGCAGTAGCGCCACCTGCAGATAACTTATTTATTGAAGTTTCAATCTTTGTGCGGTCAGAAGTTAACGGCACGAGCTTCGCGTAATTTGGACACCATCCCTTATCACTTCCAATATAATCGGTGCGACCATCACCGTTTTCAAAATCATAAGGAACTTCAGATGTCGCCTGATCACCGACCCTCTCATGAACACACCCATATCTGCTCATATCAAAAGTCGCTCTTTTCGCCAGAGTGTCGTCCATTTTAATGCCCAGACTATAGGGAATATAGGAAATCCTGATTTTACTTTTGGAATTTTTGTCTGTTTCCGGCAACAGCGCATCAAGCAAACCAGTTGAAGCTTTTTTCAGAGCACCAATATGTCCACCCATAGACCCAGTAACATCAACAATTACGGTAACCTCAACGTTACTACGTGGAAACCGCGCTGTTGAACTACTGCCAACCGCCAAAGTGTTACCGCCATCGCCATCGCCGTCACCAGCACTGCCGGTAAGAAGACTAAGAAGTGGAATGAATCTGTTTCGAAGCTCCACCGTTGCACTAGCAGAGATGGAATCACCACCCTTGGTGTATTTGATTTGAGGCTTTGAAACTATGGCATTAGCGCCAATAGAATCCTTTAAGTTTGCATCAAAGTATTCTTCGATAAGATCCTGAACATCAGCCTTATCCATATCAGTCGTCGATAACCTGTTCGCCGCGGCCAATACAGCACCATCCAAAGCCTGATTAACTGCTCGGCGAGTATTAAAGCCCATGCCGAAATCGATAGCCATTCCCGCAAACACGATTAGCAAAACCATGAGAACAGCAACAAGGACTGCAACAGCCCCCTCCTCTGAACGGTTAAACTTTTTGAATTGCTTTGAAATGCGTTGAGAATAATTCATCGTGATGCCCACCATCGATGCCTACATAATTATGACCAACATAATATAGCAGGCGTGTAGGTGATATCAATTGCACGACTTTATAGAAAATTTTAAATGAGAGCCCTAACAGAACGTTAACTCTGCGTTATGGCTCTAGCTCGATGTCCCAATACAAGAAATCCAGCCAGCTTTCGTGCAAATAATTTGGCGGAAACATGCGCCCATTATTATGCAGATCATGAACTTGAGGTTTGTAAGGGTTTTGCATTGGCCGCATGCGCATTTCTTGCCACGACTTATTCGCTTTGCGAAGGTTGCAGGGCGAACACGCCGTTATGACATTGTCCCAAGTCGTCAATCCACCTTTGCTTCTTGGAATGAGATGATCAAACGTCAAATCATGCTCAGATCCGCAGTATTGGCACTGAAACTGATCCCGCAAGAACACGTTAAATCGTGTAAACGCAGGATGACTCTCTGCTTTAACAAACGATTTAAGCGCAACAACACTAGGTAATTGAAACTCAAAGCTCGGGCTTCTAACAACTCTATCGTATTCAGAAACAATATTGACACGGTCGAGAAAAACAGCCTTCACCGCATCTTGCCACCCCCACAAGGATAGAGGGTAGTAAGAAAGGGGCCGATAATCAGCATTCAATACCAGCGCAGGAAATGCGCCTTGAGAAACGACTGCGTTCACAACGTGCTCCCGAGTCTCATTTCAGAGACATAGGTCTTCCAAACTAAAATCCTCTTGAGATGCACCTATAGTGTAGTCAACAAATGACAGCTATGTGAAGCCTAGCTCTTTCCTTACCCTAAGGAATTATAAATTCATATAATCCAACTACTGATTAGCTCTTTGCAATTCAAAGGCTTCCACTTAGAGCAAACAGCGCAGCCCATAAATCACACCAACAAAAAAGGCGGGCATAGTTTCCTAGCCCGCCTCATTCAGTTTCTTCAACGAATCAGATTAGTTCCAGTCGCGCACATCTACGAAATGCCCGGCGATTGCAGCAGCAGCTGCCATACCTGGAGAAACAAGGTGCGTACGGCCTTTAAAGCCCTGACGACCTTCGAAGTTACGGTTGGAGGTGGATGCACAACGCTCACCCGGCTTCAACTTGTCAGCGTTCATTGCAAGACACATGGAACACCCAGGCTCACGCCATTCAAATCCAGCAGCTCTAAAGATCTCGTCCAGACCCTCAGCCTCTGCCTGCGCTTTCACCAGTCCAGACCCCGGCACAACCATAGCATTCACGGTATCAGCAACCTTTTTACCTTCAACGGCAGCGGCAGCTTCACGCAGGTCTTCAATACGGCCATTGGTGCAGGAACCAATAAACACACGATCGATCTTGATATCAGTAATCTTCTGACCAGCCTCTACACCCATGTATACAAGAGCACGCTCTTTAGATGCACGACGGGTTTCGTCTTCAATATCAGCCGGATTTGGAACAACACCCGTAACAGACACAACGTCTTCTGGAGAGGAGCCCCATGTTACGATTGGTGGCAAGTTGCCAGCATCCAGAGCGATTTCTTTGTCAAACGCTGCATCTTCATCGGTAAACAAAGTCTCCCAGTAAGCCTTTGCCATTTCCCAAGCACCAGCTTTTGGAGATTTAGGACGACCTTCCAGATAAGCGTATGTTTTTTCATCAGGAGCGATCAAACCAGCACGCGCACCAGCTTCAATGGACATGTTGCAGACCGTCATACGGCCCTCCACAGACAGATTACGGATAGCTTCACCGGCATATTCAATCACGTAACCAGTACCGCCAGCAGTACCCAACTCCCCAATGATCGCCAGAACGATATCTTTTGCCGTCACCCCATGCGGCAGCTGACCATTCACGGTCACGCGCAGGTTTTTGGCTTTATTCTGAATCAACGTCTGCGTTGCAAGAACGTGCTCAACTTCTGAAGTACCAATGCCGTGTGCAAGAGAACCAAATGCACCATGTGTGGATGTGTGGCTGTCACCACAAACGATCGTCATACCCGGCAGCGTAAAGCCTTGCTCTGGACCAACAATGTGAACCACACCCTGACGCGGATCCATCTCAGAGTAATACTCCACGCCGAATTCGGCTGCGTTTTTCGCAAGTGTCTCAACCTGCAAAGCGCTTTCAGGGTCTTCAATACCCTTTGAGCGGTCTGTGGTCGGAACGTTGTGATCAACAACAGCCAATGTACGCTTAGGATGGCGAACCTGACGACCGGCCATACGCAGGCCTTCAAACGCCTGTGGGCTTGTCACTTCGTGTACCAGGTGACGGTCAATGTAAAGCAGGCAAGTTCCATCTTCTTGCGTGCTGACCACATGATGGTCCCAGATCTTATCGTAAAGAGTTTTGGCCTGCGACATTGCGCTAATCTCCTGGAAACGATTGATCCTCATCTCCCCGTACAGTTCCGATCGCAACAACCTAGCGCTCAGGACCCGACGAAAAAGGATCATTTACTTTTTATTTGCGACTCTCTGTGGCCGCATAATTCTGAAGCAACGGAAACAACGAGAAGAGGTTCCGTTTTGCATGCCCTATTAATTGAACCGAAACGAGAAAATATCAAGCACCTTTGCCTTGAGATTCTCTCAAGGTGGGACAGCATAGAAAGTATACGTGTGGACGAGGTAGAAGCTTAGAATATCTACCGATATCCCGCTACTTAGGAATATATTTCAATTAACAAAAGCTCAGGTGGGCATAAAAACCTCAAAGGAAGACCAGAACACCCAAGCCCACTTCCAACAATCAGAGTGCTTTTGTTTTCTGCAAACATCCCCTTGGCATATTTTCGGCCTAACCGGGATGGAATAGCTAAAGCACCAATAAACGGCACGCGAACCTGCCCACCATGCGTATGTCCACTGATCGTTAAATCAACATGTTCAGCAGCTTCTCTAAAAACATCGGGTTCATGAGCAAGCAATATCCTCGGAGCCTCATCCTCCTCAATACCGCTTAGCGCAAGCTGAAGGTTATCTCTTCGTCCTTCACCCTGCAGATCGCATGTATTGCCGTACTGATCCCCTAAGCCGATGATCCAGACGTGAGAATTGCCATGCGTTGCGATGCGAAGCGCCTCGTTCTCCAGCACTTTCACACGGTTCTGCTCCAAGGCTTCCTTCGCTTCCTCACCGCCTTCCAGCCAGTCATGGTTGCCCAGCACGCCAAACGTACCCAGTTTGGACTTTAATCCCGACAGCGGAGCAGCCCAGTCAGAAGCTTTATCGAGGCTCTTGGCGAAAGGTGGATGCATTGCAGTGTGGTAATCACCAAGCAGTGCAACAACATCAGGATTATGTTGATTGGCACGCCTCACAATTTTGGCAATTCGCTTCGGCCCCATCCATGGCCAGCACGCATGAAGGTCAGTTAAAACAGAAATGGTCAAAGGTTGGTTATTCACTGCATCTGGAGACAAAACAACTTTGTGCCGGCAGACACGCAACAACAGGAGTGGCTCTATAAAAACGGCATAGATGCCAAGTGACATAACGGCCACCACACCAAGGATAAGCAGCATTGCACTTTCACCTTTTTGCTCACAAACAGTCTAACAGATGCAGTGTATCGCAGAAATGCAAAAACCCCGCCGATTTCTCAGCGGGGTTTTCGAAACCAAACAGGCCGTAGAGCAAATTTTACTCTGCTGAACCTGCAGCTTTAGCAGCGATTTTCGCAGCCTTCGCATCAGCAGCAATAGTGCGAGCTTCTTCGTTAAGGCGCTTAGCGCGTACGTTGGTAGCTTCAACGATACGTGCGGATTTACCGCGACGTTCACGCAGGTAGTAAAGTTTCGCGCGACGGACTTTACCGCGGCGAATGATTTCCACGCCTTCAAGCATTGGGCTGAAGATTGGGAATACACGCTCTACACCTTCGCCGTAAGAAATCTTACGAACGGTGAAGCTTTCGTTGATGCCGCCGCCTGCGCGTGCGATGCATACGCCTTCGTAGCCCTGCACACGAGTACGTGTACCTTCAGTAACACGTACGAGAACACGTACGGTATCACCTGGGGAGAACGTAGGGAGCTTACGCTCACCTTCGATGCGGGCCATTTCTTCTGCGTCGAGCTGCTCAATGATGTTCATGGCAGTTTCTTCCATTATAAATATTGGTCAGAGCGTCCCTCAATGAACAAGCCATCGGGACGTGTGCACCAAACCTTGGCATATGCCGGGAAGTGAAGTGGAACTAAGACCCTAACGGCAAACGCTAGACAGATTCCACTCCAGTCGGCGCCGGTTTACCGGATTTTTATTAGTTTGTCATGAAAAAAGTGCAGAAAACAACTTATCAACGGCTATTTTCAAGGTATTCCTGCCAAAGATCTGGTCGACGTTCTTCCGTAATCTTTTCAGATACTTCCAGACGCCATTGATCAATCAACTTGTGATTACCGCTCTTAAGGACGCCTGGAACTTCGCGTCCTTCAAACTCAACCGGACGGGTGTAATGTGGATGCTCAAGTAAGCCATTCTCAAAGCTCTCAGATTCACCACTCTCTTTGTTTCCCATAACGCCGGGAAGCAAACGAACGATACTATCTAAAACCACATGAGCAGCGACTTCACCTCCTGAGAGAATGTAATCACCGATGGACACTTCTTCGAGCTGACGTCCTTCAATAACGCGCTCGTCTACACCTTCAAAACGTCCACAAACAATAATAACACCGGGACTTTCAGCAAGCTCACGTGCTTTTGCCTGCGTAAACGGCTTACCGCGCGGGCTCATAAGCAATCGTGGGCGGGTATCACCGTCCGCGGTAACATCGTCAATCGCTTTGGCAAGAATGTCAGGACGAAGAACCATACCAGCTCCGCCGCCAGCAGGCGTATCATCAACGGAGCGGTGCTTATCAGTCGCATAATCACGAATGTTATTGGCTGTCAAAGACCAATCACCACGTTCCATTGCCCGGCCAGACATACTCATGCCCAGATTTCCCGGAAACATCTCAGGATAGAGGGTCAGTATGGATGCACGGAAAGTCATGGAATACCTGCTGAAAGGATCAGTGTCGAATGCTTGGTTTGAAACAGAAAATCAGTCAGAAACTGGCTTTAAACCATCTTCTGGTTCTTTCTCACCCTCTTCATAAAAGCCTGCAGGAGCATGAATCTCCACATAACCTTCATTGACATCAATGGTAGGCACAACAGCTTTTGTGAAAGGGAATATAAGCGAGCTACCGTTCTTTGGGGCAATTTCTATCAAATCACCAGCACCAAAGTTATCCAGCGTCAAAACGGTTCCGAGTGTTTCACCGTTCTCATCAACGGCCTTAAGGCCAATAAGATCAGTGTGGTAGAACTCGTCTTCGTCCTCAGTATCCGGGAGCTTTTCACGAGTTATATAAAGCTTTACGCCATTCAGGGCTTCAGCCGCATTACGATCATTCACGCCTTCAAACTTGGTTACAACCACAGTCTTCTGGACACGTGCCTGTTTCACTTTGAATTTGCGAGTGCCGTCTTGGCTTTCCAGCTTGCCGTAATCGCCAAAAGAAAGCGGGTCATCACCAAAAGGTTTGACCCGCACTTCTCCACGTATACCGTGAGCAGCTCCGATCTGAGCCATTAGAATGCGGTCTTCAGGCTTGTTTGCCATTGCCGGCGCCTCCTTCTCAGATCGGGTATGCTATATTATTCGGAAGCTGCTGCTTCGCCTGCTGCGGCTTCTTCAGCTGCAGCAGCGGCTGCTTTAGCTGCTTCTTCAGCTGCCAGCTTTTCGTCAAGACGCTCTTGAGCTTTCTTGCCGAGTTTAGCTTTGATTGGGTTGTTGCGTGGCTCACGCTTCATCAGCTCAGCTGCGTCCAGGAAGCGGAGTACGCGGTCTGTAGGCTGTGCGCCGTGACCAAGCCAATGCTTGATGCGCTCTACGTTCAACTCAACGCGGTTGTCTGCATCTTTAGGAAGCATTGGGTTGTAGCGACCAACGATTTCGATGAAACGACCATCGCGTGGCGCGCGAACGTCAGCAATTACGATACGGTAGAAAGGACGTTTTTTTGTGCCACCGCGTGCGAGGCGAATTTTAGTAGCCATTGTTTTATTACTCCTAGGTATTCAGTCTGTACTGCGTTCAGCAGCAATAGCTTCATGATGCCGAATAACTTCTTTCACGATGAAGTTCAGAAATTTTTCAGCAAAGTCAGGATCAAGATTGGCATCGGCCGCTAACCGGCGCAGACGCTCAATCTGAAGTTTTTCACGGCCTAGATCAGCCGGCGGAAGGCCGTGGGTTGCTTTCAGCTCGCCAACAGCCTGTGTGCAGCGAAATCGCTCAGCCAACATGTGCACCAAAGCCGCATCAATGTTGTCAATGCTGGAACGAAGCGTACCAAGGATCACCTTGGCTTCTTCAGTTTTATCGATCTCGCTCAATTACTTTTTCCCCTTGCCAAGCCCTGGTAAACCAGTGGCTCCACCAAGGCCGGGCAATTTCGGACCACCAATTCCTGGTAATCCCCCGGAGAGCCCAGCTCCCGGTAAACCTTTTGGCATTTCCATACCGCCTGGCATCTGGCCAGCTTTAGCCATCTGTTCAAGGGCCTTAGGGTCAATGTTCGGCATTCCGCCGCCCATTCCTGGCATTCCGCCACCCATGGCACCCATCATTTTGCCAAGCATACCCTTGCCTTTGCCCTTACCCATGGCCTTCATCATATCGGCCATCTGGCGGTGCATTTTCAAGAGCTTGTTAACTTCGGCAACCTGCACACCAGAACCAGCAGCAATACGCTTTTTACGGCTTGCTTTCAGGAGTTCAGGCTTTGCCCGCTCCAGCTTGGTCATAGAGGAGATGATTGCCATCTGGCGTTTGAACATGTTTTCATCAAGGTTGGCAGAAGCAAGTTGCTTCTTCATTTTGCCAACACCCGGAAGCATGCCCATCATACCGGACATACCACCCATCTTTTCCATCTGTTTCAGCTGTTCAGAAAGATCATTCAGGTCAAAGTGACCCTTTTGCATCCTCCGAGCCATCTCAGCAGCTTTTTCTGCATCGATAGCCTCAGCAGCCTTTTCAACAAGCGAAACAATGTCGCCCATGCCAAGGATGCGATCAGCAATACGTTTTGGATGGAAGTCTTCAAGAGCATCAGATTTTTCGCCGGTACCGATCAGTTTGATCGGCTTGCCAGTAACCGCCCGCATGGAGAGAGCCGCGCCACCGCGTCCATCACCATCCATACGAGTGAGCATGATACCGGTGATACCAACACGGTCATCAAAATTCTTCGCAAGGGTAACAGCATCCTGACCAGTCAAAGCATCGGCAACCAGCAGAATTTCATGCGGGTTCGAGGCTTTCTTGATGTCTGCCATCTCAGCCATGAGAAGCTCATCAACGTGACCACGGCCCGCTGTATCAAGCATCACCACATCATAGCCGCCAAGCTTTGCAGCAGTCATTGCACGTTTTGCAATATCTACCGGCTGCTGGCCTTCTATGATTGGGAGCGTATCAACATCGTTCTGTTCACCCAGAATTTTCAGCTGCTCTTGCGCTGCCGGACGGCGCGTATCAAGAGAAGCCATCAAAACTTTACGCTTATCGCGCAGTGTCAAACGACGAGCAATTTTACCAGTTGCTGTGGTTTTACCAGCACCCTGCAGACCAACGATCATAATGCAAACCGGAGCCGGCGCATTCAGGTCAAGCGGATGAGAATCCTCACCAAGCATCTCAATAAGCTGGTCATGAACGATCTTAACGACCATTTGACCCGGCTTAATGGACTTAACAACATCCGCACCGACGGCCCGGTGCTTCACCTTATCAACAAAGGAACGCACGATCGGCAATGCCACATCAGCCTCGATGAGCGCACGGCGAACTTCGCGCAGCGCTTCATTGACATCGGATTCAGAAAGCGCACCGCGTTTTGTGAGCTTATCCAGAATTCCGCCTAGGCGATCTGACAGATTATCGAACATGTCGTTCCTTTAAAATCTCGTTTTGATACAGACATCTGAAGAAGTCTCTACAGTCCTGCACACTCGTTCCTATATGAATTTGGTATCACCAGACCAAGATTGCCATGCAAAAAACAACGCACATAGCAAAAAATCACCCGAGGGCGCATCGCGCTGTCGGGTGTTGACCTCTGGGAACTCTTTATACCGTACGGGTCCCAGTCAGTGACTCCAAAACTCAGATAAGAGGAGTTAGGCGGGTATCTACGAGAATACCGGCGAAGAGTCAAGTAGAACCGCCAATAATCGGAGGTTGAACAAGGTTGGATAACCTTGAAAACTTACAGAACAAATGCACGGGCATTTACAACTGATCAACTCCACCAAAACGCAAAGGCTGCCAGACCATGTTTTCAAGGAAAATCAGCCTATTCATTCTTTCACTAACCGTCCTCCTGATTGGCTTTCTGATCTGGTGGAACAATGCTTATGTTCCAGTCACCATAAGCTTTGATCCCAAAACAATAAGCGAAGATCCTGATCTTTATCTGGCAGAACAGGAAAGTCAGTTTCTGGATATCAAGCCTGGCTTAACCAAGCAGATCATCTGGCAAAACCCAGACACAAAAGCCAAAACAGAATACTCAGTTGTCTATATTCATGGATTTTCTGCCAGTAAGGATGAAATCCGGCCAGTCCCTGATCTGGTCGCAAGTGCCATCGGAGCCAATATCTATTATACCCGCCTCCCCGGTCACGCCCGAACGACTGCCTCGATGGGCGGCGTAAAGGTCAATGATTATTTCAACAACCTCGCTGAGGCATTGGCTATCGGAGAGACAATCGGGAACAAAACCATTGTGATCGCTACTTCTTTAGGAGGAAGCCTTGTATCATGGCTAGACCTCACCAATGCCCCTATTGGGGAAAAGGTAGTGGCTACCGTGCTGGTCTCTCCCGTATTTGAGCTCGCCGCCACCGGGACGTCTTTGCTGACTTATCCTCTTGCCCAATATTACACGCCGTTGATAATTGGGCCGTATCGGGTAGCAAACCCCAACGCACGATTTGAAGAAATCTATGCGTGGACCAATGCCTATCCAGCAAATGCCCTACTTCCCCTTGCTGAAACTGTGAAACTGGTCGGGAGTCTTGATGCTGCAAATGCCGATTTACCGACTATGTTCATCTATGACATTCGCGACAAAACCTCGGATGAACATACCACCGCCAAATTCTATGAGGCATGGGGCGCTCCTAAACATCGGCTCCTAATTACAGAGTCAGTTGGTAATCATCACGTTATTGCAGGTGATCTTGTGAATCCGGGCAACAATGATCTGGTATCAACAGAGATCATAAAATGGCTAAAAACCATGGGAATACCGAGAGTACAGCAACAGTGACCATCAAGCTTGAAAACGAATGAGGTTTGTATTTTATACGTGAAATCGCGTAGGTTTACTGCCACAAGATAACAAAGGCTTCCCTTATGCTATTTCGTTATATCTTACTGTTTGTTTTCCTAGTCATTGCTGGTGGCGCAGTTGCAATTATGTTTGGCCCCAGAGAGTCAAGAGACACTACGATTACATTTAAGCCCGAACGAATGGGCGACGATCTCGATCTCTACCTTTCTAACAGTGAAACCAAATATCAGGATATTCGGGCAGGATCTGCCAAGGAAATCATCTGGTTGAACGGCAAAAAGAACAGTAAAACACCGCTCTCAATCATTTACATTCATGGCTTCTCAGCAACAAAACAAGAAATCCGCCCTGTCCCCGATATCGTAGCCAACGAGCTGAAGGCCAACTTATATTATACGCGCCTAGCAGGTCATGGTCGTTCAGGAAGCGCTATGGCTGAACCTCACCTTCAGGACTGGATCAACGATCTTGCGGAAGCTGTTGAGATAGGACGTCGCTTGGGCGAAAAAACAATAATCATGCCCACCTCCACAGGCGGAACACTTGCAGCCTGGCTGGCCATGCAAGACACCTTGTTAAAGGATGATGTTGCTGCAATGGTGTTTGTCTCACCAAACTTCGGAGTTAAAGCTGCAGGTGGTATTCTTCTGGATATGCCAATGGCAAGACAATATGTGCCGCTGCTGCTTGGCGAAACGAGACAGTCATCCAAAGCCCCCTCTAAAGAAGAACAAATGGGCTGGACCATCAGCTATCCAAGCGTTTCACTTCTGCCAATGGCAACCGCAATTTCTGTTTTGCAAGAACAAACGCCGGAAAAAGCCGATATCCCTGCCCTTTTCATCTACAGCGAGAAAGATGAAACTGTAGACGCCGCACTCACAAATCAAGCCTATGAGAAATGGGGCGCTCCAAAACAGCGGCTCCTTATTGAGGAATCCGGCGATCCGAACAACCACGTTATAGCTGGCGATATAATCAGCCCTGAGAACAATGACCTTGTGATCTCAACTACACTCAAGTGGATTAAACAACGTATCCTCTAAACACACGAGGGCGAGGATCCCCTCGCCCAAACCACGTTCAAAGAGCAATTTCCTAATGTGTGTAATCACGCGATCCGAAGACGGCAGAGCCGACACGAACATACGTTGCCCCGTGCTGAACAGCGATTGGATAATCAGAGGACATTCCCATTGAGAGCTTTTCAAGGCCATTGCGCTTGGCAATCTTCTCCAAAAGCGCAAAATGCATGCCCGGTGCTTCACCGACAGGTGGAATACACATCAAGCCTTCGATCTCCAGACCAAGCTCATCGCGACATTTAGCAATGAAGGCATCAGCGTCTTTCGGCGAGATCCCGGCTTTTTGCTCTTCTTCCCCTGTATTAACCTGAACAAACAGCTTGGGATGTTTTCCCAGCTTATCCATCTCAGTTTTCAGAGCTTTGGCAATCTTTTCGCGATCCACAGTGTGGATCACATCAAAAGTCTGCACCGCTTCCTTTGCTTTGTTGGACTGAAGCGGCCCGATTAGGTGAAGCTCAACACCGGAAAACTCTTCCCGCAGGCCCGGCCATTTACCCATGGCTTCCTGAACGCGGTTCTCACCAAACACGCGCTGACCAGCTTCCAGCACAGGCTTAATATCTGATGCTTCAAAGGTTTTCGAAACTGCAATCAAACAGGCAGAACCACTTGGACGCTCAGCATCCATCTCTGCTTTCTCGATATTTTCTTTCACCTCTTTAAGGCGTAGTGCAGCTGCGTCGCTCATTTCTAACTCCGGGCAAAAATACATAGTGGGGACATGAAATGCGCGTGCCAAGGCCCAAAAGCAAGAGTAGTTGCACACCATTGAGAAAATTCTGACTAAACTCCTAGGTTTTTCCTCTGTCTACCGCTTGACCAAGCCAACAATTTCTGGTGACAGTTCCAGCAAATGTAATTTGCTTGTTCAGGGCAGAAATCAAACATACGGCGGAATAAATGGCTACGGATAGGTACAATGCACGCGCAACCGAAGCGCGCTGGCAAAAAGCATGGGACGAACAAGAAATCTTCCTGACGGACAACGATGATCCGCGGGAGAAGTACTACGTACTAGAGATGTTCCCTTACCCATCCGGTCGTCTGCACATGGGGCACGTTCGCAATTACTCCATGGGTGACGTTGTTGCACGTTTCAAACGTGCTCGCGGATACAATGTCCTGCACCCAATGGGTTGGGACGCATTTGGTATGCCTGCGGAAAACGCGGCGGCTGAAAAAAAGGTACACCCAAAAGGGTGGACCTACGACAACATCGCGACAATGCGCGGTCAGCTGAAGACCATTGGTCTTTCTTTCGACTGGAGCCGCGAATTTGCGACCTGCGACGTAGATTACTACGCACAGCAGCAAGCCCTGTTCTTGGACTTCCTCGAAGCTGGCTTGGTTTACCGTAAAAACGCAAAGGTAAACTGGGATCCTGTCGACATGACTGTTCTCGCCAACGAGCAGGTTATCGACGGCAAAGGCTGGCGCTCTGGAGCTCTTGTTGAGCAAAAAGACCTGACACAGTGGTTCTTCAAGATCTCAGATCACTCAGAAGACCTGCTGGAAGCAATCGACACACTGACAGATTGGCCAGAAAAAGTTCGCTTGATGCAGAAAAACTGGATCGGCAAGTCTGTTGGCTTGAAGGTGCATTTCGAGTTTACCGAAACCGCTCCAACCGGCGACGATACTCTGGAGATCTTCACCACCCGTCCAGATACGCTGTATGGCGCATCCTTCATGGGCTTGTCTCCAGATCACCCAATCACGCAAAAACTGGCCGAAACCAAAACTGACCTTCAGAAATTCATCGCTGAATGTCGCCGTATTGGTACAACAGCTGAAGCAATTGAAACGGCTGAGAAGCTTGGCTTCGACACTGGCCTGCGCGTCAAGCACCCGCTTGACCCGTCATGGGAACTGCCAGTCTACGTCGCAAACTTCATTTTGATGGACTATGGCACAGGCGCCATCTTCGCTTGTCCGGCCCACGATCAGCGTGATCTGGACTTTGCTCACAAATACGACCTGCCAGTGAAAGCCGTTGTTTTGCCTGCAGGGGAAGACCCGGCCCTATTTGAAGTTGGAACAGAAGCCTACACAGGCGAAGGCTCCATCTTCAATTCCGATTTCATGACTGGCATGTCCATCGAAGATGCCAAAAACACGATCTCGGATAAACTGGAAAATCAGACCGCAAAAGGTCAGCAGCAAGCACATCGTGAGACAAACTACCGTCTGCGCGACTGGGGTATCTCCCGGCAGCGTTACTGGGGTTGTCCAATTCCTGTCATCCACTGTGATGACTGTGGTGTTCAGCCTGCGCCGAAGGAAAGCCTGCCAGTTGTTCTGCCGGATGATGTGACGTTCGATCGTCCCGGCAATCCGCTGGATCGTCACCCAACATGGCGCAATGTGAAATGCCCGTGTTGTGGCAAAGATGCTCAACGCGAAACGGATACCATGGACACCTTCGTGGATTCATCCTGGTACTTTGCGCGCTTCACCGATCCAAAAAACAGCAACCCGACTGACCCGAAAACGGCCAGCGAATGGCTGCCTGTTGACCAGTACATCGGCGGTGTTGAGCACGCGATTTTGCACCTGCTCTATTCTCGCTTCTTTGCTCGTGCCATGCAGATCACCAAACACCTTGATATCAAAGAGCCATTCAAAGGCCTCTTCACTCAAGGCATGGTGAACCACGAGACTTATAAGGATGCCGATGGAAAATGGATAACACCAGCCGAGATTAACATCACAGGCACCGAGGGGGATAGGAAAGCCGCTCATGCTGAAACTGGCGCACCTATTACCATCGGCTCCATCGAGAAGATGTCTAAGTCGAAAAAGAACGTTGTTGATCCAACAGATATTATCGATACTTACGGCGCTGATACTGCACGTCTGTTCGTTCTGTCAGATAGCCCGCCAGAGCGGGACATCATCTGGACCGAAGACGGTGTAATCGGCGCATGGCGCCACGTGCAACGTGTATGGCGTATCATCAATGAGGTTTTCTCCAAGACTGAAGCCAATACCGTTAAACCAGCAGAGTTTGGTGAGGACGCAACTGCACTACGGCGAGTTTCACATAAAACACTTGCTGCAATCACAAAAGACTTTGAAAACCTCGGCTTCAACCGTGCTGTTGCGCGTCTTTATGAATTCACAAACGCTATCAGCAAAGCTCTTCAGGCTGACCTGTCTAAGCCAGATATGGCTTATGCAGTGCGTGAGGCAGCTGGCTTCATCTTGCAGCTCATGGAACCAATCACACCTCACCTTTCCGAAGAATGTTGGTCATTGCTCGGCAATGAAGGCTTAGTTTCCACTGCAAATTGGCCTGCGCTGGAAGAAGAATTGCTCGTAGAAAATACCATTACGCTTCCGATTCAAATCAATGGGAAGAAAAAAGGTGAGCTAACAGTAGCAAGAGACTCTTCCAAAGAGCAGGTAGAAGAAGCTACTCTAGCGCATGAGGCTGTTCAGAAGGCTCTGGATGGCAAGGCTCCGCGTAAAATCATCGTGGTACCTCAGAGGATTGTAAATGTCGTTGTTTGATCGCCCTGCTAATTCAGGACGCCTTTCCCGTCGGGTACTTCTCGGCGGGGCAACACTTGTTGCGGGTGCCCTTCTTCTTTCCGGATGTCAGTTCCGCCCACTATATGGTGTTAGCCCAACATTAACAGGTGATGGAACTGTTGAAGAGCAAACCGTTCAAGGTCAGCTCGCCGCTATCTCAATTGATTTTCCGGGCTACGGCGATACCAGTAATATCAAGCGGATCAATCAGGTTCTCCGTAACCACTTGATCTTTGCATTCAATCGCGGTGGCAAGGGTCTTCCTTCCAAGTATCAGTTGGAAATTCTGACAGATAAACGCAGAGCCGAAGTTGGGGTTGAACAGCTGGCTGATGTACCAACGGCTTACAGCATCACCGTAAACACCAGTTTCGTGCTTTCAGATAAGGCTACCGATAAAACGCTTTATTCTGGCCGTTCTTTTGCTTCCGCATCCTTTGACTTTTCAAGCCAGCGGTTTGCAAACCTGAGAGCGGAACGGGATGCTGAAGACCGTGCAACAAAAGTTGTCTCAGCAGATATCCATACGCGTCTCGCAAGTTTCTTCGCGACACATCCTGTAGAATAGGAAAACTATGGTAGCGCTCAAAGCTGCTGAAATTGAACGGTACATCACCAACCCGCCAGATGCTGTAAACCTTATTTTGGTTTATGGACCAGACACCGGGTTGGTGAATGAGCGTACTCATGCCCTCATTTCCAACGCTGCTGCAGAGAATGACGATCCATTCTCTCAGGTTAAACTGGATGCTGCAGATATAGCCAGCGACCCCAGCCGGTTGATTGATGAAGCTCTCACGATCCCTCTTTTTGGTGGTAGGCGAACCATTTGGGTCCGTGAGAACGGCACCAAAAGCGTTCTCCCAGCCGTTGAACCTCTGCTGAAAAACAATGACTTCACTGCATTCATAGTCATTGAGGCAGGCGACCTGAAAAAAACGGCTGGCCTCCGTAAAAAGTTTGAAGCCAGTAAAACGGCTATCGCGATCCCCTGCTTTGCAGACACAGCGAAAGATGTAGATCGTCTTATCGACGATGAAACCAACTCAGCGGGCCTGCAAATAAGCAAGGAAGCCCGCATGACGCTTCACACACTGCTTGGAGCCGACCGCATCGCCAGTCGTGGTGAATTGAAAAAGCTCTGCCTCTATGCGATGAAGGACAACCGCATCGAAGTGCATCATGTTGAAGAGATCATCGGAGACGCTTCTGCATTCGCCATGGACGAGCTAATTGATGCAGCTGCACTCGGAGACACAGTTACTCTGGACCACGGCTTAGAGCGCCTCTCAGCTTCAGGGACAGACGCTGGAATGATCGCCTCTCAAGCATTACGCCACTTCCAAATGCTTCACCTGTGCCGTTTAAAAGCGAACCAACGCATTGCAGTTGAAGATGTTATTGGTGGCATGCGCCCTCCGATTTTCTGGAAGCGCCGCTCAAAGATCGTCAGACAAGTAGAGATCTGGAATGAAGACTATCTGGAACGCGCACTCACTCGCTTGAATGATGCAGTCCGCGAGTCCCGCTTCAATGCAAGCCTATCCGCAGCAATCGTCTCACACACGCTCCTTGCAATTGCTCAGGTAGCAAAAGCTGCGAACAGACGCCGGTAACCAGCAAATTTCATTGTAAATTCCTTGAGCACCGCCAATTAAACTTGGTGGTGCTTTGGGGTGCTGTCACATTAAGTTCAAACCAAATTATACAAAAATATTTTTAACTATATCTGGGAATTTTTGAGCATTGAGGAATCCCGCAATGATTACAAAGCGGAAAATTATAAGAAGAAGTCGCTTCGGTACATTCTATATGAGAGGTCTCACAATTTTGATCCTCTATGGATTAATTGTGGCACTTCCAATTAAATATCTGCCTATCCCTGGATTTAGAACCACAGGAGAGCTCTTGAGTGGAGGGTGGAGTTGGGGAAGTATTTCTGGTTGTTTTAGTTATGTCCCAGTCCTCAATTTTGATGGAACAGATGGGTACCTAATTCTAGAAGGAAAGCGTGATTGGCAGATGTTTGAAAACATCGCTCTAAAGACAGATGCTAACTACACATATTTTTCAGCAACCATGTATACTCCGAATAAGCATAGAAAAAAAGAACCTGTCGAAATTGTAATAAAGTATTACGATCTAGGAAAAACTATGCATGCTGAAGGTGTCACAGTGAATGGACATGAGGGTGAATCGGATCTGTTTACATTAGTTCAATGCGGATACCCAAGCTTAGTAAACTATGCCCTGCGCCTCTTCAATATCAGAGAATATTGGGTTGAACCAAGAAAATAACTTTAGAGCTATTTTTACGACCGACTTCAGATCAAAGCATCTGCATCTCGCTTTAACAAAACTGGTTTAGTCAAAGTTGTTTCTTTCCCGAATCTATCTTAATTTCACTTCCGAATCTAAAAAGGCCGCGCCTCAGTTAAGAGGTACGGCCTTTTTCATAATAATCAGCAGGAACAATTAGTTCTGAATGCCAAGCAAGCGACATACTTCATCAAGCTGCTCAACACTCTTGTATTTGATCTTCAGCTCACCAGTGCCCTTTTCAGGTTTGTGTGCAATAGCAACTTTCAAACCCAAGCCATCGCCAAGGCGCTTTTCAAGCGAACGCGTATCAGCATCTTTTTCAGGCTTCGGAGCACTCTCTTTTTTCTTAAGCAGCTCAGGGTTTTGAGCCAGGCGCTCAGCATCACGAACTGTGAGTCCCTTCTCCACGATAAGCTCTGCCAAGCCTGCGGGATCGTCAGCCGTAATCAAAGCACGTGCATGACCGGCGGTCAAAAGCCCCTCAGCAAGGTAATCCTTTACAGAATTCGGCAGCTTGAGAAGACGCAGCGTGTTTGCAACATGGCTGCGGCTCTTACCAATCACCTTGGAAAGCTCAACCTGACTGTAAGAAAACTCTTCAATCAGCTGATCATATCCAAGCGCTTCTTCAATCGCATTAAGATCCGCACGTTGCACATTTTCAATAATGGCAAGTTCCAGAGCTTCCTGATCCGTCACTTCACGAATAACGACCGGAGCATCATGAAGACCAGCTCTTTGAGCAGCCCGCCAGCGGCGTTCACCTGCAATAATCTCAAAATGACCCGGCTTGTTAGGGCGTGGACGAACCAAAATTGGCTGCACAATACCCTTTGTACGAATGGATTCCGTCAGGTTATTGAGATCTTCTTCTACAAATGATTTCCGTGGGTTACGCGGGTTTGGCTGAAGATACTCAATCGGAACCTTTCGGTTGTCACGGCTCCGTTCTGCAGGCGATATTGTTGGCTCGGAGTTTGCCTCACCCAAAAGCGTAGCAAGACCGCGCCCAAGTCGCTTATTCCCTCGTCCTGCTTCCTCTGTCTTCGCCATTTCGGATTCCACCTATTTACATTTCAGGGCCTCAGAGTCGACGGGCCCTTCCCGCGGTTCCCTCGCGGGTCATCAAATTATTTTCTACAAGTAGCAACGGCATCCAAATCAAGCCGCAGCCATCCGCATATCACGCTCACGTTGAATGATTTCGGAAGCGAGTCGTAAATACGCCTGCGAGCCGGAGCACTTCAAATCATAAAGCAAAGCAGGCTTACCATAGGATGGAGCCTCAGAAACGCGTACGTTACGCGGAATAACCGTCTCATAGACAGCGTCACCCATCGTTTCGCGAACATCCTGCACAACCTGACTGGAGAGGTTGTTGCGGCTATCGTACATAGTGAGGACGATGCCGTGAATACTCAGTTCTTGGTTCAGAGACTGCTTCACCTGCTCAACGGTACTCAACAGCTGGCTCAAACCTTCCAACGCAAAGAATTCACATTGCAGAGGTACGAGAATGCTGTGTGATGCAGCTAAAGCGTTGATCGTAAGCAAGTTCAGAGATGGCGGGCAATCGACAAGAACATAAGAATATCCTTGTATTCGTCCCTCATCAGCTTCCTGTGCCATACCGGAAATTGCATTGCGTAATCGGAATGTACGATCACTGGCAGCAGAAATTTCCAGCTCCACCCCAAGCAAATCCATCGTCGACGGAGCGATCCATAACCGCGGAACAGCCGTTTCAAGAATGGTCTGTTCCAGTGTTGAGTCACCGCTCATAACATCATAAGTGGAATATTCACGATCGATACGATCGATACCCAGGCCCGTAGAGGCATTGCCCTGCGGATCAAGGTCAATAATCAGGACGCGCTCGCCAATCGCAGCAAGTGCAGTGCCGAGATTAATGGCTGTCGTCGTTTTGCCTACGCCGCCCTTCTGGTTAGCGATAGTCAACACACGAGGAGATTTTGGCAATAAGCTCATCCAACAGCACCTTATTTAGCGGTTTTCGGCTCGATTTTCGACAGGACCAGAACGCGACTTAGCGGATCTACTAGACTTACTTTTTCTACCAGATCAATTGACCACTCGGCAGATGCTTCTTCAATTTCGCGACGAAAATCTTGACCTTTGTGGAAAACAGCAGAAGCACCACCTTGTATAAACTGTGAAGAAAAACCGCAAAGAACCTGAAGAGAAGCCAAAGCCCGTGCAGAAACGCCCTCAATTGGAGCTTCCCACCCGTTTGTAACGGCTTCGATTCTACCCGCATGTACTTTGACATTACAACCCGCTTCTCGCGCAACAGTCCGGAGAAACGCCGCTTTGCGTTGATTACTCTCCACCATGTGAACAATACCATCCTCCCCTTCCTGTTTCAGCAACATAGCTGTCACCAATCCGGGAAAGCCAGCACCACTTCCAAAGTCAATCCAGGAGCGTGCATTAGGAAGTGTTCGCTGAATCTGGATGGAATCAGCAACGTGCCGCATCCAAATATCGTCCATAGTAGATTGAGAAATCAAATTCTGCGCCGGCTGCCACTTACGAACGAGGTCCACATAGATACCTAAGCGCCCAAACGTTTCACGTGAAACATCCTCATACATGCGCATAACAGGTGTAATCTGGCTGTAATCAGCCCGTTTTTCTAAAGCCATATTAAACAGCACCAACAACTTTTTTGCCTGAACGGCGAATATAAACGAGAAGCAACGTCAGCGCAGCAGGAGTAATACCATCCATGCGTGAGGCTTGCCCTATGGTCGAAGGACGCAAAGCTTCCAGCTTTTGACGCACTTCATTGGAAAGCCCCGTGAGAGTAGAGTAGTCAATCCACTCCGGAATTACCAAATTCTCATCTCTTTTAAGAGCTTCAATATCCGCAGCTTGCCGTTCCAAATATACAGAGTACATCGCATCAATAGCGACCTGCTCGGCAATTTTAACATCAAGCCCCTTCATCTCATCAAAAATCTCGGTGAGTTGTTCAAGCGAGATATCTGGATAAGCCAGCAAGTCAAAAACGGAGCGTTTCACACCATCCTGATTTATCGGCAACCCATGCTTACGCCCTTCATTGGGTGTAATTTTGACGAACTGCATCAAATCCCTGGTTTTCCGCAGTTTTTCAACCTTCGTTTCGAATGCGATGCGACGCTTATCGCCGATACATCCCCACTCAATACCAAGTGGAGTAAGACGTTGATCCGCATTATCTGCACGAAGAGTAAGACGATATTCAGCCCGTGATGTGAACATGCGGTAGGGCTCTGTAACCCCCCGTGTGGTGAGATCATCAACCATCACACCGATATACCCATCAGCACGACCGATAGTCACTGACGGCCCATTCTGCGCGGTGCGGGCGGCGTTCAACCCGGCAAGAAGTCCCTGCGCTCCAGCTTCTTCATAACCTGTAGTTCCGTTAATCTGACCCGCGAGATAAAGCCCTTTTTGCTTCTTTACCTCAAGCGTATTCGTCAACTCTGTTGGATCAATATGGTCGTACTCAATTGCATAAGCTGGCCGGAAGTATTCAACTTTTTCAAGACCGGGAATTGTCCGAAGAAACTGGATCTGAACATCCTCAGGTAGCGACGTCGAAATACCGTTTGGGTAGACGGTCGGATCGTCAAGCCCTTCCGGTTCCAAGAAAATCTGATGCCCATCACGATCGCCAAAGCGAACGATCTTATCTTCGATAGACGGACAATACCGCGGGCCCCTGCCCTTGATCTCACCGGAGTACATCGCCGACCGGTTGATATTATCGCGAATGATTTTATGCGTCTCAGGTGTCGTCCGCGTAATGTAACAAGGAACCTGCCGGATCTCAATTTTATCGGTCATTGTTGAGAACGGTATCGGATTTTCGTCACCCGGTTGCTCTTGAAGGACACCCCAGTTAATGGTGCGGCCATCCAAACGCGCCGGAGTACCGGTCTTCAAACGCCCAAGGCGGAGACCAATTTCCTCCAGTGACACAGACAAACCAAGAGCCGGTGCTTCCCCATCACGACCAGCAGGTATTTGCCTATCGCCAATATGAATGAGACCACGAAGGAATGTCCCGGTCGTGATCACAACTGCCTTTGCAGAAACACGACGGCCATCAGCCAGAGTAACACCCTTCAGGGTATCTCCGTCACGGATCAGCTTATCGGCCTCACCCTCCACAACATCCAAATTGGCAATCGCTTTGATTTCGGCTTGCATGGCTTCACTGTAAAGCTTGCGGTCTGCCTGAGACCGAGGCCCCTGCACAGCCGGCCCTTTCCGTCGATTGAGCATCCGAAACTGAATACCGGACGCATCAGCAACGCGACCCATCAATCCGTCCAGCGCATCAATCTCACGCACCAAATGTCCCTTCCCCAAGCCACCAATGGCCGGGTTACAAGACATCACACCAACTGTATCAAAGCGATGAGTAATGAGTGCTGTATGTGCACCCATGCGAGCAGACGCAGCAGCAGCTTCACAGCCCGCATGGCCGCCGCCAATGATGACTACGTCAAACTCAAGATCAAAATTGTTAGGCATTTCGGTCCTGCATTTCGCCGTTCTAAATACAGAGATAAGTATGAAACTCACTTTGTAAGCATCTGGACCAATCTGGGTCTCAGATAAAATCTGGGGGAATTAGAAGGGCAATTACCTGTTCTCTTGAAAAGTTGATACAACAGCTCACGCCTCGGGTCAAAGAAAACAGTGCATTCAGTCTCCAATGCCGCGACTAAAGTTTTCCACGGGACTCACTGAGTTTTCCCCACTAACTCCCGATTTCCCAAAAACGTTTCACGTGAAACATGCCTATTTTTACTTACCTACGCAAAAATCTCGGAAGATCACATCCAGCAAATCTTCCACATCAATGCGCCCTGTGATGCGGCCAAGCTGATCAGCGGCCCTGCGAAGATCTTCCCCTCTCAACTCAATCGGATAGCCAGCTGCATTGATGGCTCGGTCCAGATCATCTACACATTGTGTAAGATGGCTACGGTGGCGTTCACGAGTAATCAGAGGGTTTTCAATAAGTCCAATATTTCGTTCCGCAAACGACTCAAGACTTGATAGCAGCGCGTTCATGCCACCTTCATCGCGAACAGAAACGTTAATCTCTTGGGTCGTTTCGAAGGAGTCATGATCAACAACGTCACCCAAATCACTCTTGGTATTAAGCTGCCAGATCTCCGCTCCACCCGTCTTTAAGCTTGCGGGTAGGTCTTCCTGGTCCACATTGGGAGCGCGTGTCCAAAGAATGAGATCAGCTTTTCCAGCATGTACCAGAGCCCGCCGAATACCTTCCTTCTCAACTATGCCCACGCTTTCACGAATGCCAGCGGTATCAATCAGGGTCACAGGATAGCCACCAAGATCAAGATGGACTTCCAACACATCGCGTGTTGTTCCGGCTTCTGGCGTAACGATGGCAACATCTCGTTGAGCCAGCTTATTCATCAAGCTGGACTTCCCTGCATTAGGTGGGCCAAGCAGAACCACTTGAAGACCAGAGCGAAGTCTCTCCCCTCGCCGTGCATCGGAAAGGTGAGCGAGCATCGCATTGCGCAGCTTATCCAGCTCCACCCAAATTTCATCTGCAACAGAATCCGGGATGTCATCCTCATCGGAGAAATCAAGCTCAGCTTCAATCATCGCGCGGCTGCGAATAAGCGTATCGCGCCACTGCGTGTAAAGCTGTCCCAGAGCGCCGTCCATTTGCCTTTGAGCTTGCCTGCGTTGAGCATCTGTTTCAGCGTCGATAAGATCAGCAAGCCCTTCAACCTCAGTCAGATCAAGCTTGTTGTTGTGAAAGGCCCGACGTGTAAATTCACCCTGTTCTGCAGGACGACACCCTTCAAAGCTTGAGAGAACCCTAAGAACAGCAGCGACAACTGCCCGGCCGCCATGGCAATGTAGCTCAACAGTATCTTCCCCGGTAAAGCTTCCCGGCCCTTCAAACCACAAAATCAAAGCATGATCTAAGAGTGAACCATCTACAGGATCCCACAATTTTTTCAGACTTGATTCACGTGAAACTGGGAATTTACCTTTAATAAGTTCTCTGAGCACCGGCCTGGATTGAGAACCAGATAAACGGATAACAGCAACGCCTGAAGGAAGTGCGCCGCTGGAAACGGCGTAGATTGTTTCCTGTTGTGTATTCATTCAAAGTCCGGTTCTTTATTCGCTATGTGATCACGCTGTGACTGCGTTAAACCTACCCTATTCGCCAAGCAATACCTTGAATTCAGGATCACCTCTTTATGAGCAGAAATCGCTTAACGAACGCTTCAAGCCCTTACCTTCTTCAACACCAAAATAACCCTGTCCACTGGTGGGAATGGAGTAAGGAGGCACTCGACGAAGCACAAAAAACAAACAAGCCAATTCTGCTGTCTGTCGGTTATTCCGCTTGTCACTGGTGCCACGTCATGGCTCATGAGAGTTTTGAGGATGAAACAACAGCTGCCCTCATGAATGAGCACTTCATCAACATCAAGGTAGATCGTGAAGAACGTCCTGACATCGATCAAATCTATATGCAAGCCTTGCATATGCTGGGCGAACAAGGTGGCTGGCCGCTGACAATGTTCGTGACACCCACCGGTGATCCATTCTGGGGTGGAACATATTTTCCAAAAGAAGCTCAGCATGGCTCTGCTGCTTTTAAAGATATTCTCGCGGCAGTAGCCCAAAGCTTCTCAACGGATCGCGATACAATCGAAGCCAACAGACAGGCCATCAGTCAAGTGCTGAATGCACCACATCCCGAAGCCTCCCCCCTTTCAGCATTCATGATTACCGCTGCAGGCAAACAACTCTTCACCATGCAGGATGAAGTGGAAGGCGGAATGAACAGTGCGCCGAAGTTTCCGCAGGCCGCAGTTCAGGAGCTTATTTTCAGAACCGCCAAAGGCCAGAAAAATACCTTTATGCGCGACCAGTATTTGGTAACCGCGCGTGCTATTTCTCAGGGCGGAATATACGATCACGTGGGAGGTGGCCTGGCTCGTTACGCAGTAGACTCTATTTGGCTCGTCCCACATTTTGAAAAGATGCTCTATGATAATGCCCAGTTCATTGAACATCTATGTTGGGCCTATCAGGAAACTGGCGAAGAACTGTTTCACCTCCGGATCCAGGAAGTGATTGATTGGCTCAAGCGGGATATGAAACTACCTGAAGGCGGCTTCGCATCTTCTATGGATGCAGACAGCGAAGGTGTCGAAGGCAAGTTCTACGTCTGGACTAATGACGAGCTGAAAGCCTTAGTTCCAGAAGAGCACTTCGAGCTGTTTTGCAAAGCCTATGATGTGACCATTGAGGGCAATTGGGAAGGGAAGATTATTCTCAACCGGCGTCAGTCCCCTACTCTTCTAAACGCCGCCCAAGAAGACGTGTTGGCTACGTGCAGGAAGATCCTGCTTGATCATAGAGCAACCCGTATACCGCCTCACAAAGATGACAAAGTTCTAGCTGATTGGAACTCCATCCTTATCTGTGCGCTTGTAAAAGCAGAACCCCTTGTTTCACGTGAATCTATTCGCATTTCTGCCAAGGAAGCTTTTGGCTTTATTATTGAGCATATGCTGGTAGATGGAAAGCTCAGTCATTCCTGGCGACAGGGCAACAGATTAGAAACTGGTTTTGCTGCAGATTATGCATGGACAGCCAGAGCAGCTCTCGCCCTATATAGTTCGGAACCGAATCCTTCCGAAAAGCAGGCATACCTGAATAAAGCCGAGGAGTTACTTTCCATCCTTAATGACCGCTTCTCACACACCAACGGCGGCTTCTATATGACGGATAAAGATGCCGATGACCTCATCCTCCGGCCCTACCACGCTTATGACGAAGCAACCCCCAACTACAACGCGGTCGCTGCATTAGCCTTCACAGAGCATTGGATACTGACGGGAAATACATCTTCCCGCAATATCGCTGATGGGACACTGAATGCCTTCACAGCTGACATTCATAAAAATGTCTTTGGCACCGCAGGCCTCCTGAATGCATTGGATACAAGAACGCGCTTCAAGAAAGCGCTTGTTGTTCACGGTTCTGGACCGGAAGCGAATCCAATGAAGGAACCACTCCATAAACATTCTGATCCGGTATTTTATATAGACGAAGTCCCAGAGGGTTCTATAAAGCCGGTTGAGCTGGAAAACTCATCCTGGAACAATGGTGAGACCACTGTTTTCATCTGCTCAGAGAAGGGCTGTTCCTTGCCCGCTACCACACCAAAACTTTTAGGCGAGCAATTACACTAAGCATATCAATCAAGGGTTGGGTCGTTGTTTCACGTGACCCAGCCCTTGATTAGAGCTTTGAAAATTGATGTGATTCACGTGAAACATCACATTATTAACAGGAGAACAAATTCTTTATCCCATCAAACTAAGCTCTAAGATACAGATGCGAAACGGTCTCTATTCAACCGGTAAAGAACATGCCTACGAAGCCAATGTCCCTCTTCCAAAAACTGATGATCAAAATCATCAGAAACTTCAGTCACCATTCCAAGCCGTTGCATTACCTTTTGAGAACGCTTGTTTTGAACTGCAGTAAAACTTACGACCTCATCCAACTGAAGAGTTTCGAACCCGAATCTAAGCCAAATACGGGATGCTTGCTGCGCAATCCCCTTCCCCCAAGCATCAGGAATAAGACGCCAACCGATCTCAACGCAGGGATCAAACGGAAGAGGTATTGGATAGGTTGGGATACCTAAACCACAAAAGCCAAGGAACTTCCCGGACAACTTGTCTTCGACAACTGGTACCGCAAAACCGTGGCTCTCCTGTTTTGCCAACAAGCGTTGATGCATGGTCTCGCTTTCCTCTCGAGACATCACATTTGGGAAAAACTCCATAACGCGAGCATCAGCATTCATCTCCGCAAGACCATCCAGATCCCGCGCTTCCCACTTCCGCAATACAAGCCGGTCCGTCTCAATATGCGGGCATTTGTCAATTAGTGTCTCAACCATATTCACGGTCCAAAAATTGTTGTTTTGTAATCCGGTATAGAAAATTCCGCGCCAGTGGAGCATTCGCATCCATGTCGGGATCAATAAAATCGTCACCAGTTGAATAAATCATCCCAAGGCGCTTCATGGTATTTTCAGAACGTTGATTGCCCACAACCGCATTCGCGACAATCTCATCCAGCTTCAAAATCTCAAAACCGAATTTAAGCCAGATACCTGCTGCTTCCATGGCAATGCCCTTCCCCCAAGCATCACGTTGAAGCCGCCAGCCAATTTCAACGCACGGCCCAATAGGAATATCAGTCTCTTGAACATTAAGTCCACAGAAGCCCAACAAACGACCAGATTGTTTATCTTCAACAACCGGGAAGCAATAGCCATGCTGATCCTGTTTTCTCAGCACACGACCTAACATCTGCTCCGCTTCTTCAGGTGATTTCACAGCGCCGAAGAATTTCATGACCCCAGGATGCCCACATAATTCAATCAGGCCATCAAGATCCCTTTGCTCCCACTTACGAAGAATAAGACGCTCTGTTTCCGCACGAGGACATTTATCAAGAACAATAGTTTCCATGTCACTCTCCCTCTCAATTCAAAATAGAATCCAATCAACAAACAAAAAAAAGGCCCCGCACACCGAAGTGAGCGAGGCCCTAAAACTCGGTACAATAAATCTATGTATTCATTGAATCGAAGAAATCATCGTTGGATTTTGTCTGACGCAATTTATCGAGCAGGAACTCAACAGCATCAACAGTATTCATCTGGCTTAGGATACGGCGCAGAACAAAAGTCTTCTTGAGCTTATCAGCAGAAACAAGAAGCTCTTCCTTACGAGTACCGGAGCGCTGAATATCAACAGCCGGGAAGACACGTTTGTCAGAGATCTTACGATCAAGGATAATTTCGGAGTTACCCGTTCCCTTGAATTCTTCGAAGATAACTTCATCCATACGGCTGCCGGTATCAATCAGGGCCGTCGCGATGATGGTAAGAGAACCACCCTCTTCGATGTTACGAGCCGCACCAAAGAAGCGCTTAGGACGCTGCAACGCGTTCGCATCAACACCACCAGTAAGAACTTTACCAGAGGACGGCACAACGGTGTTGTAGGCACGACCGAGGCGTGTGATGGAATCCAGAAGGATAACAACGTCACGGCCATGTTCAGTCAGACGTTTAGCCTTTTCAATCACCATTTCAGCAACCTGAACGTGGCGAGAAGCAGGCTCATCAAATGTAGAAGAGACAACTTCACCATCAACTGTGCGCTGCATGTCCGTTACTTCTTCCGGACGCTCATCAATCAACAGAACGATAAGGTAACACTCAGGATGGTTGGTTGTAATAGACTTCGCAATATTCTGAAGGAATACTGTTTTACCTGTCCGAGGAGGCGCAGTGATCAGAGCACGCTGGCCTTTGCCGAGCGGAGCTACAAGATCAATAATGCGAGAAGAAATATCCTTGGAGCTGGATTCCGGTATTTCAAGATTGAAGCGATCTTCTGGGTAAAGCGGCGTCAGGTTATCAAAATGAACCTTATGTCGCGCATTTTCAGGATCTTCAAAGTTGATTTTATTGACCTTCAGAAGGGCGAAGTAACGCTCACCATCTTTAGGGCTACGGATCTGGCCTTCAACAGTATCACCAGTGCGCAGAGAAAAGCGACGGATCTGTGAAGGTGAAACGTAAATATCGTCTGGGCCTGGCAAGTAGTTTGCATCAGGAGAGCGGAGGAAGCCAAATCCATCTTGGAGGACCTCTACGACACCTTCGCCGATGATCTCAATATATTGCTCTGCAAGTCTCTTCAAAATCGCAAACATAAGTTCCTGTTTGCGCATGGTACTTGCATTTTCGACATCATGCTCCTCAGCTACTGTAAGGAGTTCAGTCGGGCTTTTAGACTTAAGGTCTCTGAGTTTCATTTCCCGCATAAATAGGGATCGTCTTTACTATGGGTTCTGGACTTGATTTAGCTTTAAAGGATCAAGAACTTTCGAACACAAAACGTTAGGGGGGAATTGCAGCTTCTCTAGGTACGACGTTCATCGACCTACGAAAATCGCTAGGAGATTAGCGATTATTAAAGCTGCACTGTGAAGGTGTCGGCACAATAACTAATCGAATTCAATTCGGCAAGTGCTTATTGCCCACTAATTCTCCTAAATTTTCAATAATAATTTCCGAATGCCCGGATCACCTAGGGTTTAAAGATCACTAGGAACACAATTGCAACCATTAATAGTGTTGGAATCTCATTAATAATTCTAAAGTATCGCTCACTATTCTTGTTTTGATCCTGCGCAAACTTGGTCACATGCTTCGAAAGCATTACGTGATATATCGTCATGAGAATAACAAGAGAGAACTTCAATAGAAACCAAAGATCAAAATATGCATCAAGCAAATAAACCAACCACAAACCAAAAATCCATGTGGCCATCATTGAAGGCGCCATAATTGCTTTCAGCAATCGGCGCTCCATGATCTTAAAGGTTTCGCTCTTGTCAGATCCGATTTCTGCCGTCGTGTGATAGACAAAAAGGCGCGGGAGGTAGAACAATCCTGCCATCCAAGCAACTACAGAAATTATGTGTAGGGACTTCGCCCAGGAATATGCATCATCCATAATCCGCGCCTCAATATTTGTAATAACCGATTACAGGCCTTTTACGCGCTTCACCATCTCAGCCACGTGTTCTGGCGGTGTCTGCGGCACAACGCCATGACCCAAATTAAAGATATGCGGGCCATTGCCTAAAACTTCGAGAGAGTGATCTATTCCAGTTTCAAGCGCACGTCCACCGGCAACCAGTCGCATCGGATCCATATTCCCCTGAACAGGAACAATCTTCTGAATTTCCTGAGCAACTTCTGCAGGAACAGTCCAATCCAGACCTACTGCATCAACACCAGTACCTTCAACATAGCGCTTTAGCCGCGCTGCGGATGCTTTCGGGAAACCAATGATCTTCGCATTGGGGCGCTGAGCTTTCACGCCATCAACGATTTTGCGAGTTGGACCAACAGACCACTGTTCAAATCCAATGTCATCCAAAACACCTGCCCATGTGTCAAAGATCTGAAGCGCATCAGCACCACCATCCAGCTGAGCCACAAGGTAGCTGATAGAAGCTTCAACCAGATGATCGATGAAAGCAGTCAGGAGCGCAGGATCCCTGTAGGAGCCGATACGAGCGGCAACTTGGTCCTGAGTGGTATGACCAGCCACAGAATAGCAAGCAACCGTCCACGGAGCTCCGCAGAAGCCTAGAAGCGTGGTTTCTGTCGGTAACTCAGCTCTCAAACGCTTGATTGTGGCAATAACAGGAGCCAAATGCTCCATTGTCCTAGCTTGATCAAGTTTATCAACGAGTTCGATTGAGAGTGGTTCGAGAACTGGTCCTCGACCCTCCTCAAATTTTACAGGGTAGCCAAGCGCATCTGGAACTACGAAGATGTCAGAAAATAGGATGGCAGCATCGAAGCCATACCTACGAATTGGTTGGAGAGTAACTTCTGTTGCAAGATCGGTGTTGTAGCAGAAGTCGAGAAAATTTGGAGCTTGAGCTCGTATAGCTCTGTACTCAGGCAAATACCTGCCTGCTTGTCGCATCATCCAGATTGGTGGGCGCTCTAGTTTTTCGCCTGCCAAAACGCGCATTACCGCTCTTTCATGAGATTGCATCAATCGCCTCTTTTATCCAAAGCCTGCTTTAAAAGAATCTTCTTATTTTCTTGTTTCTATTTCTATTAGTGAGTGAATAGCAGGGATCAATTAAATTCCACAATTCTTAACTGAAAAAACACTTATGGGATAAGTCACAGATCAAAAACAAGCAAGACTCTACACAGGAGTCGAAAACTAATTGTTTTTCTTTATGATTCAATAGGTTACTATCTTCAATATAACCACAGATCACAGTTCATCCCACAAGCTGTCCTGTGTATTTTTTTCGTGGGAATGTGCAATCCCTGTTTTCCAGTTCATTTCGAATTCAATATTCTCAAAATATAGAATTGTTGACGAAATAGGGTCAGCGGGCATTAAATTGGCGGCACATGGAGATTTGAACAGTTTTCCCAAATCTCTTAGGCATGTTGAGGATGATACCTTGGGTAACCACTCTAACTACTTCCATTTGCACATGGTTTCGGATTCCACTGGCGAAACTTTGATGACTGTCGTGCGTGCTGCGACAGCACAATATGAGAATATCCAGCCCATTGAGCATGTTTATCCGCTTATCCGACATGACAAACAGTTGAGTAGAGTGCTGGATGAGATTGAATCTGCACCAGGAATTGTTCTCTACACGCTTGTGGAACAAGCTTACGCCCGCCGCCTGGAGCGGAAATGTCAGGATTTGAGCCTACCGTGCGTAAACATCCTCAAACCCGTCTACCAGGTCTTTCACAGCTATCTGAACGTCACAGAGACATGGCGTGTGGGTGGGCAGCATGTCTTGGATGATGAGTACTTCCGCCGTATGGACGCTATGAACTTCACCATGATGCACGACGATGGCCAGATAGCCGGTGTTTTGGATGAAGCAGATGTAATTCTGGTCGGTATCAGCCGAACATCAAAGACGCCAACCAGTATCTATCTGGCAAATAGGGGTATTAAGGCGGCAAATATCCCGCTGGTCCCCAATATACGCCCTCCCCGCCAGCTTCTTAAAGCCAAAAAGCCGCTTGTTGTTGGTCTGATGGCGACGGCTGAACGCATTCGGGATATTCGCCAAAACCGTATTCTCACTCTTGATGCCAAAACGGATAACGACAGCTATGTGGATCGTAAGTCCATCGCGCAGGAGATTGCGATGTCGAAACGATTGTGTGCAGAAAATGGATGGCCTTTGATTGACGTGACACGTCGTTCCATTGAGGAAACGGCAGCAGAAATTATGGAATTGCTCAGAAAGCATAAAAATGAACAGAAAGAAGAAGAAGAATATTGAGAAGCTCAACGATTTATCCCAATGAAGAGCACAAGAAATCCTCAGTTTTGGAAAGTAGGGTATGACACGACTGGTTTTAGCCAGCGGAAGTAAAATCCGCGCAACTCTCTTGGAAAATGCTGGACTTATCTTTGATAGGATTCCGGCAAATGTTGATGAACGCCAGATAGAAGAGCCATTGCTTTCCACTGGTGTGGATCCAAAAGTGATTGCAGCCAAATTATCCGTTGCGAAAGCGAAAGAAGTTTCGGCACATCATCATGGTGCTTACGTTATTGGCGCGGATCAGATCCTTGCTTTTGAAGGTACGCGGTTGGTGAAGCCTGAAGATCTGAAAGCTGCTCGTCAGCAATTGGAAAACTTTTCAGGCAAAAGCCATGCTCTCCACTCCGCTGCTTGTATTGTGAAAGACGGCGAAGTTGTATGGGAGAGTCTTTCGACCGCAGTCCTCCACGTTCGCCATCTCACAACAGACTTCCTCGATTGGTACATTGACCGGACCGGCACCGAAATTCTTTCCAGTGTCGGCGCTTATCAATTGGAAGCTGAAGGTGTTCAACTGTTTGAAAAAATTGAGGGTGACTATTTTACAGTCCTTGGTCTGCCGCTGTTGGCCTTACTGGATTACCTGCGCAGCATTGAGGTTTTGAAGAAATGAGAAACGCTGCTGTTACAGGACATCCTATTGGCCACTCCAAATCTCCCTTGATCCACGGTTACTGGCTTAAACAACACGGCATTGAAGGATCGTATATTGCCCAGGATGTCCCACCAGAAACGGCAGAGACTTTCTATGGCTCTCTAGCAAAGCATGGGTTAGTTGGTTGCAACGTGACTATTCCCAACAAGGAACACGCTTATAAAGCCGCCGAAAAACTAGACGATGCAGCCAAAACGATTGGTGCTGTAAACACGCTTTGGTTGGATGAAGACGGTGTATTGAACGGTTCAAATACTGATGGTCTTGGTTTTCTGGGAAACCTGGATCAAATATTGCCGGATTGGGATAACAACGGGAATAAAGCTATTGTTTTGGGTGCCGGTGGTGCTTCTCGCGCGATAATTTGGGCGTTGCTCTCAAGAGGGTTCACAGAAGTGTATATCGCAAACAGAACGCTGGAAAAAGCGCAGAAACTAGCGGATCATTTTGGACCAAATACCATCGCAGTTTCTTGGGATACTCTGGGGGAAACACTTGGAGAAGCGGATTTACTCGTAAACACCACATCTCTTGGTATGGCCGGACAGCCAGAACTTACTATCGACCTTAATAACCTGTCGAAATCTGCTGTCGTGACGGATATTGTTTACTCCCCGTTACAAACCAATCTGCTTCGTGAAGCAAAAGCGCAAGGAAACCCAAGTGTGGATGGCTTGGGCATGTTGCTTCATCAGGCAGTGCCGGGTTTTGAGAAATGGTTTGGCGTTCGCCCTCATGTGACAGCTGAACTTCGTGAGATGATCGTAAAAGAGATGGGACTTACCTGAATGATTATTCTGGGTCTGACCGGTTCTATAGGAATGGGTAAATCGACAACATCGAAGCTCTTTGCTGAAGCTGGGGCTGCGGTTTATGATGCTGATGCAGCAGTCCATGCCCTCTACGCTGGCAAGGCAGTGGAGCCAGTCGGGAATGCGTTTCCCGGTGTTGTAAACGATGGTCATATAGATCGGGCAGCACTTGGAAAAATAGTTCTCCATGACAAAGCAAAAATGACTTTGCTGGAAAGTCTCATTCATCCTCTGGTTCAGGAAGTTGAGGCCGAGTTTTTAGAAAATGCGAAACAAGCAAGACACAAAGTTGTCGTTCTGGACGTCCCTCTCCTCTTTGAAGTTGGCAAACACAAGTCTGTGGATGCCGTTGTCGTCGTTTCCGCGCCATATGATGTACAACGCAAACGCGTTCTTGAAAGACCGGGCATGACAGAAGACAAATTTGAAGCTATTTACGCAAAACAGTTAAACGACGCAGAAAAACGCAAAAAAGCGCATTTTATTGTCGATACCGGACTGGGTGTTGAAACCGCACGCCGGGCAGTTGGTGCTATCATGCGGGCTGTGTCGTCCATCGCTTAAAGAACGGTATAATTATGCGCGAAATCTCCTTCGATACTGAAACCACAGGTCTTAATCCGCTTGATGGTGATAGATTGGTTGAAATCGGCGGAGTGGAGCTCTTCAATTTCATTCCGACAGGCAGAACCTGTCACCTCTATGTGAATCCGCAAAGAGATATGCCGGCAGAAGCGTTCCGCATCCATGGCCTCTCAGCGGAGTTTCTCTCGGACAAACCATTGTTCGTCGACGTTGCTGATGAGTTCCTTGACTTCGTTGGAGATTCTCGCTTGGTCATTCACAACGCACCCTTTGATATGGGGTTCATCAACATGGAGTTAGGGCGTTGTAACAAACCAAAAATTCCAGTCACGCAGGTGTTGGATACACTAAAGCTGGCCCGCAGAAAATTCACGACCGGTTCTGTTTCTCTGGATGCGCTGTGTTCGCGCTATGGCGTTGATAACACTAAGCGTGTTTATCACGGCGCGTTGTTTGATGCCGAATTGCTGGCTGAAGTTTATCTTGAGATGAACGGCGGCAAGCAGAAAAATCTGGGCCTTATGCCAGATGATGAATCGATCGATCTCGATTCAATGGGTGACTTTGAGCCAGAAAAACGTGCAGTTGCTCTGCAACGCCCGGTTCCCCTCCCCCCGGTTTTATCAGAGGAAGAAATCGAGGCTCATGCTAAGTTTCTCGCAGGAATGAAAACGGATCCAGCTTGGAATAAGTACCTGAAATAGTTCTAACTCATGGATATTATAAAAGAAAAGCGCCTCGACCTCTCGAAGCGCTTTGTTTTTGTCAGAGCATGGATGGTAGAACACGGTCCGGTGGACGGTGCCCATCCATGAAGGCCTTGATATTGATGATGACTTTTTCACCCATATCAATACGTCCCTCAATGGTTGCTGAACCCATATGAGGCAGCACAACAATCTTGTCTGAGGCAACGAGCTTCGGATTGACAGCTGGTTCGTGCTCAAACACATCCAATGCTGCGCCGGCTAGCTCTCCCGCCTCAATCTGACGAAGGAGGGCATTCTCATCCACAATTTCACCGCGAGCTGTGTTCACGATGTAAGAATCTGGCTTCATCAGCTTCAAACGGCGCGCAGAAAGCAAATGGTAAGTGCCGGGCGTATGCGGGCAATGGATTGAGACAACATCCATCCGTGCAAGCATTTGGTCGAGACTCTCCCAGAATGTAGCTTCCAGCTGCTCCTCAAGCTCCAGTGGTTCGCGAATTCGATTGTGGTAATGGATAGACATACCAAACGCCTTCGCGCGCCTGGCAACCGCTTGACCGATCCTGCCCATACCGATGATGCCAAGACGCTTACCCCAGATCCGCCGACCCAGCATCCACGTTGGAGACCATCCATCCCATTCTTTGTTTTCGAGTTTACGCATACCCTCTGCAAGGCGACGCGGAACGGCAAGGATGAGTGCCATTGTCATGTCAGCTGTGTCCTCGGTCATCACACCAGCTGTATTTGTTATGGCGATACCGCGATTATTGGCAGAAATCACATCAATATTGTCAACGCCATTACCAAAGTTGGCTATTATCTTCAAATTAGGGCCGGCTTGCGCAAGAATCGACGCGTCGATGCGGTCAGTAACAGTTGGGACAAGGACATCTGCAGTTTTGACGGCTTCAACAAGTTCTGCCTGGGTAAACGGTTTATCATGTTCATTCAAACGTGTGTCGAAAAGTTCCCGCATGCGTGTTTCAACAACATCTGGCAGTTTCCGTGTCACAACCACAATCGGCTTCTTTTTGGGCATCGTCCCCGCCTTCTGTCAAAATTATGAAGTTTATTAACTCTGGCCACTCGCCATATGAGTCAATATCTTAAAGGCTGTCAAAGTTTCATTACCAAGTGTTCCGGTGAAAACAAGACTTGTCAAACGCGTCTACATCTAATAGCAGCCACTAGCGGATATCGCGAGATGTAAGCTATGATACTTGTGTCGCGATTTTAGTCTAAATTACGGATCTGCCCTACGGAAAGTCTCGGTATCGCTATGAAAAATATAAGTTTTCGTGCTCTTGGTGCCCTCGCAACCGCTTTTCTATTATTTATTTTTGTTTTTCCATCCGTAATTACTGCTAGTGCGCAGTCTGCGGGCTCTGGAGTATCCGGCTTACCAGTCCCCCGGTTTGTTAGTCTCAAATCAGATCGGGTAAATGTCCGGATGGGTCCTAGCAGAAGTCACGATATAGGCTGGACATTCGTAAGAAGTAGACTGCCTGTTGAAATTATTCAGGAATATGATGACTGGCGCCGCATTCGTGACTGGGAAGGCAAAGAAGGCTGGGTCTTCAAAACATTGTTGACTGGTTACCGTTCCGCACTTGTTACGCCATGGTTAAATGTTATTGAAACAACACCCCTGCGAAAACGCCCTGGTCCCAATGAACCAATAAAAGCATACCTAGAACCGTTGGTTCTTGCGGGTGTTGTTGAATGTATTGATGGTTACTGCCGTATTTCTGGTAAGGATTTTGAAGGTTGGATCGACCAAAGCAGGTTATTTGGTGTTTATAAAAACGAAACAATCAATAACTAATCAGTTTCGAAATGCTCCAATAAAAAACCTCTGAGAATAATCGCAGAGGCTTTTTATTGTTTGTTTATTGAAGCTATATGCTCATCAAAAACTTAACTGGATTCTTTTTCACGCAGCAGTTTGTCCGCTGCCTTCAGCTCTTCAAGGCGAGGCATAGACACGATATTGTAACCTGAATCCACAAAGTGAACTTCACCAGTAACACCACCAGACAGATCAGAAAGCAGGTAAAGGCCTGAGCCACCCAGCTGAGCGTTTGTCACGGTCTGTTTAAGTGGTGAGTTTGTTTGTTGGAAGTTGAACATCAGGCGAGCGTCAGAGATACCTGCGCCGGCGAGTGTCCGAACAGGACCAGCAGACATAGCATTCACGCGAATACCTTGCTCACCTAAATCCATAGCTAAGTAGCGTACGGAAGCCTCTAGAGCAGCTTTAGCAACACCCATTACGTTGTAATTTGGCATTACGCTTGTTGCGCCACCGTAGGTCAGTGTCAGAATAGAGCCGCCATTTGGCATGATTTCAGCTGCGCGGTTTGCAATTTCTGTAAAGGAAAAACAGGAAATCTGCATTGTCCGCGCAAAGTTGGCGCGGGACGTATCAGCATAGCGACCACGCAATTCAGATTTGTCTGAAAATGCAATCGCATGAACAAGGAAATCAATGGAACCCCATTTTTCCTTTAACTGAGTAAACACGCCATCCACACTGTCGATGTCTTCTACATCGCATGGAATAAGCATGTCTGAGCCAACACTATCCGCCAAAGGTTTCACACGGCGACCAAAAGCATCCCCTTGGTAGGTGAAGGCAAGCTCAGCCCCTTGTTCGGAAAGAGCTTTGGCAATGCTCCAGGCGATACTATGGTCATTGGCAACGCCCATGATAAGACCACGTTTGCCCTGCATTAGCTTGCTCATAGAAAACTCCTGTAATTCAATATCTGGCGGAGCTGGGCGATCCCAGCTCCCCAAAATTTAGTCGTTGTATCGCTTAAACACGACGGTCGCATTGGTGCCGCCAAATCCGAAGCCATTTGAAAGAATGCAGTTTAGATCTGCATTATCTACGCGCTTGCGGACGATTGGCATATCCTCAAAATCAGGATCTAGTTCTTCAATGTGAGCAGAAGCAGCAATAAAGTTACCCTGCATCATGAGCAAAGAGTAGATTGCTTCATGCACACCTGCAGCACCCAACGAGTGCCCAGAAAGCGCTTTAGTTGCAGAAATTGGCGGAACCTTGTCACCGAACACGGCGCGGATCGCTTCAATCTCTTTAGTGTCACCAACTGGTGTCGAAGTTGCATGCGGATTGATATAATCAACCTCACAATCAACGTCTTTAAGCGCGAGTTTCATGCAACGTGCAGCGCCTTCACCACTTGGTGCCACCATATCGTGGCCATCAGAGGTTTGGCCGTAACCGACGATTTCGCCATAAATTTTAGCGCCGCGTGCTTTTGCATGCTCAAGCTCTTCAAGAACCAGAACACCGCCCCCGCCAGCAATAACAAAGCCGTCACGGTTCTTGTCGTATGGACGAGAAGCCGTAGAAGGTGTGTCGTTATATTTGGAGGACATTGCGCCCATTGCGTCGAACAGGTTGGAGAGTGTCCAATTAAGTTCTTCGCCTCCGCCTGCAAAAATCACGTCCTGCTTACCCCATTGGATCAGTTCATACGCATTACCAATACAGATATTGGTTGTCGCACAAGCTGCGGAAATGGAGTAGTTGACGCCGTGAATTTTAAACGGAGTGGCCAAAGTCGCGGAGTTCGTAGAGCTCATTGCCTTAGGAACAGCGGTCGGCCCGATGCGCCTTGGACCTTTTTCACGGGTGATATCGGCCGCTTCAACGATCGCTTTGGTCGATGGGCCGCCAGAACCCATAATCAGGCCAGTGCGTTCGTTAGTAATCTGATCCTCGGAAAGGCCGGAATCTTCTATAGCCTGTTCCATGGCAATGAAGTTCCATGCAGCACCTTCGCCCATAAAGCGGGAAGCGCGACGGCCAAGCTTTTCCAATGGATCCAAAGTAGGTGCACCGTGAACCTGACAACGGAAGCCAAGCTTCTCGTAGTCTTCAGCTGCAACAATACCGGATTTACCCTCGTAAAGGCTTGTTTTCACTTCTTCAGCGTTATTGCCGAGGGGAGAAACAATGCCCATACCAGTAACAACCACACGCCTCATCTAAGGTCTCCCGTGGGTAAAGTGGTCCATAAGGACCTAATTCCAAAAAAGGGTCCGTCACCTTACATGACAAACCCCCGCACATTGTGATTACTTATTTCGCTTCGTCTTGAAACAGGCCAACACGAAGATTTTTAGCGACGAAAATAGTTTTGCCGTCAGCTTTAACCCAACCGTCAGCAATTGCGAGCTTGAGGCGAGAGCGCATAACGCGCTTCATATCAACGCCAAACTCAAGCATTTTTACGTCAGGAGTAACCTGGCCAGTGAATTTTACTTCGCCAGTGGAAAGTGCGCGACCGCGACCTGGTTCACCAAGCCAACCAAGGTAGAAGCCGGTCATCTGCCAAAGAGCGTCGAGGCCAAGACAACCAGGCATCACAGGATCGCCCTGGAAATGGCATTCAAAGAACCATAGATCTGGGTTAATATCGAATTCAGAGCGAATAAGACCCTTGCCGTATTCCCCACCTTCTTCAGAGATTTCGGTAATTCGATCGAACATCAGCATTGGCGGCAGTGGAAGCTGGGCGTTACCCTGTCCAAACAGTTCTCCACGGCCACAAGTCAGCAAATCTTCTTTGTCGTAGCTCGAACGCTTATTTTGCATTCTATTCCCGCATAATTTGGTCGTTAGTATTAGGCCAGAAAACGCAGGGTTCCACTTACCTAAACGTAACGATGGTTCTAAATATTAACTGTTCTGGCTTTCCTAGCACACGTACCCGAAGTTCGAAAGAGCGATGTATGTGAGTTTGCGTGTGCTCAATGTACGCAGTTGCGTTAATCTTATACTATTCTTCTTATTATTGTTGTAAGCAGCCGTATAGTTGCAGCCTTAATTTGGTTAGAGGTACACAGGGTTGATGTACTCTTATATTGATAGCCTCGGGTTGCGGGTCAATAGGTAGCTTTTGATGTAATGCTGGTGGAATTGTTGTGTTGATGGTATTACATCAGCACCGAGAGATCTGAAGTAGGAAAAAATGAACTCGCAGATGGTTATCGATCACCAAGATGTAACAGGGATGTTGAGAGACGCAGGTCTGCGCCCTACACGTCAGCGCGTAGCACTGGCAGAGCTCCTTTATTCCCAAGGAAACCGCCATATTTCAGCGGAAGTTCTTCACGAAGAAGCTATTCTTGCGAGCGTGCCTGTTTCTCTGGCGACGGTTTACAATACGCTTCACCAATTTACAGAAGCTGGCTTGCTGCGTGAAGTTGCTGTTGAAGGAACAAAAACCTATTTCGACACAAACACAACAGAGCACCATCACTTCTTCTTGGAAGAAGAAAATCGCGTCGTGGATATTCCTGACAGTGGCCTGAGACTGGACAACCTGCCAGTACCACCAGAAGGTATGGAAATTTCTCGCGTTGAAGTGGTTGTTCGCCTTCGTAAGACGCGGTTGCATTAAGGGGCGCTGACTAAGCGCTTCTACACATCCGCTTTCAGAATTTTCTCTTTGCTTTTGCACAGGTCGTAAAGGATGCAACGATCGCAAACTGGTTTGCGCGCTTTGCAGATATAACGTCCGTGCAGGATGAGCCAGTGATGCGAATGCCTCATGAACTCTGGTGGAATGATCTTCTCAAGCTTCAGCTCTACATCCAATGGTGTTTTTCCGGGGGCTAGTCCGAGTCTGTTTGCGATCCGGAATAAATGCGTATCAACAGCAATGGTCGGCTGCCCAAACGCTATATTCAAAACAACATTTGCCGTTTTTCGCCCAACGCCTGGTAGTGTCTCTAATTCCTCACGTGTTTGAGGAACCTGCCCCGCGTGGTTCTCGATGAGCAATTTGGAAAGCAGGAACGTATTCTTGGCTTTGTTTTTGTAAAGCCCGATCGTGCGAATTTCTTCCCGAATTTTATCCTCGCCAAGTGCAACCATTTTTTCTGGTGTATCTGCAACTTTGAAAAGATACTTCGTCGCCTTGTTCACGCCCGCATCAGTCGCTTGAGCAGACAAAACGACAGCCACCAACAGTGTAAATACATTGCTATGGTTGAGCTCACCTTCCGGTTCTGGATTGTCTTTTTCGAATGTCGAAAAGATCTCATAAATCTCGGCTTTCGAATACCTTGACCGGGAAACTGGCTTTTTGCGTGCAGTGAAAGAAGATGCAACCTTCTTTGTTTTGGTAGCGTCAACCATAGGACTCTCGATGGAAATAAGGGACTTTGCGTAGGCTCTGAAAGCTCTATACTCTTAAGCAGCAAAGAGTAGCAATGAAACAGAGTGCGAAATAGCACCTATGCCCCATGATCTACAAAAGCGGGAGTCTTATCCCCCTTTCTTTCAGGTAGTCCTCACCCCTCATCGTTCGTTGTCTCGAAGAGGCGTGAATATTGTTCTTTGGTGCGCGAGTTTGATCGCCGGCTTTTATTCACTTATTTTGGTCCTTATGGGACTTTGGCCGGCTCCGATCCTACTTTCCCTTCCAATTTTGTTCCTCTGGCTTGCGTTTCGTCATAATTTTGCAACCGCAGAAACCTATGAGGAAATTAGCGTTTCGCCTGTGGAAGTGCGTCTTAAACACGTGACATATAAAGGGGCTGTCCAAGAACATGTCCTCAACCCGTTTCACATGAAACTCCTTATTGAGAAGGACGAGGACATCGGTGTAACGCGCATTTTAGTGCGGTCAGAGAGAACTTTCCTCATTGTGGGGGCTTTCCTAAATCCGGATGATAGAACAAGTTTTGCCATGGCTTTCTCTCAAGCAATTTATTCAGCACGAAACCGTGGGTTTGATCAGGCCTAGCATTTTTGGGCGTTACTGCGGAAAGTCTAGACGCTCGCGTTTCGGGTGGCCCTTGCTGGTGAAATCCATTAGATTTCTGATAAATCAACGAGCACATTTGAAGAGCTTTGAGAAATCATGATAAGTCCCGCAAACTTGGCAGCTAAGCTCAAAACCGGAGTCTTTTTGGAAGATAGCTCTGCTTTAGAGGACTATCGTGTCGTTCAGACAACGCTTCAGGGTATCTCTGAAAATTGGAGAGAGCAGCCATCTTTAGAGGTATTGGCCCATAGCGTTGGCCTTCAGCCAATTCAGTTGCAGCGCGTGTTTTCAAGATGGGCTGGGATAACGCCAAAGCAGTTTCTTCAGGCGATTACTATTGATCACGCACGTGCGCTCCTTCAGGAATCTGCAAGTATACTGGAAGCGTCTTTTGAAGTTGGCCTCTCTGGTCCGGCCCGCCTTCATGACCTATTCGTGACGCATGAAGCTATGACACCAGGTGATTATAAAAACCGAGGTGCAGGCGTAAAAATCAGCTGGGGCTTTCATCCCTGCCCGTTTGGTCTGGTTCTTTTGATGGTGACAGATCGCGGATTGGCAGGGCTGGCTTTTGCTGACCCAGGTGAAGAAGCGAAAGCACTTGCGGATATGTCAGTGCGTTGGCCTGCTGCGGAGTTTGACGAAAACCAAGTCGCCACAGCTCCTTACACCGTACGTATTTTTGAGCCGCAAACATGGCATGAGGATCAACCCCTTCGTGTGGTTTTCATTGGGACAGATTTCGAGATCCGCGTTTGGCAAACGCTGCTTAAAATCCCTATGGGAAAAGCGACTACTTATTCTGCTATTGCCAATAATCTCGGTAATCCGAAAGCATCCAGAGCGGTGGGAACCGCCGTTGGCAAAAACCCGCTTTCCTTCGTCGTTCCCTGCCACCGTGTATTGGGAGCGAAAGGGAATATGTGCGGTTACCACTGGGGCATTACGCGAAAGCGCGCCATTCTCGGCTGGGAGGCTGGTGTCTCTGGCGTTTTAGATGGATTGACTGCTACAGGCTAATTGTTTCTCTATTGATTCAATCGACGTAATCAAAAAAGGCGAGCAATATGCTCGCCTTTTTACTGAATTCAATGAGGGAATTAGAGGTCGAACCCAAGGATCTTGCCTACGGTGAACACGTCCTTATCACCACGACCACAAAGGTTCATAACGATAATCTGGTCCTTGTCCATCTTCGGGGCCATTTTAATGACCTGTGCGAGCGCATGACTTGGTTCCAGAGCCGGAATAATACCTTCAACGCGAGTTAGCATCTGGAACGCATCCAACGCTTCTATATCTGTTGCTGGCACGTAGTTGACACGGCCAGTATCCTTAAGCCAGGAGTGTTCTGGGCCAATGCCTGGGTAATCCAGACCAGCGGATATAGAGTGCCCTTCAAGGATCTGTCCGTCATCATCCTGAAGCAGGTATGTGCGGTTTCCATGTAGAACGCCTGGCTTACCAGCGTTGAGGGATGCACAATGTTCATCACCTTCAAGGCCTTTACCACCTGCTTCCACGCCGTAGATCTCTACAGACGGATCATCAAGGAACGGGTGGAACAAGCCAATTGCGTTGGAGCCACCACCAACTGCAGCAACGAGAACATCTGGCAATCTGCCTTCTGCTTCCATCAATTGCTTTTTGGTTTCTTCACCAATGACTGATTGGAAATCACGGACCATTTCCGGGTACGGATGCGGACCAGCCGCTGTACCGATCAGATAGTAAGTGTCGTCAACATTTGTCACCCAGTCACGCAGAGCTTCGTTCATCGCGTCCTTGAGTGTACCTGCACCAGCCGTTACAGGAACAATCTCAGCGCCAAGAAGCTTCATGCGGAATACGTTTGGCTTCTGTCGCTCAATATCGGTCGCACCCATATACACGACGCAAGGAAAACCAAAGCGTGCGCAAACGGTTGCAGTCGCAACACCATGCTGCCCTGCACCCGTTTCAGCGATGATACGGGTTTTGCCCATGCGTTTTGCAAGCAGGATCTGACCAATACAGTTGTTGATCTTGTGCGACCCTGTGTGGTTCAGCTCATCACGCTTAAAGTAAACTTTTGCGCCGCCCAGCTCTTCAGTTAGACGTTCAGCAAAATACAGTGCAGATGGACGGCCAATGTAATGGGTGTTGAGATTTTGGATCTCCGCAGCATAAGCTGGGTCAGCCTTTGCATCGCTATAAGCTTTTTCGAGATCAAGGATTAGAGGCATAAGCGTCTCAGCAACGAAACGGCCTCCAAAATCACCGAAATGGCCGCGATCATCCGGACCGGAGCGCAATGTGTTGGCTTGCTGGTTCATAAACTCTTCCCAAATTCACTCGGCAACGCTGCGCGCTTCACGCACAAAAGCCTTAATCAACTCGATATCTTTAACGCCCTTCTCCCGTTCTACGCCAGATGAAACATCAACAGCGTGAACACCAGAGATAGCCAAAGCTTCGCGAACGTTTTCCGGGCCTAAGCCGCCAGAAAGCATGATCGGCTTTCCAAGTTCTAGGCCTTGTAGCAGTTTCCAATCAAAGCTGACACCATTTCCTCCTGGAATATCGGAATTTTTTGGTGGCTTTGCATCAAAGAGCAGCCTGTCAACAAACGGAATATAGGCCTGTACCGCTTCAAGGTCTTCCGCGCAGGAAATACCAAAAGCTTTCATGACTGGAATACCAAAAATCTCTCGAATTTCAGCACACCGTTCTGGGCTTTCACTTCCATGCAACTGAAAAACATCAGGCGCAATAACCTCTGAGATCTCTCGAAGGCCTGCGTCATCCATATTTACTGTGAGGGCTACAATTTTCGTTTTGCCTCTCACGTGATCTGCCAGTTCCTTAGCCTGTTTCACAGAAACATGGCGGGGACTTTTAGGAAAAAACACAAAACCAATCATATCGGCATGAGCATTAGTAACCGCGTCAGCTGTTTCTTCAGTAGAGATACCGCAGATTTTTATCATAGCGGAAGAGACCATATTTGCACCGTGTTCAAGCAATATCAGTAGGATTGTTAGACCAAAATAATCGGGGTTTGTCACCCTATGTAGGTCATTCAAAGAGCCTGATAAAGGACGAGACCAATGAGAAATTCTGATACCCGCCGCAAAGGACTGATTGCGTTGACTATTTGTGGGTCATTGCTAGTTTTTTCAAATCAGTCAGCAGCACAAACCCCTTACCAACATCAACCGCAGATTCCTATTGGGTTCAACCAAGCCTGTGCTGGTGTTTATGCAGTGAAACCGTTGAAGTCTGGAATTCTTAATCTCCGCACCGGACCCGGAACAAATTACAACGTGGTTGGTAGACTGATACCAAACCAAGCAATAAATATTGTCGATTGCAAAGGAAATTGGTTAGGTATCCGTGATCCGCAAACATCCGAGCAAATCGGCTGGGTTCACAAGGGATATATGCGGCGCGTTTAACCAACGCGCTTGCTATTTTCCCTAGAGCAAAAGCCTACCTCTGGCCAGAAGCGCCTTTATCTTTTTTGTAAGTCACTTCCTCAGAAAAGTGAAGGATCGCGAGTGCTTCCTTGTTATTGATAGCCTGTTTTTTGATGTATTCATCAAGGTTGATCCGGGTTGCACCATCTGCCAGACTATCAACCTCAAACCATTCATCCTCTGCATTTTTTCTGAGGGCGATAAAGTGGCCACCAGCGCCTATAACCAATCGGTCGGCACCATTTTTCTCTGTAATTTCTTTGACTTTATCAACGTTTGCTTGAACGTCCGCTGACGTTTTAGGTTTCTCGAGCCAAGTATCTTTTAGTTCTGGTAACCCAAGCTCTTTCTGTTTTGCATTGACGATTGCAAGCCCCATTGTAGGTTCTGAACCTTGGGTTCTAATTACTTCGGCTGGGGTCGTACCGAAAAGCGTCTCATATTGGGCCTTAGCGGCATTGCGATAGAACTTCTCTGGATCCTTTGCGATCTGCTTCCGCATTTCTGGAAGTGTCAGGTTTGGATAATACCCTTTCAGTTCGCTGAAGGTCTGGGGTTCAGTTTGGGTTTTGAAGCCATCAATATTGACCTGCAGTAGTCCTTCTTCCATATCTTCCACGGAGATTGCCCCAAAACCAAGACAAGCGTTCATCGCATGTTTAAGGCAGAACTGACCGTCTTGCTTTTCGCAATAAAACTCGGGATTAGGACCACTTGGCTTTTCGCGCGCATTTACATTGTTCCGGATGCCTCTAGCGCCGTTTTTGTATTTAATCTTTTTCTGTTTGGGCTCCTTGGCCTTTGCATCAGCAGCTGCAAGTACGGCATCAATGATTGCCTTTGCTTTTTGCGAGGCTTCTTGAAGCGCAGGAAGTAACTGCTCTGATTTTTCAATTCTGCCAGGTTGTCTTGAGGCGAGTGTCCGTCCAATTATTGGTACTAGCTCATTAATTTGCTTTATGAGAAGGTCAAATTCGTTCAATCTCTCAGGGTCAACAATCTTGGAGCGGTGCGCTTCTAGTTGCTTCTGTGTTTTTCTAGTGTCCTTCAGGATATTCCGATAGGCATTGGCTTTTTGACGAAGCTCTGCTTCCTTTTGCTCGTTGGCAATTTGGTTGGTAGCACCGCCATTCTCCTGCTGACGACTTCTCGGGTCTGTGGTTTGGGAGGCTCCTATGGAAAACTCCATGGAAGTGATTGCGGACGTGCAAGCCGCTAATTTCCCCCGCGCCTCTTGAAGCTTTCCACCTGAAATATAATTAAGGCCCTCTGTTATGTATGCCTGCGCTGCAGTCCCGTATTGTTGGAATTCATGCGCTAATTCAGGATCAGAAAGTACTCCGCGCTTCCCCAAAGTCGTATTGAGCGTCGATTGAGCAGCCTCTAACTCAGCGCGACAGGCATTTAGGTCTGATATATTCCTGTCAGTGGTAGTGCTTTGTTGTTGGTTGGTATCTGCATTTCCTGGGTTTGTCGCAGCAACTAATGCATTGACGACACAGTCTTCCAATACAGTAATTATGGTTTCCAATGCAGTGAGATTGCTTTTGACAGTCTCTTCGGCGGCTTGTCCGTCGCGTTCTATGATGTCGCTAGTCTCAGCTACTAAATTAATAGCTGTTGCATAGTTTTTCTCAAATTTCCTCTTGGCAGCTTTGTCTGGAATGGTATTGATCTGCTGGTAGTATGATTGCATCTCAGCTCTATTGGCTTTCAGCTTACGATTGTAACTTTCATCAAGCGGTGCCCATTCTTTTTCTCTGACAATGTTTACCGCGGCGTCTAGTTTTTCAACTATCGAGGAGAGCGAAGCAAGCACAGGTCGGGTGCCTTTTACATCCCCCCGCTTTAGTAGGTTCTCTACCTGTTTTATGTGATCCTTGGCCTGCTTGTGTTGTCCCGAAAACTCTTTCTGTTTTCCTTTGTTGGTTATCGCTTTACGCAATCCGTAAGCTTCTGACATTCTGCTTTTCGCTAGTTGGATAGCTGTTTTTACACTCTCATATTCTTCAGCGGTTTGCCGGCCAAGTGCGATAATGGTTTCGAGGCCTTGTAACGAAGATTCAGCCTGAAACAGTAGGTCATCAGCCGTTTGCGTCTCATTTTTACTTATGAGTTTGTCTGTTTCGCTCGTAACCCAGGCTGCCTGTTTGAAAAGTTGGTCAAAATTTTCTCTTTGTTCTTTAACGACAAAGATCTTTCGGTGAGCCTTACTGTCTTTTAGACGTGCGGTGTATTCAGCTGCTTTAATTTTTTGAGACGCGGTGTTTGGTTCATTTCGTGGGCCATTTTGAGAGTGAGAACCATTTTTGTCATTCATACCAGAATTTTGTGCCTGAAAGACGCGTCCCAGACCGTCAAGAAGAGCACTCACATCATCAAGTGAGTTATCGGCTTCGTCGATTTCTTTCTTTTTTAAGTGATCGTCTGCATGCGTGATAAAAACCGTCGCTCTATTATACAAACCATCAAAAGTCTCTCTTTGTTCTTTGGTTTTTAGGAGACTCGTTTGAGATTTGAATTTTTTCAGGTCTTTCTTGAAATTCGCATTCTTTTGTTTGCAATGTGCAATAACGTCGGCTGGTGTTGGGTCACCATCGTAACCTTCAAATTTCCAAGCCTGAACCTGGTAAACCTTCTGCGCCCACCTATGTTCTGAAACTTCAATCTTACTTTTAGACATAGATAAACTCCAAAACTCCGCCTTTCCAGACGCTATCAAACTGCTCATAACAGTACCCAAAATACGTATTAATCCCTCATGCATTTCCGGGATATAGTGAAGAGGTGTTTGATGCTGGGAGGTCATTTTGGAAAGATATGTAAATATTAAAGTTGTCTGTACCCTTTGCCTATTTGGATTTGAGCACAAAAAACGCCGCTGATGCGGCGCCTTTTTAAGTACTCTCTCGTGCCAAGCTAAGTGATGTTGTAAGCCGCAATAGCTGCCATGTTGAAGATCTCGCTGTCTTTCGCACCCATTGGCACAATCTGAACTGGCTTATCCATACCCACCAGCAATGGACCGATCAGTGTAGAGCCACCGAGTTCTTCCAGAAGCTTGGTTGCGATGGATGCAGAATGGAACGCAGGCATAACCAAAACATTAGCTGGTCCATTCAAGCGGCAGAATGGATAGGCAGCCATTTTGTCCATGTTGACCGCGATATCAGCACCCATTTCTCCATCGTATTCAAAATCAACACGGCGACGATCAAGGATTTTCACGGCTTCCTGAAGACGTTCTGTGCGTTCACCATGCGGATGACCAAAGGTGGAGTATGCAAGCATTGCGATGCGAGGCTCAGAGCCTAGGCGGCGAGCAACGTGGGCTGCTTCCTCTGCAATATCTGCTAGCTCTTCAGATGTTGGCATTTCATGAACAGCGGTGTCTGCGACAAGAACGGTTTTACCCGGCGTAATAACAATGGAAACACCAATGACCCGATGTCCCGGCTTGGTATCAATGCACCGGCTTACCGTTTCCAACGCAACGGAATAATTTCGTGTAGTGCCCGTTACAACACCATCCGCATCACCGCGTGCGACCATAATAGAGGCCCAATAGTTACGGTCATTGTTGACGAGACGCTGACAATCGCGCTGGAGGTACCCTTTGCGTTGTAAGCGGGAGTAAAGGTAATCTGCATAGTCCGCATTGCGTGTTGAGGTACGCGCGCTTTCCAGGCGAATCCCTGGGCGGCTTACATCAATGCCAGCAGATGTCGCATTGGCGCGGATCTCATCTTCACGGCCAACGAGAATAGCTTCACCAAGTCCCTGTGCAACGAAAGCAGAGGCCGCACGAATAACAGCAGGCTCTTCGCCTTCCGCAAACACAATCCGCTTTGGATTCTGGCGAACTTTGGAGATGATCCGCTGCAGTGTTCCGGCAATTGGGTCACGGCGACTTTGCAGCTGTGCACCATACGCATCCATGTCCACAATCGGACGGCGAGCAACTCCGCTATCCATTGCAGCTTGTGCAACGGCTTGCGGAATACGGGAAATCAGACGTGGATCAAACGGAACCGGAATGATGTATTCGGGTCCGAAACGAGGTCGGCTACCGCGATAAGCAGCTGCAACTTCATCAGGAACATCTTCACGCGCTAACTCTGCAAGCGCCTGTGCACACGCGATTTTCATCTCGTCGTTGATGGTTGTTGCGTGAACATCCAAAGCGCCGCGGAAAATGTATGGAAAACCAAGAACGTTGTTTACCTGATTTGGATAGTCAGAGCGGCCCGTTGCAACAATCGCATCTGGCCGAACTGCCTTCGCGTCTTCCGGGGTGATTTCAGGGTCAGGGTTCGCCATCGCAAAGATAATCGGGTTAGGTGCCATGGTCTTCACCATGTCAGGTGTGAGGGCCCCTTTAACCGAAACGCCTAGGAACACATCAGCACCGTCAAGCGCTTCTTCCAGTGTTCTTTTATCTGTTTTAATCGCGTGGCCACTCTTCCACTGGTTCATTCCAGCTTCACGGCCCTGATAAATCACACCTTTTGTGTCGCAAAGGATGACGTTTTCATGCTGAACACCCATTGCTTTAATCAGCTCGATACAAGCAATACCAGCTGCACCGGCACCGTTACAAACCACTTTCACATCAGCAAGGTCGCGGTCCGTCATGTGGGCTGCGTTCATCAAACCGGCGGCTGCGATAATAGCCGTGCCGTGCTGGTCGTCATGGAATACCGGAATATCCATGATTTCACGCAGGCGTTGTTCAATAATAAAACAATCAGGTGCCTTGATATCTTCAAGGTTGATGCCGCCGAATGAAGGGCCGAGGTGTTTTACGCTGTTGATGAATTCCTCAACGTCTGAGGTGTCCACTTCGAGGTCAATGGAATCCACATCAGCAAAGCGTTTGAAAAGAACGGCCTTCCCTTCCATCACAGGCTTGGAAGCAAGAGCGCCAAGGTTGCCGAGGCCCAAAATCGCGGTGCCATTCGAAATAACGGCAACCATGTTGCCTTTCGTGGTGTAATCGTAAGCCTTGCTTGGGTCTTCTGCAATTGCCAGCACTGGTACAGCAACGCCAGGGGAATAAGCCAAACTCAGGTCTCGCTGAGTGGCCATTGGTTTGGTTGGCGTAATTTCAAGCTTACCCGGCTTTCCCTCTTGGTGAAAGTTCAGCGCGTCTTGATCAGTGAAACTGACCTGAGAGCTTGCTGTTTTATCAGTGGTTGGCATGTGAAATTTTCCTCACCCTTATGTGCAGCGTTCTTTATAGTATCCTTGGCTGACATTATCCCCGTAATTTCTCGTTCTCAAGCTGTGAACTAAACGGACACGGGTGAAACACATAGAACCATTTGCTAGTGTCTGCGTCATGACTACTGCAGATATTGAAAAGCCTTCCCCAGCTAAAGGCCGCGTCACACCCATGATGGCGCAATTTATTGAAATCAAGACGGCCAATCCGGACAGCCTTCTGTTTTACAGGATGGGTGATTTCTACGAGCTGTTTTTTGAGGATGCCGAAATCGCGTCGCGGTCACTCGGTATTACACTTACCAAACGTGGCAAGCACGATGGGGAGGATATTCCCATGTGCGGCGTTCCCTTTCATGCAGCCGATGATTATCTTCAAAAACTGATTAGCCTCGGCCATCGCGTTTCTGTGTGCGAGCAACTGGAAAACCCCGCTGAAGCCAAAAAGCGCGGTGCAAAATCAGTGGTACGCCGTGATGTTGTGCGTCTGGTAACGCCGGGCACGATCACCGAAGAACGCCTTTTGGATGCGAATAAAAACAACTTCCTCGCCTCCTTAGCGCGCCTGAAAGGTGGCAGCACATCTGAAGGCAACACCTACGGTCTGGCATGGGTTGATATGTCGACCGGCATGTTCCGTGTTGCTGAAAGCGATGATGTTCGCCTCGCCGCGGATCTGGCGCGTATTGACCCATCAGAACTGGTACTGGCAGATGTGCTGCTGCAGGAGGCGGAATTGCGGGCGACAGTCGAAGGACTCGGCGCGGCATTGTCTCCAGTCCCACGCACATTCTTTGACGGCGCAACAGCTCAAGACCGCCTCTCCTCCTACTTCTCCGTCGGTACGTTGGACGGTTTTGCCAATTACACACGCGCTGAATTGATCGCAGCAAGTGGCATTCTGGCATATATCGATAAAACTCAGCTGGGTGAGCGCCCTCCTCTGGATCCTCCAGTAAAGGAGGCCGCTGCAGGCCAGTTACTGATTGATCCGGCAACGCGCGCCAACCTGGAATTGACACGTACCCTCTCCGGTGAGCGCCGTGGCAGTCTGCTGTCAGCCATTGATAAAACGGTGACTGGCGCGGGTTCCCGGTTACTCGCAAGCCGCCTTGCTGGTCCCCTTACGGATCCGGAACAAATTGGCCAAAGACAAGATACAATTGCGTTTTTTGCATCTGACACCCTGCAGCGTGAAGGTATTCGCAGCCTCTTGAAATCTGCACCAGACATGTCTCGCGCGTTGTCTCGCTTAGCTGTTGATCGTGGAGGCCCGCGTGATTTGCAGTCGATCGCATACGCGATGACGTCAGCCCGTGAAATCGCTGGTTTGCTGGCATCCGGTGGTGCGTATCCTCAGGAAGTCGTTTTTGCAGTCCAGCGATTGGAACAAGCTCCACATGCTCTGGGCGAAAAGCTGGCGCAGGCAATTGCAGACGAGGCCCCTCTTCTCAAGCGGGACGGCGGCTTTATTGCTGCGGGGTACCATGCGGATTTAGACGAATTTAAAGCCCTGCGAGATCAAAGCCGCAAGGTCATTGCTCAAATGCAGGCGGACCTTGCAGAAGAGCTTGGCATTCGCTCGTTGAAAATAAAACACAACAACGTGCTTGGCTGGTTTATGGAAGCCCCAACAGCACAATCTGACCCGATGAAGGATAACCCGGCAAGGTTCATTCACCGCCAGAGCATGGCCGGCGCAATGCGCTTTACCACTACAGATCTTGCGGATCTTGAAAGCAAAATCGCAAGTGCTGGTGAACGCGCGCTGGCTATTGAGCTGGAAATCTTCAATGAGTTGACCAAAGCCGTTGTGGAAGCGGGAGCACAAATCAAAGCAGCTGCTGAAGCGCTCGCTATTTTGGATGTCTCCACGTCTCTTGCGGTGCTGGCGGAAGCAGAAGGTTATAGTCGCCCGATAGTTGATGGGAGCCTTGCATTCACCATCGAAGGTGGTCGCCATCCGGTTGTTGAGCAAGCGCTGCGAAAGTCTGGCGAGCCGTTTGTAGCCAATAATGTAAACCTTGGACCGCTGGATACCTTTGAAAATGGGCAGATCTGGTTGATTACTGGTCCCAACATGGCCGGTAAATCCACTTTCTTGCGCCAAAATGCTTTGATTGCCGTACTTGCGCAAATGGGTAGTTTCGTTCCCGCAACGAACGCGCATATTGGCGTGATTGACCGCCTGTTCTCACGCGTGGGTGCCGCCGATGATCTTGCCAGAGGTCGCTCAACCTTCATGGTGGAGATGGTGGAAACGGCAGCTATTCTCAATCAGGCGACAGATCGCTCACTGGTTATTCTTGATGAGATTGGCCGAGGTACCGCAACGTTTGATGGTCTTTCCATCGCGTGGGCCGCTATCGAACATTTGCACGAAACAAATCGCTCCCGATCACTCTTTGCAACGCATTACCATGAGATTACGGCCCTCTCAGAGCGTCTGGAGCGCCTTAATAATGCAACCGTGCGTGTGAGAGAATGGAAGGGTGACGTTGTTTTCCTGCACGAAATTGTAGAAGGCGCAGCAGATCGCTCCTACGGTATTCAGGTTGCCAAACTCGCGGGATTGCCAAAGTCAGTTGTGAACCGTGCACGGAAGATCCTCGCTCAGCTGGAAGAGCAAGACACCAATAAGCCAACTAAAACATTACTGGATGACTTGCCGCTGTTTGCATCCTTCTCCCAGCCCCTGAATACAATTCCGGAGCCGGAACAAGAGCCTGAAGCCTCTGTATCGAATGAACTTTCCGAGCTCCTAGAAACATTCGACCCTGATGACATGACACCTCGTCAGGCACATGAAGCTCTGTACGCGTTGAAGCAAAAATTCCACGAGTTGAACTAAGAACGCTCAGGTTTCTAAGTGGTGAAACCTGAAGGCACTCATACTGATTGAGCGGTAACTAAAGCTCTCATGCAGTTTTTCGCCGTAGGCTTTCGAGCCTGCGGCCCCTAAAGCGACAAGAAGTGGCAAAAAATGCTCGTCTGTTGGCAGAGCCTTATTGTATTGCCTGTGATTGCCTGAGGACAACAATGCACAAAGCTCTCCTTTGGAAAGTTGATCTGAAATCCAATGATCGAATTCCAATGCCCAGTTAGGCACTTGTTCTCCTTCGATCCCAAGCTCCGAGAAGTTATGCGTCAACGCTCCGCTACCGATTATGAGAATTCCCTCGTTACTCAGCGACGATAACGCTCTGCCCAGGTGATAACTGTCTTCCCGGCCATAAGAATGCGGCAATGAGACCTGAACAATCGGGATTCCGCCCTCGGGATAGACAAGGCTGAGCGGTACCCATGCCCCGTGGTCCAGTCCCCATGTGTCATCCTCAATAATTGCCAGTCCGTAGCGTGTAACGGCATCCTGAACTTTATGGACCAACCAAGCTGGTGCTTCGGCGGGGTATTCAATTTCATGAAGTTCACGCGTAAAACCGCGAAAATCATGAATTGTCTTCAGGGGACCGGCGGCGTTGAGCGCTAATCGCTCAGTTTGCCAATGGGGTGAGACCACCACAATCGCTTGCGGGGAAGTCTCTGAACCGGGGAGGTTTTGTAAAAATTGGTAGGATGCCAGATGTTCGCTCACTGCGAGGTCCGGCGCGCCATGGGGTAGAAATAAAGGGGATTGTTTCATGTGAAACGCTTTTCGTTTCGTTATGTTGATGAAATTTTCGTCCAAGTGAACATAATCCATTCAGTAATGCTCGCCAATGGCATTAAAATTGATAGGACTGTTCACTAATAGTGCACCAATCAGTTCGTCAGTGCGTGTCTTCTTGAAATCCAGCACTGGAAGGAACGGAATTCTCCTGCTAGATAGGTGGTCGCATATCAATAGGCATTCAGATGACGAAAACGCTTAAAATTACGCGCCTTCCCCACGGCGAAGGTCTAGAGCTTCCAGCCTATCAATCCATTCAAGCAGCTGGTTTGGATTTAAGAGCTGCAAATACTGAGAGTATTGAATTGCAACCGGGAAAGCGCGCAATGGTGCCAACGGGCCTTTCCATCGCTCTTCCAGACGGGCACGAGGGGCAAGTTCGCCCCCGGTCAGGTTTGGCGGCCAAGCATGGTGTTACGGTACTCAATACGCCGGGTACTATTGATGCTGACTATCGCGGTGAAGTGAAAGTCATTCTCATCAACCTTGGCGAGGAAGCGTTCATAATTGAACGTGGTATGCGGATCGCTCAGATGGTAGTTGCTCCTGTTACACAGGTTCTCATCGAAGAAGTGCAGCAGTTAGAAACCACAGAGCGCGGATCTGGCGGGTTTGGCTCCTCAGGACTCTAAGAAATACAAGGAATTAGCATGAAGCCGGAACTGGTGATTTTTGATTGCGATGGGGTGCTTGTTGACACCGAAACAATTGCGAATGAAGTCTTGTCAGGCTTCATGAAAGAGATCGGCTTGGATTTCTCTCCTTTGGAATGCCATCACCGTTTTACCGGAACGGCGATGGATACCATTAAAGAAGAAGCAGAGCGCTTAAGCGGTACTAAACTGCCAGAGGACTGGGCCGCTCAAGTGCGTTTGGCGGATCTCAAAGCGTTTGAAACTGGTATCGAACCAATTCCGGGTATTTTGGATATGGTTGCGCATCTCAAAACGGCAGGCATACCATTCTGCGTCGGCTCCTCTGGTCGTTACGAGAAGATGCAGATGACACTCGGCTCATCTGGGCTCTGGGATACCTTTAAAGATGTGCTCTATTCCGCTCAGGATTGCAAAATGGGCAAACCCGCACCGGATATCTTCCTTTATGCAGCAAAAGGTATGGGCTTTAAGCCCGAGCAGTGCGTTGTCATCGAAGACAGTATTGCTGGCATCAAAGCGGCAAAAGCGGCGGGTATGCGCGTATTCAATTACACTGGCGATGCAAATGCCGATATTGCGCAGGCCAAATCGCTTGGCGCTGTCACGTTCGGTGATATGTCGGAGTTACCAACACTGCTTGGCCTAAATGAAATCGCAAAAATGTCAGTATAAAAAATCCCTTCTGCAAAGCTAAACCGGAGATGATGTGAAAGTCAGTCCTAATCTCAACTTGTGATAGAACGTATTTCTATTTTATGGCCTAATTTAGCAACTCAATTCTACCAGTTACGGTTTTTGGGGTTTTTGAAACCTCGAAAACACCCTTAGCACTACCTACATTTCAATCAGAGTTTCATGAGCCTAGGCCTTTAGATTCTTGAGGTAGAAACGGGCTCAAATTGATTTAGTTAGATTGCGCAAAGGGGATTTCGATGAGCACTTCCAAACCCGGTCGTGGAAAAATTTACTCTTCAATCACAGAGACAATCGGCAATACGCCAATCGTGCGTTTGGATCGCTTGGCGAAAGCTCATGGTGTCAAAGCAAACTTGCTTGCCAAACTTGAGTTCTTCAACCCGATCTCAAGCGTGAAAGATCGTATCGGTGTTGCTATGATTGAAGCGATGGAAGCCTCCGGTAAAATCGTGGCCGGCAAAACCACGCTGATTGAACCAACCTCTGGTAATACGGGTATCGCACTTGCATTTGTTGCGGCAGCGAAAGGATATAGGCTCATCCTTGTGATGCCTGAGACCATGTCCATTGAACGCCGAAAAATGCTAAAGCTTCTGGGTGCTGAGATCGACCTGACAGAAGGACCAAAGGGCATGAAGGGCGCTATTGCCCGCGCTGAAGAACTTCAGCAAGAACTGCCTGATGCCATCATTCCTCAGCAGTTCGAAAATCCGGCAAACCCAGAAATTCACCGCAAAACCACAGCGGAAGAAATCTGGAACGATACAGACGGCCACGTAGACGTATTCGTTTCTGGCATTGGAACGGGTGGAACCATCACAGGCACGTCTCAGGTGCTCAAGGAACGCAATCCAAACTTGCACGTTGTTGCTGTAGAGCCTGCGGATAGCCCTCTGCTTTCCGGCGGCCAGCCTGGTCCCCATAAAATTCAAGGTATTGGCGCTGGTTTTGTGCCAGGTGTTCTGGATACCGGAATTTACGATGAAGTCGTGACTGTCTCTAACGAAGATTCATTCGCACTGTCTCGGGAAGTCGCGAAAACGGAAGGCGTCCCTGTCGGTATCTCCTCAGGCGCTGCTTTAAAAGCCGCAATTGAAGTTGGAAAGCGAGATGAAATGGCAGGCAAAAACATCGTCATCATCATCCCAAGCTTCGCAGAACGTTACCTTTCAACCGCACTTTTTGAAGGTTTGGAAGGTTAAACGGAATTGATTTTCTGGGAATTTTAGGGAGGCGGGAGCCTCCCTTTTTGCTGATTTGGTTATTTCGAGTCCGAATTCATAAATGTTTCGCATCTGAATCGATGCCTACTTACTCTGGTAGCGTGCCGTTTCGAGCCAGTATTTCGCCAGCAAGATAGAGAGAACCACCAAACAAAATACGAGGTGCTTCATTATCCAGTTTAGATCGCCGAGAAATTTCCGCTATAGCGCGGTCCAGATTGCCGTGAGCTGACGCAGAAAGACCAGAGGCCTTTGCAATTTCGGCCAGTTCAATGGGAGAGCGCCCTGCCTGTGTGGTTGTTAGTGGCACACATAGGACATGTTTCGCCAAGCCCTCGAACTGCTCGAAGAAACCTTCCGGGTCCTTTGTGTTCATCATACCCATCACGAGATAGGTTGGCCGGGATGCTTTATCGGTGAGGTCCGCTAGAAATGAGGCAATGACTTCAGCCGCTCCGGGGTTATGGCCACCATCCACCCAGATTTCACAGTTTTTCGGAAGCTCATCAAACAACGCGCCTTCATAAAGCGGCTGCATCCGCGCTGGCCAATTGATGGAGCGGAGTGCCTTGTCGCAAACGTTTTGCGCATCATCTCCCTCAAGCAAGCCTGCTGCGCGGATCGCTGCAAGTGCCAGGCCGGAGTTTGAGATTTGATGGAAGCCGGCAAGCTTTGGTGGAGACAAATCTAACAGGCCCAACTCATCTTGATAAACGAGCCGTCCCCCCTCGTCCCAGGCGGAAAACTCCTGACCCTGAAACCAAACTGGAGCACGAAGACGTCCAGCCGTGTTTTCAATTAAATCGCGAATAGCATCGGTCTGTGGTCCAACCACCACAGGGCATCCGGGTTTGATAATTCCCGCTTTTTCCAGCGCGATCCCTTCAAGGCTGTTACCCAAAAAGTTTTCGTGATCCTTGGAGATTGGCGTAATCACACTCACCAGTGGTTTTTCAATGACATTGGTTGCATCCAAAACACCACCCAAACCAACTTCCAGAACGAGATAATCAGCGGGCGTATCTGCAAAAAGGCAAAATGCCACCGCTGTCGTTGCCTCAAAGAAGGTGAGCTCTTCTCCGCCATTGGCTTTTTCAACCCGTTCAATGGCCACAAGTAATGCATCGTCGTCGACGAACTTGCCAGTTGACCCCAACCGTATGCGCTCATTAAAGCGAACCAGATGTGGAGACGAATAAACGTGAACTCGTTTCCCTTGCGCCTCTAGCAGTGCCCTGATGGAGGCACCAGTTGAACCTTTGCCGTTCGTCCCTGCGATATGAAAGATTGGTGGAACGCTCTTCTCAGGGCTCCCCAGCGCCTTTAAAATGCGAAGCATGCGGTCTAGAGACAAATTAATCTCATCGGGATGAAGTTTCATCAGACGATCAAGGGCGGCATTGATTTTGTTCATTTTGATCCGCTTTCAAATCTCGTAGGACATCCAGATAAAGAAAAAGTCCGGCACGATTATGCCGGACTTTAAAATTCAATGCGTAAGTCCACAAGCAGTAAGAGCTTAGGAGGTTACCGCAACCTCTGTGCTTACTTCCGCTTCAACAGGCTCTTCGTTAAGCTCTGGCAGCAAAGTCTCCCGCTTCAACAGCAGGTTACACAGTTTGGAAATAGTTTCTTTCATGTCATGACGGTGAACGACCATATCGATCATGCCGTGATCACGAAGGTATTCAGAACGCTGGAAGCCTTCTGGCAGTTTCTCGCGAATTGTCTGTTCAATCACGCGCTGGCCAGCAAAGCCGATCAATGCATTCGGTTCTGCAATCTGCACATCGCCAAGCATCGCGTAGGAAGCTGTAACACCGCCCGTTGTTGGGTTGGTGAGAACCACAATGTACGGCAACCCAGCTTCACGAAGCATCTGCACGGCAACCGTTGTGCGTGGCAGCTGCATCAGTGACAGGATACCTTCCTGCATCCGTGCGCCACCAGAAGCAGCAAACATAACGAATGGTGTTTTCTTCTCGAGAGCAACTTCGATGCCGCGAATGATAGCTTCACCAGCTGCCATACCAAGAGAACCACCCATAAAGGCAAAGTCCTGCACAGCAGTCGTCATGTCGTAGCCGTTGACCTTACCAGTCGCAACCAAAACGGAGTCATCAAGCTCGGTCTTGGCTTTTGCGTCTTTCAGACGGTCAACATACTTGCGTTGGTCGCGGAACTTCAGCGGGTCGATAGCGACTTCTGGAGTCTCGATCTTCGTGAATTCACCATTATCGAAGAAGTACTCTAAGCGCTTCTTGCTGGTGATCCGCATGTGAAAGTTGGAATTCGGCACAACCCACTGGTTTGCCTCCAAGTCGCGGTGAAACACCATCTCGCCGGTTTCAGGGCACTTGATCCAAAGGTTTTCCGGCGTTTCGCGCTTTTCAAGAAAGCTGCGGATTTTCGGCCGAACAACGTTATTAATCCAGTTCACGGGCAGCCGCCTGTCTCTAATTTCGTTTTCAATTTTTAATGACCATTAAAAGGGCCATACGTAAAGCAATGCTTATTTCCGAGCTTTTTCTACACCCACACGTAGTGAGTTCACAAGGTCGGTAACAGCAGCTTGTGTCTGATTTGTGGCCTTACCGTTTTCGTCAAGGCTCTTCCGAATAGCCTCAACAAGGATAGAGCCAACCACAACACCGTCAGCGTATTTGCCAATTTTTTCAGCCTGTTCTGCGGTTTTGATGCCAAAACCAACAGCAACAGGAAGATCGGTGTGGGATTTGATAAGCCCGACTGCCTTCGCAACATCTGCCGTATCAGCAGCTGCTGCGCCGGTCACACCAGTAACGGAAACGTAGTAAACGAAACCAGAAGTATTGGCGAGAACAGTCGGCAAACGTTTGTCATCAGTTGTTGGTGTGGTTAGGCGGATAAAGTTTATACCGCCTTCAATTGCCGGAATGCAGAGTTCGTCATCTGCTTCAGCAGGCACATCAACAACAATCAGACCATCAACACCAGCTTCGCGAGCTTCTTTCACAAAAGCTGCACTACCACGTACGAAAATAGGGTTGTAGTACCCCATCAGAACGATTGGTGTTTCGTTGTCTTTCTGTCGGAAATCACGCACCATTTGGAGCGTTTTATTCATGGTGTGGCCATTGCCCAGAGACCGCTGCGTCGCGAGCTGGATTGGCACACCTTCAGCCATAGGGTCGGAAAACGGCATTCCAAGCTCAATAACGTCACTTCCAGCTTCTGGAAGTGCATCCAAAATAGCCTGTGAGGTGGCGAGGTCCGGGTCTCCTGCTGTAATAAAGGTTACGAGTGCAGGACGTCCTTCAGCCTTGAGCTTAGCGAACCGTCGATCAATACGAGTTTCAATCATTAATCCGACCATCTGATGTATTGGGGGAAGCCCCACCTATCAATCAGCAAGGATGTAGGGGTGCAACTAGCCCTCTGTCAATAAACACAGCGCAAATAGAGCGCATTTCCGGTCAATTTTCTGCGAAATAAGCACGGCCACAGAAAATATCCAGCGATATAGGCCTCTTAGGCCGCGAATTAACCAATACGTCAAGTAATCTATTGCGTTTTCGGATCTTTCTTTAGTTGCATTGGAAACCAAAGGTTGAACCCGAAAACAGAAAAAGCCGCAGATGATCCACGGCTCTCTCAATATTGATATTGAACCTTACGCGCCCCGGCGGCTTTCAAGGAAGCCAATGATGCGACGAACATCATGCAGAACGGGCTCAGCAATCGCAGCAGCACGTTCAGAACCGTCCCTGAGAACAGCATCGATTGTGCTTGGATCATCCATCAGGCGGCGCATTTCACTGTTCATTGGTGCCAGCTTTTCAACGGCAAGCTCAGAAAGGGCCGGCTTGAATGCTGAGAACTGTTGTCCGCCAAACTCTACCAAAACATCAGCTTTTGTGCGGCCTGCCAGTGCAGCGTAGATGCCAACAAGGTTGTCAGCTTCAGCGCGGTCTTTCAAACCATCAACTTCACTTGGCAAGGCTTCCGGATCAGTCTTTGCCTTTTTGATCTTCTTCGCAATCGTATCCTGATCATCTGTCAGGTTGATGCGGGAAAGATCAGAAGGGTCAGACTTGGACATCTTCTTGTTACCATCACGCAAGCTCATGATGCGGGTTGCTGGACCAGCGATCATTGGCTCTGTGATTGGGAAGAAGATTTCTTCCGGTGCATCATGAGTTGGCTCAGGATTAGGAACTCCAAGGCCAAGCTCTTTAATGCGCTCAGCAAAGTCGTTGTTGAACTTCTGCGCAATGTCGCGTGTCAGCTCAAGATGCTGTTTCTGATCATCACCAACCGGTACATGAGTTGCACGATAAGCCAGAATATCCGCAGCCATCAAGTTAGGGTAAGCAAACAGACCAACAGAAGCGTTTTCCGCGTGTTTCCCTGCTTTGTCCTTGAACTGAGTCATGCGCTTCAGCCAGCCCATGCGAGCGACACAGTTGAAAATCCATGCCAGTTCAGCATGCTCTTTCACCTGGCTTTGGTTGAAGATGATCGACTTCTTCGGATCAACACCGGCCGCAAGGTAAGCAGCCGTTACTTCGCGGGTCTGCTGTGTCAGCTCAGTAGGGTCCTGCCAAAGCGTGATTGCATGCATATCAACGATGGAGAAGATAGTCGGCATCTGGTCCTGAAGCGGAACGAAGCGGATAATAGCACCAAGGTAATTACCAAGATGAAGGTTTCCGGTGGGTTGAACACCGGAGAATACGCGAGGCTGAAACGCCGTCATTTTCGCAAATCCCTAAGCTACGGCCGGTGGAAGGGCCTGTGGGCTGGTAATTTAACCAGAACGGCATGTTTATGGCGAGCCATCACGTGCGGTGCAAGTGGTTTCCTGAATGGGGTGGTTGTTATCGCCGCAATTTCCGCATTTGTGCGCGAAAATCCACGGTGCCAGTCAATTGCACCAGAACTCCAAAGGAAATCAGGCCGATAAGAACCAGCAGGATAAGCTCACTTGCTCTCACTACAAACAAGTTAGATTCCGAAAGTGGTTCCAAAACGATAGTTCCAGCGTAAACAACAACACCCATCAACGCACTTGCAAAGCCCAATAACGGAATCCGCTTCATCAATGCAGCATCAACCACAAAGTGACCGCGCCGCCACAATACAAATGCAAGAAGCGATGTATTGACCCAACCGGCAGCTGTAGTGCCGATCGCAATGCCGACATGTTTAAAGCTAGGGAATAACAGAATGGACAGCGTGACGTTCACCACCATAGAGACACCTGCAAAATACATAGGTGTTTTGGTATCTTCCCGCGCAAAAAAGCCCGGAGATAGAACTTTGTTTAGAACGAATGCTGGCAAACCGAAGGCAAACGCCATCAATGCGAGAGCAGTTTGCTCAACGGCTGCATTTGAAAACTGACCACGTTGGAAAAGCACAGAAATAACAGTGTCTGGAATGATCACCAAGGCAACAGCGGCCGGCAGGGTTAGGGCCAACGCAAACTCCATCGCCCGGTTTTGACTATGATAAACGAGGTCTTCCTGACCGGAGCGAAGTTGACGCGTCAAGCTCGGCAGTAGAACCACACCAATGGCAATACCAACGACACCGAGCGGAAGCTGATAAATCCGATCTGCGTAATAAAGGTATGAATTTGCGCCACTTTCCAGCGATGCGATGATCGTCCCAACCGTAATGTTGATCTGGGTAATACCGCCAGCAATAACGCCGGGAACACCCAAAATCAGCAAGCGCTTAACGTTTGGCGTCCACCGTGGCCGCACGATTGGAATGCGAAAGCCAAGGCGCTTCATTCCAATAGCAACAACACCAAGTTGGAGAACACCGGCAATCGCAACCCCGGTAACAAGCAATACGCCTGTGGTTTGATCGGGCTTCATTCCATAGAACCCAATAGCCGCAAGGACTGCCATCATGACGAGGTTGAGCATGACGGGCGCCATAGCTGCGGCTAAAAATCGCTGAAATGTATTAAGGATTCCGCTGATGAAAGCGAGAAGTGACATAAACAACAAATACGGGAAGGCAATTCGCGACATTAATACGGTGAGATCAAACTTTGCGGGATCAGAATAATAACCCGGCGCGAGTAAGTGAACCAAAAGCGGCATAAAAACTTCTGCCAGCGCGAGGATAACTACCAGCGTCCAGAACAAACCAGCGGCAATCTCGCCAGCAAACTCACGGGAGCCCTTTTCACCATCCTCCTCAACAGACCGCGCAAACAGCGGCACGAAGGCTGAGTTGAAAGCGCCCTCGGCAAAAAGTCGCCGAAACAAGTTTGGCAAACGGAAAGCAACCACGAAAGCATCTGCAACAGGGCCGGTGCCAACGAAGGCAGCCAACATCACATCTCGCCCAAACCCACATAAACGGCTTAGCATTGTTGCGCCACCAACTGTGGCGAAGCTTTTGAAAAGGCTCATAAAGAATCATTTACCTGCAGTTTTTTGAGATTTGCGACGAGAGCTGGTAGGTGCTTTTTGTGGCTTTTTGCCGTCAAAGGCATTTCTCAATCTATCGCGAATGGAATCCTGACGTCCCACATTGTGAACCTTCTGACCAGTCAAATCAGTCACGTAGAAAACATCGACTGCTTTCTCGCCAAATGTTCCAACGTGAGCGCTTGCGATATTCAGGTTCAACGCGGAAATCTCTGTCGTCAGATCACTCAGCAAACCAGCGCGGTCAAGGCCTGTTACTTCAAGTACCGTATAGCTCTCTGACCATGAATTACTAACAAGAACAGTGGTTTGTAGAGAGAACACCTTGTTTCGTGCATTGGCTTTCTGTGCCGCTGTCTTCATCTCAGGAATGGGAGAGGTTCCGCGCAGAGCTTCTTTGATCAAGCAACTAATCCGCTCACCACGTCTGTGCTCGTCTTCGTCTTCCGGCAATTCTCGGCTGATGTAGATAGTATCCAAAGCCAAGCCATCTTTGGTTGTATCAATATGTGCATCAACGATATTAGCGCCAGCTGCAAAACAAGCGCGAGCAATGGTGGAAAGAAGGCGCGGGTGATCCGGCGCAAGAACTGTAATTTCTGTAACACCTTCAAAGGCATGCGGTTCAACGGAAGTCGCAAGGTGCTCCTCCTCCGCATCAATTGTGCGAATAAGGTTTGCGTGGGTTATTTTGCTCTTCAAGTCGACGCGTAACCAGTAAGCCGGATAATGCCTGTTGAGGTAACTATCCAGTTCCTCATCCGTCCAGCCACTCAGGTTTTCAGCCAACTCTTGCTTAGCAAATTCAACATGTTGCTGCTTGCTCATGCGTCCGTGGCCACCACTCAAAATGGTTTCGCTTTCGTAGTATAACGTGCGCAGCAACTGACCTTTCCAACCGTTGAAAACGCCAGGACCAACAGCGCGGATGTCAGCAACCGTCAAAATGAGAAGAAGTTGCAGGCGTTCGAGACTTTGAACCTTACGGCAAAAATCCTTGATGGTTTTCGGGTCGCTCAAATCACGCGATTGCGCAACTGTGCTCATTTCGAGATGTTGTTCTATGAGCCACGCAACCGTGTCAGTCTCAGATCGAGAGAGACCAAGGCGCGGGCACATCCGCCGTGCAATCTTTGCGCCGGCGATGGAATGATCTTCTGGCCTGCCCTTTGCAACATCATGCAAAAGCATTGCAACATAAAGAACTTTCCGACTGTTGACTGCTTTGATGAGGTCAGTCGCCAGCGGATGATTGTCGCCGCCAAGTCCGCGTTCAATCTCTGAGAGAACTCCGACAGAGCGGATCAAATGTTCATCAACTGTGTAGTGGTGATACATGTTGAATTGCATCATCGCGACCACCTTCCGAAACTCAGGAAGGAACTGACCGAGGATAGACGATTCGTTCATTGCTCTAAGCACAGTTTCAGGATCGCTGCGGCTCGTCAAAGTTTTCAGGAACAAACGGTTGGCCTGTTCGTTCTTCCTAAAATCTGCGTTGATCAATTTGCGGGATCGACGAATCAGTTTCAGTAATTCCGGATGTAAATCCAAATTGGTTTTGTCGATCAGATAGAAAATCCGAATGAGATTGACTGGATCCTTGATAAAGACATCAGGATTTGCCGAAATAATTCGCCCATTCTCAACAAGGAAGTCCTTGGTTCCTTTGATAGATCGACGCTTGTGCCTGCTGCCGGGAACAAAGCTACCTATGAACCGCGAAATACTCGGAGCGGATTTCACATGTTGTTCTTCCAGTGCAGCTGCAAAAATACGCGTGAGATCTCCTACGTCTTTTGCAACAAGGAAGTAGTGTTTCATAAACCGCTCAACGGCGCGCATACCGGGATGATCCATATACCCAAGACGATCAGCGATTTCCTTTTGAAAATCAAAACTTAAGCGCTCTTCGGGGCGATTGGTCACAAAATGCAAGTGACAACGAACGGCCCACAGGAAGTCCTGACTCTTTCGGAACCGATTCAATACACGGCGAGAGAAAACACCCTTTGCAACAAGGCCTAACCCGTTGGGAACACGATAGAAATATTTGGCGATCCAGAACAGTGTGTTTAGATCTCGCATCCCGCCTTTGCCGTCTTTGATATTTGGCTCAACCAGATAACGGGAAGCCCCGTGACGTTCATGGCGCTCGTCGCGCTCAACAAGTTTAGCTGCAATAAATTCAGCACCGGTTCCGGAAACGATTTCTTTTTCATAACGGGACATAAGTTCTTGAAATAATTCAAGATTTCCCCACACATAACGGGCTTCGAGTATCGCCGTTCGAACGGTCATATCCTCTTTGCACTGCTTGATAGTCTCATCAAGATTGCGGGTAGAATGCCCAACCTTAAGCCCCATATCCCACAGCATATAGAGGATAAACTCAACGACCTGATCGCCCCAGGCTGTTTGTTTGTACGGCCAGAGAAACAGCAGATCCACGTCAGAATGCGGGGCAAGAGTTCCGCGCCCATACCCACCAACGGCAATCACACTGATGCGTTCAGATTTACTAGGATTTTCAATGGGATAGACGTGAGTAACCGCAAACTCGTAGATGACCTGAATAAGGTGATCCTGCACGCAGGAAAGGCGCTCTGCACAACGCCGCCCGAGAGAATCCTCCTTCAGATGTTCCTCAATCTTTATGCTGGCTGCTTTTTGAGTTGCCTTCAGCTTTGCAAGGACGTCACAGCGTAGCTTGAAATTGCTGCCATCACCATCATAAGCCTCAACCAACGCGTTGAGTTCGTTGAGAAGTGAGCTCGGGTCAATCAGTTGATCCACTTTGAGTTCTTCAGGCGTCATAACAGCAGTCCAGTTCAAAAAAGTCAGCAATTCGACTTTATAGAGCTTTGCCCAGTTAGACTAGATATTGTCGCGCGAGCTAACGACTCTTAATTGATGGATGAGATGCTCCAGAGACTCATCTGATAGCTTATTAATTTTAGTTGCCAGCATATTAGTGAGTTCGGTGGCGCGCGGTGTTAATCCACCCGTATCAATGGTGATCTTGGGGTTTGAGAGTTCTGCAAGCCGTTGTAATTCTTCGGCTTCATCCCAGATAACGTTGAAATAGGTTATAATGCGCTGAACCATATACCAAGTCGGTGTGCCGCGTTTTCCATGTTCAAGCGCACTCAAATATGCCGAGGAAACAGAAAGAGCTTCGGCCATTTCTTTCAGAGTGATTTGCTGCTTTACCCGCAGTTCTCTAACTTTGGCTCCAAAAGGCGTCATCGTGTTGAGCGTCCTGCCTTATTTCTTGCGCTTGCGGATGCGTACATAAATTGCACCACCGCCACCATGGGAAACATGGGCTTGGTCGAATCCTACCACACAGCTGCGCATATCAGGAAGGGAGAGCCATTGCGGCACCATCCGGCGCAACACGCCGCGGTCATCTCCATAAGGGGAACAGGCACTGTCTAACCCCTTGCCTGTAATCACAAGCACGAGGGAATAACCTATGGCTTGAGATTGATAAATGAACGAGGTCAGCCTTTGGTGGGCTTGATATTGCGTCAAACCATGAAGATCGACCCGCGCGTCAATATAGCCCTTACCGCCACGAGAAACCTTTTTACGTTCCTTCTTGTTCAGCGGCGTAAGCGGAGGAATAGCGGGGATAACGGGTTTCGGTGGCGAGTAATCAGGCGCAGTCTTCCCATTGAGAGCACGAGATTTTTTGCTCTGAGAGGCGCGTGGTTTCGGCGGGGATAACAGCTGCGGTTTGAGCTGAGGTTGAGGGTGCACAGTCCCGTGAGGGTGCGCAAATTCCAGCTCAGGCTCGGATAGCTGCGTCGTATCCTCCAGCAAATCGGCAAGACGATCCCTGTGCATCGGCGTCAAAGTGGCTTTGACGCGATCCCACAATTTCTTGTCAGCATCACTAAGTTGCTTTGTTTTGGGCCGCTTTATGCGATCACCATTCGTCATTTATTCGATCCGTCCACGATCAATTGTTATTTTGGAACAAGGAGATAGAACTCCGCGTCGTGACGGATATTCCCGGCAATTGCACCTGCCTTTGCACCACTTCCAACAAAAATATCGCCTCGTGCTGCGCCTTTAATTGCGGATCCAGTATCCTGAGCAACCATCAGCTTCGCGAAGCGATTTCCTGTTGTGTCGTACTCCCTTAAATCACTGGAGACAAAAATTAAACTGCCATAAGTGTGCAGATCATCATCAATTGCCAGTGATCTCAGGTCTGTCAGCGGCGTTCCGGCGCCTCCAATGGCTGAAACCTCAGCATTTTCAGAGGATTGTACCTCAAAAAAGATGTAGGATTTATTGTGCCGAAACAATTCATTTTGCTGGGTCGGATTAGCGGATAACCATGCACGGATGGCATCCATCGACATGTTTTCCTTGGCGATTTCGCCGCGCTCAATGAGGATACGGCCAATTGGCGTATAATCGTGGCCTGATTTTCCAGCATAAGCTAGGCGTCGTGTCTCGCCATTTGGCAACCGAACTCTAGCTGAACCTTGAATGGCCGTAAAAAAAGCGTCAACCGGATCTTTTACCCAAAGGACCTCAAGGTCATTGCCGTTGAGAGCACCATCAATAACATCTCCGCGTGTGGGCATAACTTTAAAATTGGGAGGATAGCCATGCAGGGGGATAGAATAGTCCGCGGTACGCACAAGGGAACCTTCCAGCTCCGGCATATAATAACCGGTCACAAAACCCTTTTTGATGACCCGGTGAAACGTAAAGTTCTGTTCTAAAAAGTCTTTTGCATCACTTGCGTTGGTTTTGCGTGCTTTTGTGCAAATCTTGCGTAGATCTGCGTCGCTAATGCCAAAAGTGTTGGTTTTTTGCGGTTTACCTTCGCCAGCTTTGCAATGATCCAGAAACGCGGAAAGGGCCGCAGAATGATCATCTGCAGCCCATCCATCAATTTCGTCTGGAACAAGTGGCTCGGAAAGCATTGTGCTTCGCATATTGGCTTGGCCTCTGCTCAAAGGCTTTCCAGCAACAGCAGCAGAACTTATCCCCGCCGCGACGCTAAGTGCCATAATCATGCTCTTAGTGCCGCGAAAGAAAGAAGGCGTCATGCAGATTCCGTTGCAACCAGTCTCCAGTTTGGATCGTTCTCACCAGTTACACGAGCGAAGGTCCAAACGTCAGTCAGTTCACTCACTGCGGTTGGGTCGCCGTCAATAATCCGATTTTCGGAATCGCGTGTTGCGGTGATCAGTTGGCCCTTAATGCGAATGGTAACTTCAGCCAGTTTGTCCTTCGCATTAAAATTGGCTTCCACAATCCCCGCCTTGTCGATACCGACAAAGGTGGATTCAACACGCTCATTGCGACTTTCACGATCATCAATGGCGGCTGAGAAGCCGGCGAACACCTCAGGAGAGAGAAGGTCTTTCAAAGATCGACGATCACCCTGCGCGAACGACATGAGAATAATCTCATAGGCGCTGCGCGCACCCTGCACAAACTCTGCTGGATTGAAGGACGGTTCCGCCTTCCAGATTTCACGCAGGCCATGGTTCAAATCTGAACCTTTTTTGGCCATCTTGTCGATCTCAGCTTCAACCTGTTCCCGAGCTTCGCGTTCCGCGCGCTCTGGGTCATGATCCACGTTCTCGCTTCCTGGAAGCGGAATAACGTTGTCATCATTCTCAGGTGCCTGAGATTGTTTGGAATCCTGATTTTGCGAAGCAGAGTACGGATCATGGGGTTGATTCTCGTTACCGGTACGATTGCCCAATACGGATCTCAACCGCAGAAAAATAACAACTGCCGCAATAAGGAAGATTATGTTGTAGACGTCGAATATTTCGTTCATTCCGAGTACCGACCGGTCCTTTACTCGTGGCGACTAAGCGCCGATGATCAAATGCATTAGATATCTAGATAAGCTGCTCTAGCGCATTTTTACAGGCTCTGTCACTAATTTAAGGTTTCTATGAGCAACTTCCAGCTATTTCTTGGCCACCCCAATGCCTTTTTAAGGTCTTACCACGCTAGTATAAGGTTAAATTAGTTATTGCAATTTTTGCAAGACACCCAAATATGAGTATGGTCATCTTGAAAAAGGTGATTAATAAATTAAACGCCTAGAACCAACGCGGACGCTATGCCACTCGGATTCATCCTTCTTATCTGCTTCATTCTCGTTCCAACCATAGAGATCTATCTCTTTATTGAAGTTGGGAGCGTGATAGGGGCAATTCCAACAATCCTGCTCACTGTAGCTTCTGCTGCAGCAGGATCATACATGCTTCGTCAGCAAGGTGTATCTTTGCTCATGCGTATGCGCGGCGAAATGGATGCTGGTCGTGTACCAAGCCATGAGTTGATGCATGGCGCGATGATCGTGTTTGCAGGCGTGATGCTACTCATTCCGGGCTTCTTTACGGATGCAATTGGCCTCCTGCTCTTCATCCCACCAGTGCGCGAGGCGATTGGCAACTATCTCTCCCGCCGCGTTAAGGTGCAGAACCTCAACGTGAATCCGGGCTATCGCCGCAAGGATGGTACTGTGGATTTGAATGAAGATGAGTGGAAATCTTCCCGTCATGGAGAAGATGAAGCAGCAAATCATCCGCACTCAGATGACCCGAACCGTATAAGCCCATGGGCTACTGATGAGGATGACCCGCGGAAACATTAATTGCAGATGGTCTGAATCAAAAAAATAATTTGAGGAACAAAGCCATGGCTCTGTGGGACAAATTGATTGAGCGTCAAATAAACAAAGCGCAATCAAAAGGGCAGCTTAAAAACCTCAAGGGAGAGGGAAAACCTCTTCCCCGCAGGCCAGAGGCAGCTTTAATTGACCCAGCAGATGCCGTTGGTTTTCGCATCATGGCCGAATCTGGTGCGCTCCCACGAGAAATTGAGTTGCAAAAAGAGATCAAACAGCTTCAGGACGAGGTTATAGTCACTGAGACCGAGGCTGGTAAAAAAGAAGTGATGAAACGCCTCTCAGAACTTCAAACGCGGCATGCCATTGAAAAAGAAGCAAGAATTAAGATGGTGAGCTAATAATTAAGCATTTTAAGAATTTTGTTAACTTTTTATTAAAATTTTAATTTTCAGCAACTAGCATTACTCCATTCCTAAACCTATAATTGTGAAAAATAATAATAGCACGCAGTTGCATTAGGATATTTCATGGTTGGGCAGCAAAACTCCAATAGAGTGGATTGGGTGGATTACGCGAAAGGATTTTGTATCTTTCTCGTGGTCATGATGCATTCCACGCTTGGGGTTGGAGAAGCAATCGGCAAGATGGGCTTTATGGGCGAGATCGTTGCCTTTGCAAAACCCTTCCGTATGCCGGACTTCTTCATGATCTCCGGGTTATTCCTTGCACTCACCATCGGGCGGGACTGGCGTCTGTATGTCGATCGTAAAGTCGTACACTTCTTCTACTTCTACATTTTGTGGCTTACTATTCAGTTTGTGCTGAAAGCGCCTTCGTTCGCAGCAGAGTTCGGGTGGAGCAGTGTATTCTCGCAATATGCACTGTCTTATGTGCAGCCGTTCGGCACGCTTTGGTTTATCTACGCTCTGCCTATTTTCTTTGTCATCACCAAGCTTCTTCATTCAGCAAAAGTGCCGTGGCAGGCGACACTTGTGGTCGCGTCCGTTCTACAAATCAGTCAGATCCACACGGGTTGGGTGTTGTTGGATGAAACCGCTTCACGCTTTGTGTTCTTCTTTGCTGGTTATATCTTCGCGCAGAATATTTTCGTGATTGCGGATTGGATTCGCCAGAATGTCCTCAAAGGCCTGTCATTCTTGCTGATTTGGGGGGGGGTGAACGGGTTGTTTGTTAACTACGGTTATGCGGACTTGCCATTTGCATCGCTGGCATTGGGTGGTTTGGGCGCGCTTGCTGTGATCGCGGTGTCTGCGCTACTGTCCAATATAAAGTCACTTAAACTGCTGAGTTACATGGGCCAGAACTCCATCGTGATTTATCTGGCATTCTTTTTCCCGATGGCAGTGACACGCGCAATCTTGCTCAAGCTTGGTGTGATATCGGACGCTGGTATAATCGCGTTGATCGTGACTTGTATGGCAACGGTCTCGCCAATCATCTTGCTCTGGGTCATAAATAAAACCGGTTTTGGTACATTCCTCTTTAAAAGGCCCACTTGGGCGTATGTTGCAGTGCTTCCTCGCTCCAAAAGCGTTGCTCCCATAGCAGCTTGAAAAGTGACAGCCCCCGACGAATAACAAAAACCCTCGAAACAACCACTTTCGAGGGTTTTGCTGTTAAATCATGACAAGGACACGCCCAATTTTAGCAGTTGGGTTTAGAGGGTTTTTCCGGTCCTTGCTTAGGCTTGTCCTGACGGCGTGAGCTGATGCGTTTCAGCTCGCCATCAAGGAAGCCTGAGATACCGGCCGGGAACACATCCTCATGATCTTCAGAGCATTGAGTGTTCTGCCTATCCTTTTCATTTTGTCCGCGCTTGCGTGGGTAGAGCTACGTCCGCTTCCCGCTCATGCAGCAAAGGAAGACATGGCGCGGCAAATCCTTTTGGAGGTGCTGGAGAAGTTTAAAGCGGTGGAGTCCATGCGCTTCACTGTGTACGCCAGTGAAGAACGGATCTTCAAAGATCTGGTTCCATTGAATTTTGTGTTCGAATACACCGTCAACATTCTTGGCAAAGGTGAACTCAAAATTGATCTGCCGCGCCCGGATGGCAAGAGTGAATTGTATCTGGATGACGGCATCATCACCTATTTCGACGAGACACGGAATATTTACACGCAGGGTGATTTTACCGGCACAGTCGCAGCGTTGATTGGTGTTCTGCGAAGCGATTTCCAGCTCACGCTACCGGGGATTGATTTGGTCAACCCTGAACTGAACATGGTCCTTGATGAACTCGCCACTCGCTCCCTTTATGTGGGGCGTGAAGTTTTGCCGGAAGGCACCGCCCATCACCTCGCCTTCTTTAACGATGCGGTGGATTGGCAGTTGTGGGTTTATGAGGAGACAGGGTATCCCGGTTATCTTATTGTGACTTATAAGGAATTGGAGGGCTTGCCACAAACGCACCTCTCCTACCGTGGTTGGAACTTAGATCCGCAATTCCATCCTGAAGATTTCAAGTTCAAGCCTCCGGAGGGCGCAGAGCATTTCAACCTGCCCGGCCCTACGGTCGCCCAATAACTGCCGGAGAGTGAGATGCGATATTTCAGTCAAGCCTACTCAAATTCTGGCAGATGCCTGCCAGCTATCATCGCAGTCATCACCGTATTCTGTTTATCAGCCCTCGCCAACGCCCAAACGACCAAAACACCCACACCAAAACAACAGATGGAGCGAGAGGTTTCTGAGTGCGTTGAGGATTACATGAAGCGCGAACCAACAAATGACCTCGGTCAATCTCAATACCGCGAGAAGATTAGCGACCTCTGCAACAAGTCCGTACTGGAAGCGCCGAAAGTAACCCCGGGAGAAGAGCCAACCACCAACGACTACTATTTCAGTGGAGATGCGGGCGGCTTCGTTTACGATCTCGACAAAGATTGTAAGCAGGTCCGTCTGCAGGATGAATTGATCTTCATTTGCCCGCAAGGAAAGTTTAAACCCACCATCCGCAACAATCAGTCGGGTTTTATGCCTTATTTCGTAGAGGAAGAGCCCGCGATGACCACAGAAAAACCTGAGGCTGGTTCGGATCGTTAAAACATCATTGAAAAAGGATTAATTGCTCTTTTCTTAAGGGCCGGTGGCAGGCATGATCGCGCCCATGTCAACACATTCTAATGCCCCAGCTCTTAAAGAGAACGATCATCTCATTCTGATTGATGGTTCCACCTTCATTTTCCGTGCGTATCACGCGTTGCCACCGCTGACCCGCAAGTCCGATGGCTTGCCCATTGGCGCGGTTTCCGGCTTCTGTAACATGCTCTGGAAGATGATGCAGGACGGCCCCACCAAAGAAAAAGGCGAGGAGCCAACCCACTTTGCCGTGATCTTTGATAAGTCCGGCAAAACGTTCCGAAACGACTTCTACCCGGAATACAAAGCGCATCGCCCACCTGCGCCAGAAGACCTGCGCCCCCAGTTTGGTTTGATCCGTCAGGCAACCCGTGCCTTTGGCGTACCCGCCATTGATCAGCAGGGGTATGAGGCCGACGATCTCATTGCCACCTACGCCCGCCAAGCCGCGGCACAAGGCGCTCGTGTGACCATCGTTTCTGGCGATAAAGATCTGATGCAGCTTGTAACCGACAAAATCGGCATGGTTGATACCATGAAGAACAAGGTGATCGGCGCGCCAGAGGTCTTTGAGAAATTCGGCGTTGGACCGGAAAAGGTCGTCGAAGTGCAGTCCCTTGCAGGTGATAGCGTTGATAACGTTCCCGGCATTCCGGGCATCGGCCTTAAAACCGCAGCTCTGCTGATCAACGAGTTCGGTGATCTGGAAACTCTTTTGGCGCAAGCTGAAACCATTAAGCAGAAGAAGCGCCGCGAAAACCTCATCGAGTTTGCAGATCAAGCCCGTGTTTCCAAACGCCTTGTGCAGCTGGAAGAAAACGTGCCGGTGGAAACGCCAGTCGAAGATTTCACTGTTTGTGATGTAAATGGTGCAGAAGCAATCGGCTTCCTCAAAGCAATCGGCCTCCACAGCCTCACCAAAAAAGTTGCAGACTTCACCGGCGCAGTTTTGGAGAACATCGAACCGATTGAGTTAATCGTAGAAGGCTGGGAAAGCACTGCAAAACCTGCTGCAAAAGCTGAGGATACTGCGGGACAACCTGCGGATCAAATCTGGTCTACCGGACCGGTTGCCGAGAAACTGAAGGCTGAAATATCAGCGATTCCCGTGGATAGTTCCGCATACGTAACAATCTCCACCGCTGAGCAACTTCAGGAGTGGATAGCGCAAGCCTATGAAGTTGGCTATGTGGCTGTGGATACGGAAACAGATGCCCTCAATTCTATGGAAGCTGGCTTGGTTGGCGTCTCCCTTTCCAGCGTGCCGGGCAAAGCCTGTTACATCCCACTGGCGCATGTGGACGGCGAAGGGGACCTCCTCGGCGGCGGCGGTTTGCTGGAAGGCCAGATCCCACTGAAGGAAGCCATCGCGCTCCTTAAACCGATGCTGGAAGATCCGGCAGTTCTCAAAATCGCGCAGAACATGAAGTACGACTGGCTCGTGCTGGCGCGTTACGGCGTTGAGGTTGCCCCGTTTGATGACACCATGCTGCTCTCCTATGCGCTAGATGCGGGCGTGGGCGGCAACGGCATGGATGAGCTGTCTCAGCGTTGGCTGGGTCACACGCCAATCCCGTTTAAGGAAGTGTGCGGCTCCGGCAAATCCCAAATCAGTTTTGACAAGGTGCCACTGGAAAAAGCCACGGCCTATGCGGCTGAAGATGCGGACGTAACTCTGCGCCTCTGGAAAATCCTTAAACCGCGCCTCGCCGCTGAGCAGATGACCGTGGTTTATGAGCGCCTCGAACGTCCAATGGTGGTAACACTGGCCAAGATGGAGCGCCGCGGCATTTCCATTGACCGTCAGATGCTCTCCTTGCTCTCCGGCGAGTTTGCGCAGGGCGCTGCGCGGCTGGAAGCGGAAATCCATGACGATGCAGGCGAAATCTTCAACGTCGGTTCTCCAAAACAGCTGGGTGAAATCCTGTTCGGCAGAATGGGTCTTCCCGGCGGCAAAAAAACGAAGACAGGTGCGTGGTCAACCTCGGCCTCTGTGCTGGATGATTTGGCCGCTCAAGGCCATGCGCTTCCAAGCAAGATTGTTGAGTGGCGCCAGCTGAGCAAGCTGAGATCCACCTACACGGACGCCCTGCCCGGCTTCATCAATCAGGATACGGGCCGCGTTCACACCTCCTTCTCGCTGGCCGCAACCACAACGGGCCGTTTGTCCTCTTCTGAGCCAAACATTCAAAACATCCCTATCCGCACAGCGGAAGGCCGCAAAATCCGTCAGGCCTTCATCGCTGGAAAAGGCAAAAAGCTCATTTCTGCCGATTACAGCCAGATCGAACTGCGCGTGCTGGCCCACATGGCCGATATTCCCCAGCTCAAACAAGCGTTTGCTGATGGGCTGGATATTCACGCCATGACAGCCAGCGAGATGTTTGGCGTGCCGATTGAAGGCATGGATTCCAGCGTCCGCCGCCGCGCCAAAGCCATCAACTTCGGTATCATCTACGGTATTTCAGCGTTTGGCCTTGCCAATCAGCTCAGCATTTCCCGTGGTGAAGCCGGTGATTACATCAAAACCTACTTTGAGCGCTTCCCGGGCATCAAAGAGTACATGGAAGAGACCAAAAAGTTCGTCCATGAAAACGGTTACGTGGAAACCATCTTCGGTCGCCGCGCTCACTACCCGGATGTAAACACCAAAAACCCGAATATGCGTCAGTTCTACGAGCGGGCCGCCATCAACGCCCCAATTCAGGGTTCAGCAGCAGATATCCTCCGCCGCGCCATGGTGCGCATGGATGAAGTACTGAAAACCGCAGGCCTGGACGCACAAATGCTGCTGCAAGTGCACGATGAATTGATCTTCGAACTGCCAGAAGAGCAGGCCGAGGAAACCAAAAAACTCGTCATCAGCACCATGGAAAAAGCGACAGAACCCGTCCTCCAGCTCTCTGTCCCCCTAAAAGTAGAAGCAGAAGCCGCCAACAACTGGGAGGAAGCGCATTAGTGCTTCTTGTTGGGTAATTTGAAACACATTAAAGCCAGCCTCAGATCTCTGTGGCTGGCTATCTCAAGGCAAGTTGCATTTCTCTTGCAAGCGAAACACATTTTACACTATTGGAATAATCGCCCCAGTATTATCAAAAGGTAGTACGCACGAGTTCTTGGCGTGGAATCTGTACTAATTGGTTTGTTTCCGTATCTGAAATGCCATTTGGAAAAGTAAAAATTGTAATAAAATGAAAAAATATACTTCCGTTTTTACTATTGTAATATTAGCTATACTATTCTTGGTTCTAACTGAAAATCAGACAATACCAAATATAGCTTCCATATTGTTATACTTATCTTTGCTGTTTATCTACGTTATCGCTTTAGGAAGATACGCACTGTCGGCTTACTTAGCGTTGGTAACAATTCTTGGTATATACATTTCTTCTATATTCAAGTTTGGAATTACTGGTCAAACGCTCCATGTAATTGACTTATGGCTCCATATTAACACTGAATCTCTATTCTATGGGTTTCAGCAATTTCCAACAATGATGGCGGCGGTATTCGTTGTATTTCTAATTTTTCTTATTCCTTGTGTTTGGCTTTGGAAGCTGGAAAAGCGTTCAACACCTTATGTCGCTTTGATCGGTTGCCTTCTCATCGGGGGGGTATTTAGTTGGTTCGTTTCCTACCAGAACAATCTTCATAATAAAGGGCGTCCATCGATGCTCTTCTTTAGAGATCGCTTCCATGTCTCATCCTTGGCATTTTCGATGTTGGATGCGGCCGATGCTATCGCGCGGGGGACTATTTTTGATTACGGAAATGCAACTTACTCTGAAGCCGACATACCAACTTTAAGCACTGCCTCAGTTTGTAAATCTGAATATCAACCTAATCTGGTGTCGGTTCTGAGGGAATCTACCTACATTCTTGGTGATTTTCCCCAGACTGCAATTGGCGGAGTAAAGAATGTTGATTTCGCTGCTCTTGATGGTAGGGTTCGCCGACTGCGAGTGGAAAGTCATGGCGGAGGAACGTGGTTAGCGATGTTCAGCATGCTAACAGGGGTGTCGACTTACGGGTTTGGCGATTTTCAAACACTCGCAAACGTTCTCTCGGATGGGCGCCTGACAACAACATTTGTTAGTGAATTGAAGAACTGTGGATACGAAACGCTTGTTATCACAACAGGTAAAAACGGGTTCGCAAAATCGGATGCATTACATAAAACGCTTGGTATAGACCGTGTTGTTGATATTGACGAATTGCGATCAAAATACGGAGTAGAGGTCGCTGACGAAGAAATTTATGAATTCGTAACATCAGTGCTGGCTGAGAGAAATCAAGATCAACCGATTTTCATCTTCCTTGATACGGTTTCTACTCATGCTCCCTACAATGATAGGGATCGCAGCGAAGAATTATTGAATGTTGATCTTATGCTCAATAATTCTGATATTCCAATTGCTGGTATTGAAAAAGAATATGCTCTGAGGGTTGCGACTTCAAATAAACAATTTGCTGAGTTCAAGGTAAATTTATCACGTAGCCAAGGCAAGCCGGTCGTTATATTAGATTTTGGTGACCATCAGCCATATTTTACTAAATCATATTTTAGCACTGAAGGCGTAGTTCGTGTACCTCCTAATATGGATCATGCATTGGTAACAACTTACTATCGCATCGATGGTGTTAACACTCCCAAATCCTTATACAGGCTCACCGATGATATCGTGGATATCCCATTTCTCGGAGATGCATTGCTGAAAAGTATTGGGTTTGAACCGAGCCCTATATATGCATACAGACGTGAGATGATGTTGCGGTGTAAAGGCCGGTACTGGAAGTGTGACCAAGGGGATGCGGCTTATAAGTTACACAGAATTTTGCGGAAATCTGGTGCAATCAATTTGTTCTGATTTTTTGACTGAAATGAAGAGGAGCTAGAAAAGTGCGATTTTTATTGCATCCATTTAGAGCAGCTTTATGTTCCTTTGCTGGCTTAAAACGCCTGCTGCATGAAATTTATACACAATCTTAGATTGAGATATATGTGGCCCTACTAATTTCTTATAGATTAGTAGGAGCGGATTTTAGCCAGTTCCTCATACTCACAACTTTTCTATTCATAACATTTGCTTGAGGGGCATTGAATACCGCCATCGACGTTGTGGTTTGGCGTTGATGTGCCTGTACAGCCTTCATGTTTTTTACCTAAATCTCTGATTGTGGTTGTTGAATGGGTAAAAGATGACGCAAAAACTCAAGATAAATTAGTGTAACCGCCCACTCAGGGGGATTACCATGTCTGCACTCAATCGGGTGGGCTGGGTAAGTGTCGTTCACACCAAGATCGCCATGCTTAATGCATATGTTAGATTTGCGGTCTCTCCAAAAGCTTGTCCGCAAACATACTGTGATACCTCCTCACATCAGTTGAAGGAGAAGTGTTATGTTGAGGAAGCTTGGAGCCGAGTTTGTCGGCACATTTGCTCTTGTTTCTGCCGTTTGTGGTGGCGCCTTGGTGTCTTACGCACCTGTAGAGTGGTATGGCGGTTCTGGGTTGTTAGGGGTGGCCTTTGCTGTCGGTTTATCGGTTGTTTGTATGGCTTATGCGTTCGGCAATATCTCAGGAGCGCATTTCAACCCAGCAGTGACTATCGGCCTCTGGGCAGCCAAAAGGTTTCCGACTTCGGGGGTTATTCCCTACATCATCGCACAGGTGGTTGGCGGTACAACTGCGGCCCTTGTGTTCTGGATTATTCTGGCCAACGGCCCAGGCGATCCTCCCGGTTTTGCATCCAATGGATACGGTGAGCATTCCAACGGCGGATTTTCAGAAATCGCCGTCGCTATCACGGAGATCACAGTCACAGCACTGTTTCTAATTGTGATCATTGGAGCAACCTCAAAAAGAGCGCCTGCCGCTCTCGCTCCGCTCGCCATTGGCCTCATGCTAACCTGTATGCATATCATCGCCATCCCCATTTCAGGGGCGTCGTTAAACCCAGCGAGGTCAACCGCAACAGCGTTGATGGGCGGTGGTTGGGCCATTGAACAACTCTGGCTGTTTTGGGTAGCACCTATCGTCGGAGCGCTCATAGGTGCTGGAATCTGCTGGATTACTGGGACTTGTGGACGAGAAGAAACGGCTGATTAGCAGCAGTTATAATCGCTCCAAAACAGAAGCCCTCCCATTTACTTAGCTGTGGGATGGGTTTTTGTGTCATCGATTAGTGAGATAGTCACCACGCAAAACTATTCAATTAAAACTTGACTATTACACTCAAGATTATAAAACACGGTTAGAAACAGTGATTGCAAATGCAATCTAACAAGCTAGCCAAGAAGCGTCTCAGCCAGCCAATCCCATAAAATTTAAGACTGAGGCGATCATGTCAACTCCGCGTATTTAACGTGCGGCACTCCTTGCCAGCACGACCCTTTCGCTCGCCCTAATTTCTGTAGGTGCTTCCGCCCAAGAAACAACCAAGGAAGCGCCCACGACCATGCTGGACGAAATCATTGTCACCGCAGGCAAGGAAAAGGTAGCGATCGATACCCCTCAAGCTGTGACCTCCGTTGGGCAGGAAGAGATTGAGCAAAAACAAGCTTCTACGATTGGTGAGATCCTGGATGATATTCCGGGAATATCTGTCATCAACGCGGATAGCATTTTGGGGCAGTCACTCAATATTCGCGGTATTGGCGGCGCGTTGTCTTCTGATGAAAACCGCATAATCATTCAAGTGGATGGGGTCAACGCATTCTACGAGCAATACCGGGCGGGCTCATTCTTCCTTGAACCGGAAATGTTTAAGGAGGTCGAAGTGTTGCGGGGCCCTGCATCTTCTACACTTTACGGTGCCGGTGCACTGGCTGGTGTTGTTAGCATGACAACGAAGGATGCAAGCGATTTCCTTATAGGAGAGGACAAGCTTGCTGTGCGAACAAAAACCACTTGGGATTCCAATGGCAATGGTGTTCTAGGCTCCATCATAGCGGCGGCAAAGATTACTGACGATCTTGAGTTCATCACAAATTTCAACTATCGCCGAGCAGGAGATTATGATGCTGCGGGTGGCGTTGAGCTGGAAAACTCCGCCCTCACCTCCCTCTCCGGTTTTGGAAAATTGCGCTACACCTTTGGCGCAGATCGAGATCAGTCTCTCTGGGCCAGCTATCAACACCTGTATGCTGAGGGCGATGGTTTGTATGACAGAACAACGCTAAGCTCGGATTTTGGCACCGCAGATCAGAAGACAGTCGATCAACAGGCTGTGCTTGGTTACGAAAACAGCTTTGCGACGAACGACCTGTTGGACCTCAAAGCGCAGATTTCCTTCAAGAAAACGCATCGCGAGCTGACAAATCAATCTGCAACATTCTTTGGTATCGAGCAGGAATACACCTATTCAACTTGGCAGGGTAAGCTGCAAAATACCTCTGAATTTTCTGGGACTGAGGGCATCGAAACTTACCTCACTTATGGCATTGAGGGGCAGTATCAAGAGCGCTTGAACCCACGTTTACAGGCTGATGGCAGTACGACACCGGGTTCGCCTTCTCATCCTGAAGGTGAATCTAAAATGCTTGGTGTATTTGGGCAGGCTGAGATCGTATTTGATGATCGCTTGACATTGATTCCGGGCATGCGTGTCGACTACTCGCGTCTAACTCCGGGCAATGGTGTTAAAACCACTGGTGAAGCGAGTGAAACAGCCTACTCTCCAAAACTGGCGGCGCTTTATAAGGTTACAGATTGGCTGAATATATTTGGCTCAGTTGCGCATACAGAGCGTATGCCGACAATTGATGAAGCATTCACGGGTGATGGCTTCACGAATTTGGATAAGGAAAAATCCAACAATATTGAAGCTGGATTTGCGTTGAGTTTTTCAGATGTGCTGCAAGCTAATGACCGTATCCGTTTGAAAACAACAGTGTTTTATAACCGGATTGATGATTATCTCTACACCACGCGCGACCACGTTACCGGCAAATCAATTACGACATCGATTGATGAAGCTCGTTTAAAGGGAGTTGAGCTGGAAGCAGGGTACGCATCGAACAACTGGTACGGCTCTATGGGCGCAACATTGACCAGAGGAGACAACCTCACAGCAAAGACGCACCTAAGCAGCGTTGCTGCAGATAATGCCTTCCTGAAGGCAGGGTACAAGTTTGCTGAGTACAATCTGGATATGTCTTGGCGGGCAAATTTTTACGCGCCGCAGAACAGGGTGGAAGATGCAGATGATCGCACGCCCGGTTACGCGCTTCATCAAGTACAGCTGAGCTGGAAGCCAGAGGATGGCATCTTGGCTGCTACGGAAATTCGCGGAAGCATTACCAATATCTTTGACCAGAAATACAAATCACACCTGAGTGGAATTACGGGCAAAGGCCGTGCGTTCAAACTCAGTCTGGCAAAGACGTTCTAAACCTCAAAAGAGAGTATCACGCTCATCTCGATGCTCTCTTTAACGGGTGAGGCTAGGTCCCACTGTGGTGGAGGGGCCGGAACGGCGGGGAAGCAATTCTCCGCCGTGTTCTTTTGGCAACGAGTAAGTCTTAGCTCTCCAGCATTTCTGCCCAAATCTTGGGATTATCGCCATTGAGTGGGTTCCTTGGGGAGCGTTTGTATTTGATGGTCTCGAAATGCATGTTCAACGTGTCAGCCAGCAGCAGGCGACCAATCAAGCCCTCACCAAAACCAACCACTTCTTTGATCACTTCCAAAGCTTGAAGTGTGCCAACAAGCCCCGTCAATGCGCCCAAAACGCCAGCTTCCGTGCAGGTTGGAATAGAGCCAGCCTCCGGTTGGTTCGGGAACAAGCAGCGATAGGTTGGGTTGATGTAGGTGCCTTCTTCGTCCTGCACAAATGGTTTCAGGAGCGTAACGGACCCGTCAAACTGCCCAACAGCAGCTGTTACCAACGGGCGTCCTGCATAAAAACACGCATCCGAAACGAGGTAGCGGGTTGCGAAATTGTCGGAGCCATCAACCACGATATGGTAATCGTTGATCAGCGCCATGGCATTCTGGCCGGTAATTCGTGTTGGATGCGGAACAACGCGCACATTCGGGTTCAGCCGCGCGATCGCTTCAGCTGCACTGGCAACCTTGGGTTCACCCAATTTTTCTGTGTCGTGAATGATTTGGCGCTGAAGATTGGAAAGTGACACGACATCATCATCAACAATACCGAGTGTGCCAATGCCGGCAGCAGCCAGGTATTGCAGCACCGGCGCACCAAGACCGCCTGCGCCAATCACCAAAACGCGGGCCGCTTTCAGCTTTTGTTGTCCAGGTCCTCCCACATCCCGCAAAACGATGTGGCGAGCGTAACGTTCCAGTTCGGCAGATGTGAGGGAAAGCAAGGAAAACTCCAGTATTCTAGCCGATGAGGCGGCTTACAAGTCGGGCTGTGTAGTCCACCATGGGAATAACACGCGCATAGTTGAGGCGGGTTGGGCCAATCACACCAAGAACGCCCACAACGCGTTGTTCACTATCGCGGTATGGGGAAACGATCAAGGAGGAACCAGAAAGCGAGAACAGCTTGTTTTCTGACCCGATAAAAATACGTACGCCTTCGCCATCTTTGGCAAGGTCCAACAAGCGGATTAACTCGCTCTTGTTTTCAAGGTCATCAAACAGCAAGCGAATACGCTCTAAATCTTCTTTTGCCCCAAGCTCATCCAGCAGATTGGAGCGACCTCGAACAATCAACGTCCCCGGATTGCTGTTGTCTCCACCCCAAACAGCAACGCCCGCATCCACCACCTTGGAGGTGAGCACATCCAACTCGTTCTGGAACTCGTTTCGCTGTCGAATCAGCTCTGTTTGAGCCTCAATCAGCGTCCGGTTGCGGATAATGGAATTGAGGTAATTGCTAGCCTCTGTCAGGGCTGATGGTGGCAAACCGGGAGGAAGATCAACCACGCGGTTCTCAACAGAACCATCCTCACTCACCAGAACAACAAGGGCTTTCAGCGGCTCGATCTGCACAAACTCTATGTGCCGGAGCGCTGCATCCGTCTTGTGGGAAAGAACAACCCCTGCCCCGCGACTAAGGCCGGAAAGCATCTGGCTGGCCTCTGTCAGCACTTGCTCGGTTGTCTTGCCGTCTCCGTTGGCTTTCACCTGTACGGCAATGTTTTCGCGTTCTTCCTTAGAAAGATCGCCAACCTCCAGAAAGCCATCAACGAAAAGGCGGAGGCCGGATTGTGTTGGTAAGCGCCCCGCACTGGTATGCGGCGAATAAAGCAGGCCGAGGTGTTCCAGATCTGCCATCACATTGCGGATAGAGGCCGGAGACAGCGACATCGTGAGACCGCGTGCGAGAGTTCTGGAGCCCGAGGGCTCGCCGGTATCCAGATAATTCTCTACAATTCTGCGGAAGATCTCGCGAGATCGCTGGTCAAGATCTTCAAGCGGAACAGATGGAAGTATACTCGTCACGTTCGTAGGTCTCCACACCATGTGCTGGCTTGAGAGCACGGCTCAAGACCACTTTACCTCCCTATCACACCGCAATTGAACCAGTAAAACTCATTTTAAGCACAAAATCGCGCCTCAAACCAAAAGCAGCCTTTGCGCAAACGGCAAAGCGCAGCTAAAAGACCACCAATATCTTTCGTGAATTTATCGCTATTAAGCAACCTGAGGGAGCTTACCTTGAACCGTCCATCCAAACGTACACCTGATGAAATGCGCGCAGTTAGCCTGGAACGCGGAGTTTCAAAACACGCTGAAGGCTCTTGCCTGATCAAGTTTGGCGATACGCACGTACTGTGTACAGCAAGTTTGGAAGAGCGGATTCCGCCGTGGTTGCGCGGACAGAACCGTGGCTGGGTAACAGCTGAATACGGCATGTTGCCACGCGCAACAAACGATCGTATGCGCCGTGAATCTTCTGCTGGCAAACAGTCTGGCCGTACGCAGGAAATTCAGCGCCTAATCGGTCGTTCTTTGCGCGCTGTGGTGGATCTGGAAGCTCTCGGCGAGCGTCAGATCACAATCGATTGTGATGTTATTCAGGCAGACGGCGGCACACGCACAGCCTCCATCACCGGCGCCTGGGTTGCTCTTCATGACTGTTTGGCATGGATGGAAGCACGCGACATGATCAAAGTTGAGAAAGTTCTCAAAGATCACATCGCTGCTGTCTCCTGTGGCATCTATGAGGGCACACCTGTTGCTGATCTCGACTACATCGAGGATTCCTCTGCTGATACCGATGCAAACTTCGTCATGACTGGCAAAGGCGGCATTGTTGAAATTCAGGGAACCGCAGAAGGCGTGCCATTCTCCGAAGAAGAACTCGGCCAGCTGATGGGTCTTGCAAAACAGTCCATCTCCAAACTGGTTGAGTTGCAAAAGCTAACGGTGCTTTAATGCCAGCTGAAACCGAAACAACCGCCAATAACCGTCGTTTAGAGCCGGGCAAGCTTGTGCTTGCCAGCCATAACAAAGGCAAGCTGCGTGAAATTCACGTCATGCTTGCCCCACATGGTTTTGAGGTTATTTCTGCTGGTGATATGGACCTGCCAGAGCCGGTAGAAGATGGCGACACGTTTGAAGCCAACGCTGCACTCAAAGCGCTGGCGGCAACCAAGGCAACTGGTCTGCCTGCATTGGCAGATGACAGCGGCTTCTGCGTCAATGGCCTCAACGGTGATCCGGGAATATATTCCGCACGTTGGGCTGGTCCGGGTAAGGATTTCGGCGTGGCGATGCAATCCGTGCAGGACAAGCTGACAGAGACAGGCTTCACAGATCGTGGTGCCTTCTTCGTTGCTGTGCTCTGCATTGCATGGCCGGACGGACACACCCAGTTTTACCGTGGCGAAATCCACGGTGATCTGGTTTGGCCTCCGCGCGGTCTGGAAGGTTTCGGTTACGATCCTATGTTTATCCCAGAAGGGTTCGACAGAACCTTTGGTGAGATGGGCAAAGAAGAAAAACACAACACAAAAGAAGGCGAGGCGCTGTCTCATCGTGCTCGTGCTTTTGTAAAGTTTCAAAAAGAGTGTCTGCCGGAATAACGCGTATTCCCGAAAAGTGGCTTCCGGTTTTCGGAAAAGAATACGTGCAGAAAATAATTCAGAGTAGTTTGAGCGAACTTAGTGAAGCGACAACTGCTCTGAATTTGGCGGGCACCATAAGGAATAAGAATGACTGTGGCACCGGCTGGCGGCTTTGGAATTTACGTGCATTGGCCTTTTTGCTTGGCAAAATGCCCGTATTGCGATTTTAACTCGCATGTCCGTCATCAGCCGGTCTCGCAGGAACTCTACGCCAAAGCGATTGTAAAAGAGCTGGCACGGTATGCAGAAATGGTTCCGGGCAGAACCGTAGACTCCGTCTTTTTTGGCGGCGGTACCCCATCCTTGATGGAACCAAAAACGGTCGAGACTATTATAAACGAGATCGCCCGCCTCTGGCATTTGCCATCAACCGCCGAAATCTCCATGGAAGCCAACCCAACCAGTGTTGAAGCAACCCGTTTTGCAGGGTATCGCGCCGCTGGTGTAAACCGGCTTTCCGTGGGCATTCAGGCACTGGATGACAAAGAGCTGAAGATCCTTGGACGGCAGCATTCAGTATCCGAAGCGATCCAAGCTGTCGAAATTGCGCGAAAAACCTTCCCACGCATTTCGTTCGATCTTATCTATGCTCGCCCTAATCAGACCCTGAAGGGGTGGGAACAAGAGTTGAACCGCGCCATAGACCTTGCTGCGGATCACCTCTCCATGTACCAGCTCACCATTGAAAACGGCACCATGTTCCAGCGCCTCTATGCTGCTGGAAAGCTGGAGATGCTGGACCCGGACCTTGCCGCGGATATGTACGACCTCACGCAGGAAGTAACAGCCTCACGTGGCCTACCAGCCTATGAGGTCTCCAATCACGCCCCGGCGGATGCGCAATGCCTGCACAATCTCATTTATTGGCGTTACGGCGATTATGTCGGCGTAGGCCCCGGTGCTCATGGTCGGTTGACGCTGGAAGACGGCTCCAAGCTTGCCACCTCAACGGAAAAACACCCGGAAACGTGGCTCAACCTCATTGAAGAAAACGGCCACGGAGCCATTCTGGAAGAGGTCTTGAACCGCCAGGAACAGGGCGATGAGCTGCTTTTGATGGGCATGAGATTGCATGAGGGGATAGATGTTCCACGTTACGAACAACTCTCTGGGCGTAATTTTGACCCTGTTCGCCTGCGTAATTTGCAAGAAAATGGCATGGTAGAATGGGTTGGCAACAGCCGTATACGTGCAACAGCTTCAGGCTTTCCTCTACTGGATGCCGTAATTGCTGAATTGGCATCCTGAAGTTTAACTACAATAAAAATCATTGTAAATTCAACTCAGTACAATAATTCCGTCAATAATTCTCGGAGGTATTGGGGTATTAATTTATATATTGTGCATTGCAGCATAATTCGTTACACTAACAGTCCACGCCACTGGCTTTAAGAAGCCTTTGTTCTTCAAAAAGTTGAAGTTGGCCGGTATTTCTCCAAGAGTCTATGTTGCTGAATAGGCATAGCACCTTTTATGCTTTTGCAGTGCAGCACTTCGGGCTTCTGAGTAATCGTGTCGCTGTGACTAATAAATACATGAACAGGAATTGGCTGAAGCGATCGCCAAGGGAGGAAACATTCTGTGCTGTTCTACCATATGTATGAAATGAACCATGCAGCAATGTCGCCATTCCGAGCTGTGGCTGACTTTACAAAGCTGTACTTTCAAAACCCCATGAATCCGCTCACCCACACTCAGGTAGGGCGCACCGTTGCCGCCTCCTGTGAAATGCTGGAGCGCGTCACGCGCCGCTATGGCAAACCGGAGTTTGAGCTGAATACGACGGTCGTTGATGGTCAGGAAATTACCATCACTGAAGAAATCCTCTGGTCTAAACCGTTCTGTGATCTGCTGCATTTCAAAAGAGATTTGCCGGAATCCCGAGATGCTGACCCAAAGATTCTGATCGTGGCTCCAATTTCTGGCCACTATGCCACTTTGCTGCGTGGAACAGTTGAAGCGTTGCTTCCAAATCTGGATGTTTACATCACAGATTGGGAAGATGCGCGCCAGGTCCCTGTGGCTGATGGTGAGTTCGATCTGGATGATTACATCGAATACATCACGCAGATGTTGCATTTCCTTGGCCCAAACACGCATGTGTTGGGCGTTTGTCAGCCTTCAGTTCCGGTCTTCGCTGCCGTCTCGCTGATGGAAGAAAACGGCGACAATTGCTCTCCAGCGACCATGACATTGATGGGAGGTCCTATCGATACCCGTGAAGCACCAACAGCTGTGAATGATCTGGCTGTTGAAAAGGGCATCGACTGGTTCAAGCGTAATGTGATTATGGAAGTCCCCTTCCCTCACAAAGGCTTTGGCCGTCAGGTTTATCCCGGTTTTCTACAACTCTCCGGTTTTATGAGCATGAATTTAGATCGCCACGTTGTTGCGCACCGTGACTACTTTCAGCATTTGATTGAAGGTGATGGCGACAACGCAGTCAAGCACCGTGATTTCTATGATGAATATCTGGCGGTTATGGACCTGACAGCGGAGTTCTACTTGCAAACCGTTGAAACGGTCTTCATCGAGCACTCCTTGCCACGCGGCGAGATGTTTTGTCGTGGCAAGCGCGTTGATCCGAAAAAGATCACGGGTACAGCGCTACTAACCGTCGAAGGCGAAAACGACGACATTTCCGGTGCTGGCCAAACAGAAGCAGCACAAAAGCTTAGTGAAAACATTCCGTCTGATCGCAGACTGCATTATGTGCAGCCGAACGTTGGCCACTACGGTGTGTTTAATGGCTCCAAGTACCGTTCTGAAATTGCGCCGCGCATTGTTAAGTTCATTCATGAAAACCCAACAAATGCGCGCGCAAATCAGGGGGTGAAAACGGCCGTTAAAACCGCGAACCGCGACACCTCCTCAGGGAAAGTCGTGGGAGATCCACTGCGCGAAATTCTGTTAGCTGAACCAAAAGGCGTTGCAGATAATCTGCAGTTGATCAGCGGTGTTGGACCTAAGCTGGAACGTGCGCTCAATGGAGCCGGTATCTTTCATTACTGGCAGATCGCGAATGTAACAGAAGGCCAAGCAGCTGCTTGGCCTTCTGTTACATTCGCGGACGCATGCTACGCGATAACTGGGTTGAACAAGCGCGACACCTCAATGAGGCAGTGCATTCTGACTAGTGAGAAGTGAGAATACCCCGATATCTAATAATATTTTGGGCGGTCACTTGAAAACAAAATAAATTCACCCCACTTCATGTTTGTTGATTAGAGAAGGGGTGAATTTGATGAATGTAAATGCAATAAAACCGTCGTGGAACCCACTTAGTATTGCACTAATGGTACTTGGATTCGTAGTATTCTGGCCTCTTGGTCTTGCTATGCTTGCCTACATCTTGTGGGGTGACAACATGACCGGTTGGAAACGTGATGCAAAGTGCCAGTGGGATCGTAGTAATTTAAAAAATGCGATGGACGGCATGCAAGCCGCCGCAGGTAGCGGCAATGCAGCGTTTGATGACTACCGTGAAAAAGAACTTAACCGCATTGAAGAAGAGCGCAAAAAGCTTGATAGCATGCGCAAAGAATTTGACGATCACATGCACGATCTGCGTCGGGCAAAAGATCAGGACGAATTCGATCGCTTCATGCGTAACCGCCACAATCGCGCTTCTGGGCCATCTGCCGGCGAGGCAATTTAGTGGATGTTCTGCATTCATAACAAGCATCAGGTACTCTGCCTCTGGTAGAGTGCCTTTTTGCATGTTGAAGACTTGCCGCTAAATATGAAGACATATCGCACTGGCTGGCTTTTCTATCACCCATTTCTCTGCAATAAACAAAGGTGGGCCAGTGCTGATGTTGAGGTTAAATGAGATTTCTGCGGGCGAAAGTTTTGCCAGAGTTTATTGAGGTGGATATGGGGCAGGAGAAACTCCCCATCCGGCTGAAGCGAAACTCCAGAGCAAAACGCTATATTCTCAGGATCCCGCCAGGTGACCCAGCGCCCGTTATTACTGTACCTGCACGCGGTAACCTCAAAACTGCGCAGGATTTTGCTAATCGACAAGTGGATTGGCTCAAGCAGCGATTGGGATCACGCCCCGCATCCATTAGTTTTGAAGAGCATGCCCGTATTCCCATAAGAGGCGTTCTGCATACCCTGCGGTCTTCTGGCCAATTGCGCGGGTTGTCGCGGCTGGATGTAGAAGACGACACGGAGGAACCTCTGCTTTTGCTGCCGGGAGAAATCCAAAGTTTCTCGCGTAAAACCAAAGACTTCCTGCGTAAACTGGCAAAGGAAGATCTGGAAGCGCATGTGCAGCACTTCACGAAGCAACTGGGTCGCAACTTCCACAGCATAACCCTGCGCGACACAAAAACCAGATGGGGCTCCTGCTCCCATGACGGCAAGCTTTCATTCTCCTGGCGTTTGATAATGGCTCCACCAGATATCTTGGAATATGTCGCAGCTCACGAGGTCGCTCATCTGGAACGCCTCGATCACTCTCCTGATTTCTGGCGTATTTGCGAGCAACTGGCGCCGCATACCAAACCAGCGCAAAACTGGTTGAAAGAGCATGGCCCCCAGCTCCACCTGTATGGCCAGAGCTAGAGTTTAACCGCCGCCAAACAACCGTCCCAGCAGATCAAGTGGGCTATTACTTCTCTTAGGCGGCGGAGCAGGTTGAGTCTGTGTTGTTGGCCTTGGCGTTTGCTGCCGTCGCTGTGGCGCAGCAACATATGCTGGTTGGCGCCGTACCGGAGTGGTGCCTGGTCGTGCCAACGGGGTTGTTTCTGCGAGGTTTAACGGAACACCCGGCAACTCAGCAATCGGAATGCCCTGATGTTGCGTTTCCATAATCCATGCCCAGATTTCAGCAGGTAGTGTGCCACCGGTCACCTTCTTCATCGGTGCATTATTGTCATTCCCCAGCCAAACAGCGGTTGTCAGGGAGCCTGTGTATCCAATGAACCATGCATCTTTATAGCCTTGCGTCGTACCGGTTTTACCACCAGCAGGGCGCCCGGCCAGCAACGCGCGCTTGCCCGTGCCAGCATAAACGGTCTGCGCCATCATCGTGTTGATTTCGCTTAGCTTATCTCCACGAATAACCCGTCCAGTTCCATCCCCCTTACGGCGATAGAGAACTTCACCCTTTTCATTGCGGATCTGTCGCACAACGTGAGGAACCACACCATAACCGCCGTTGGAAAACGGAACATAGGCCGCTGCAATCTCCAGCGGTGTCACTTCAGATGTTCCCAGCGCAATAGAGGGATTGGACTTTAAGGCAGAGGTAATACCAAGCCGCCGCGCCGTTTTCGCAACGTTCGCCGGTCCAACTTCATGTGCTAAACGGGCGGCAACGGTGTTGATGGAAAACGCCAGCGCTTGGGTCAATGTCACATCACCATAATAACGTTTGGTGTAGTTCTTGGGTGTCCAGCCTCTGTAAGTAACTCGTGCATCCTTGCGTATGGTTCCGGGGCTCAGACCTCGTTCTAATGCTGCCAAATACACAAAGGGCTTAAAAGCGGAACCCGGTTGCCGGCGTGCGTAAACGGCGCGATTGAACTGGCTTTCGCGGTAGTTTGCGCCACCAACCAAGGCGCGAACAGCCCCGCTACGGTTGAGTGTAACCACTGCCCCCTGAGAGACGTTAAACTCACGGCGGGACTCAGCGATACGTGTGGAAAGCGCTGTCGCAGCAGCTTGTTGCATATCCCAGTCAATTGTGGTGTCGACAATGATATCTTCGCCGATGGAACCCACAAAACCAGGTAAAAGCTCCATCACATAGTCAGCAACATAATTCCCGCTACCACCATTACTACTGGTCACTACGTGAGCTGGATTGAACAACACATTTTTGGCGTCGCCTTGGGTGATGAAGCCTGCGTTATACATAGCAGTGATCACAACTTGCGCCCGCCCCTCTGCCCGCGCCGGATTGCGGGTAGGTGCGTAACGGCTTGGAGCCTTCAGCAAACCCGCAATTGTTGCAGCTTCCGCCAGCGAAATAAGACGTGCTGATTTACCAAAATAAACACGGGAAGCAGCATCAACACCATAAGCACCGGCGCCAAGATATACCCGGTTCAGATACATCTCCATTATTTCATCTTTGCTGTAATTCCACTCCAGCCAAAGAGCCATCACAACTTCTTGCATCTTCCGCTGCATGGTTCGCTCTGGCTTCAAAAACAGGTTTTTGGCCAGCTGCTGAGTGAGTGTTGAGCCACCCTGAACAGTGCGACCACTGCGGTAGTTGATAAATGCTGCGCGGGCGAGGCCAATCGGATCTATGCCGAAATGATATCTAAAGCGCCTGTCCTCAATGGCCATAACAGCCTCGGGAAGATATTTGGGCAACTGCTCCAGCCGCACAGCTTCACCGCCGGTATCGCCGCGGTTGGCGATCAACGTTCCATTGGCAGAAACAATACGTACATTCGGCGGGCGTTGTGGCACAGCCCATTGAGAGGCTGGCGGGAGGTGTGCAGCATAATAGGCCAAAATAACGCCAACAATAACAATGCCCCAAATGCCAAGAACGGCACTCCAATACATGGAAAACCGTAGAGACTTCCAAAGAAAACCACGAGGTTTGCTAGAACTCTTTTTGCCACCAGATGCTGTGGCGATATCCAAGGCTGCAAGTGTTTGCTGCTTTGCCTTTCGGCTGGGTTTCTTTGCCGAGCGTCGTGGCGCCTGACTCTGCTGTGGCTTTTGTTGTTGTGGACGTGCTGCATGTGGCTTTGCGCGTTGTCCCTGAGGGGCTTCACCTTGAGAGCGGCCCGTACTTCTGCTTGGCCGACGAATATAATCGTCTTCCTCACCAGGCCGCAAAGCGACGCCCTGCAAACGTGGTCGTTGAGAGGGTGGAGGACGTTTGGGTGCGCCGGTTCGCTGAGATTGAGGGGGGGACGAAGGTTGGGCGGAAGGGCGCGGATTGGACCGGTTAGGCGGTCTCTTTGTGCCATTTCCATTTTGGCGTGTCGCCATCGCTCCGATTAACCCCAGGACTTTTTCAGCACATACCCAACAGTTCTTCCGAATAACGGTGTTGGACAAACGCAAACCAGCAAGCAGAGGCAGAATAGTATGTTCCCGGCAAGGGAAGCCCGCCTCAGTGAATTCACCCCGAAGATTTTAGGGAAACACGCTTAATTCTGCGTTAAGCTGATGGAAAGAATTGAACTAACCTCAATTGAATGTTCAAACTGAGGAAGGTTTGACGGCGCAACAGCAGCCCAGTCAAAAGGGCAGCCAATACTGCCCTCAATAAACTCTATACGATCGCAAAATTGAATCAGCTGGCGTACCGGCTTGCATCTGCACCGTAGTAGTTCACATAACGTGAATTCAGTTTAGAAACCGGCAGGATGATCAAAACATCCGTGGTTCCAAATTGATGATCGACAACAGCACCATCGCCAATGTAAGCGCCAATCCGCAAGTAACCTTTGATGAGCGGAGGGAGAGCTCGCAACGCTTCACGCTGGTTTACCAGCTCTTTCGGCATACGGTTCATGTCTACATATTGGTCAGAAAGTGCAGAAACAAGCCATTCCTCAGGTGCGCTGGCAAAATGGTGCAGGAAGGAAAGTTGCTCTGCAAGGCGGTCCGGATCTGTGCCTTCAATAGAAGCGCAACCAATCATCACGTCCACATTATGCGTTAAAACATAGGACCAGATACCGTGCCAAAGCAGTTCAACGGTTTTCTTGGTTCGGTAAGGTTTAAGCACGCAAGAGCGACCCAATTCCAAGAAATTCAGATCGCTGTGGCGGTCAATAATACGCTGAATATCGAATTCACCTGCAGTGTAAAAACCGCCATTTAGCTCTGCTAGTTCCTGACGAAGCAAACGGTAAGTTCCAACAATTTGAGGCTTTGCTTTGGAAAATGGTTTTTTGCGGACCTGACTGTCATGATCGACGACCAGAAGATGATCGCAAATTGGATCGTAATTATCACGATCAAGTCGTGAAAATTGGGTTGGAGTATCTGCAATGGCAGACATCTCTTCGTAAAACACTTCGTAGCGCAACCGTTGAGACATCTTGAGCTCTTTAGCGCCATTGGATAAGCGAACTTCTAACGGTCCAATTCTACCCAAACTTTGCCCCGCATTTTCTATTTTTGCGCGCATTGCCTGTGGAACCCACCGCGGAGCGGGCCGCGCTGCCAGCTTGTGAGGTGCGATTTTTTTTACGATATTCATCGGAGAGAGGAGTCCAGACCCAGCCATACTGTAAATATCTCAAATTGCCATATGTGTTATGAAACACCGCAATGTAGAGAACGCCTTTCTGAATTTACACCAATCGAGTTTCAAGTGGCTATTTTTGGTAGATATTGTGAAATATAGGCCCTCTTTAGGACAAATAAGTGACACAAAACCAAAAACACCTGCTCAAAAACGAAGTCTCTGATCCAACAATGCTGTCGCCACGGTTAAACTTAGTATAACAGTCGCCTCCAGATATTGAACAGGCTAAATATAACAATCAGCTCTTAGCATATTTCCTTAGTATGGCTTCGAGATCCTGTTTTTTTAGGGGTTTGCTTAAAAAACCGTTTGCACCCGCTTTCAGGGCCTCTTCTTTCGCCTCTGGCATAACATCCGCTGAAACAACATAAATCGGTACTTTAGCAGCGGCTTGATCGTCAGCGCCTCTAATTTTGAGGATGGCTTCCAGCCCATCAAGTCCCGGCATATGAAGGTCCATCAACACGACGTCATAAGTACCCTCCGTCGTGAGCGAAACGGCTTTGTGGCCGTCCTTAGCCAACTCAGCTTTGTGTCCAAGTTTTCCAAGTAACGCCCGCACAAGCATCCAGTTGATTGGATTGTCTTCTGCAACTAGAATGTTTAGGTCTGTTGCTTCGCTCATTTGAGGCGGTGACGTTATTTTGCCTGTCATTGAGGCCGAGTCACCAGGTTGAGAGATCGCCTCAAAACCTGATGGGTTGAGCAGACGCAGCAGCGAGGCGCGCCGAACAGGCCGGGTAAGATAACCAGTAAATTCCCCAGCTCTAATATCGGCAATTCGGGCGCGCTCTTGCGGTGTGATGAAGACGATAACCTTTGGTGCTAAAATTCCAAATTTTCTGTGTATCCCTCGGATCTGCTCCACATTTTCTTCGCCAATCAGAATGACATCGAAGGCTGCAGTTGCAGCTGTTCCTTCATAGGTATTAATTGCAATGCACTGAGTATTGCTGAACCCATTGGCTTGCAACGTTTTTTCAATCAATGCCGCTTCAATATGGTTATCTGTAATAATTGCGATTTGAGCTTGGTTCTCGGGTAAAGTATCTTCGCAGATATGATTGATAGGCATCTCGAGAAGAAAGGTGGAGCCGCGACCAAGCTGGCACTGGACTGTTAGAGAACTACCCATCAGCTCTGCTAGACGTTTGGAGATTGCCAGTCCCAAACCAGCGCCCCCAAATTTGCGATCACGGCCATACTCGCCCTGTTCGAATTCGCGGAAAATACGAACGGCTGTAACATCATCCATCCCTGGGCCTGTATCTTCAACTGCGAATTCCAACTGCTTCCCACCCAATGCATCTTGTGAGGCTATCAGAGTCAGGCAAACGCCGCCTTGTTCAGTAAACTTGATTGCATTGCCAACAAGATTGAACAACACCTGCTGAAGGCGAGCCGGATCGCTTTGAATGTGTATAGGGACAGCCGGATGAATATAAGAGCCGATCTGGAGACCTTTGGCATGGGCTTTGGGAGAGAGCAGTTCCACAACACGTTCCACAAGGGGTGCAAGCTCTACTTTTGCAGTTTCCAGCTCGAGCTTTCCCGCCTCGATTTTAGAATAATCCAGTACTTCGTCGATCAACATCAACAGTGTTGAGCCGGACGCTGTGATTGCATTGATATAATTCTGCTGTTCTGCTGTAATCGACGTGTCTTCCAGCAAATCTGCCATACCCAGCACACCGTTGAGAGGTGTTCTGATTTCGTGGCTCACCATTGCAAGGAATCGGGATTTAGCTTCACTCGCATTTGCAGCAAGGTCTCTGTCGTCCCGCAGTTTTTGTTCAGCATGGCGCCTGTCGGTTACATCGGTGAGGATCCACTGAATGATCGGGGCGCCTCCACTCCCGTCGCGAATGCTCAATCGGAGCAAAGAATACCAGCGCGTTCCATACTTGGTGCGCAATGCTACATCTTCGCTGGTGCTTGCTGCCGGATCTTCCAATTCAGGCGTGAAATCATCAGCATACGGCAGGTGAACTGGTTTGCTGGTCTCAATGCCAAAGCCTGATGGAAACGTTCGCTTGCCCGCATCGTTGATGGAAAGCACTGTGCCGTTCGCATCGCAGCGGAAGACGATTGCACCCAAAGCGTCGAGAATTGAGCGATGGCGGTCATCGGCTTCACGTAATTGCCAATCTGCATCGCTTGCAAGCTCAGTTGGATCTTCAAGTTGCTCGACTTCGCTCCTGATTTGAGCTGCTTTCCAGTTCTGTGCAATGATATCGCTTGCGGGAAACCTGCGAAACAGAACTGCGCCTGAAGCAAAGGCGAAAAAGATAACGGAGATACTTTGAAACGATTGAAGGTCACTCATAAAAACAGCTGCAGCTAAGCTGAGACCTCCAGCAAAAATTGAAAGTGTTTTTAGAAGGCTAGAGGAGTTTTCTGCAACTTCAGACTGCTTGATAAGGGACATGCGGGCCTGCGTGATAACGTGAGAGCCCTCCTCCGTTTTTAGCCTTTGCTTTAACAACGCTTGCGCCCTCACAAATTTCTAAAGGTACCCAATAAAAATTAACTAGAAAGATATAACAGATTATGCTGCTGCCAAATAGGTTGAAGAACGTTTGAAATTTAAGGCTTCCGCCAGATGAATGCGCTGAACGCACTCAGAACCATCCATATCTGCAATCGTGCGCGATAACTTGAGGACGCGGTGATATCCGCGTGCAGAAAGCCCAAACTGTATAGCGGCGCGCTCAATTAATTCTTTGCTTCCCTGATCAAGCTCCACAATTTGCTCTATGACCCGTGCACTGGCATGAGCATTCACTGTGATTTGCAAGCCCAGAGACCTAAAGCGCTCCTGTTGAACCATACGGGCTTTCATAACCCGCTGAGCAACTTCTGCTGATCCTTCTGAGGCACTTGGGCCAATCAAGTCTTTTGCGGAGACAGCGGGAACATGCAGCTGTAAGTCCATCCTATCCAAAAACGGTCCTGAAATGCGAGATTGATAGGTGCTTGCACATCGGTCGCCGCGCCTGCAGGTGTGTCCCGGTTCTCCGGCATAGCCGCACCTGCAAGGGTTCATTGCCGCAACCACCTGCACGACTGAGGGATAGCTGACGCGATAATTAGCTCTTACAATCGTGGCAACGCCGTTCTCAATGGGTTGCCTTAGGCTATCCAACACAGAACCCTCAAATTCCGGCAACTCATCTAAAAATAACACGCCATTGTGCGCCAAAGACACCTCACCCGGCTTTGCCTTCATGCCTCCCCCCACAAGTGAGGCCATCGAGGCAGAATGATGGGGAGCTCTAAAAGGACGTTGATCGCTCAAGGCTCCATCTTCCAACTCTCCGGAAATAGACGCAACCATGGATACTTCAAGCAGTTCTCGCGGTGACAAAGGCGGCAACAACGTTGGGAGACGGCTGGCAAGCAGCGTTTTACCGGACCCCGGAGGCCCAATCATAAGCAGATTGTGAGATCCTGCGGCCGCGATCTCCAAGGCTCGCTTTGCACTCTCCTGCCCTCTGATATCAGCCAGATCGAGAGAACTGTAGTTTTGAGGGGAACTGCGCGGTTTGGGGTCTGAGAGCATAAGCTCGCCCCTAAAATAACGATAAAGTTGAACAAGAGAACTTGGAGCGATGATCTTTAGATTCTCATCTGCCCATGCTGCCTCAGAACCGCAGCTTTCGGGGCAAATCAGACCTTTCTCTGCGGCCACAGCGGAAATAGCAGCAGGAAGGGTGCCATTCACATGAGTGATGCCGCCATCTAACGAGAGCTCACCCAGAACCAGAAACCCTTCAACCGCATCTGCAGGCAGTGCTCCCATGGCAACCATAAGCCCCAGTGCTATGGGGAGATCATAGTGAGAGCCCTCTTTGGGAAGATCAGCCGGTGCCAGATTGACGATGATGCGTTTAGCAGGAAGTGCGAGACCAGACGCGTTCAAAGCTGCACGCACTCGTTCCTTGCTTTCCGCAATCGCTTTATCGGGCAATCCGACAAGAGTGAAAAGAACAGAGCCGGAGCTGATTTGCACCTGCACATCCACGTGTGCAGCTTCAACACCTTGAAAGGAAACGGTCGATATGCGCGAAAACACCAGACTCTCCTGCGGTCATTGCAAAATTTGCCATTGCAATAATTAAGCAGGAACGGACAGGAAACACACAAGCCTTGAATACTCAGAAATACAAAAGCCTCTGAGAGTTCTCGGTGTAGGTTTTTCAAAGAAAACTTGAAAACCACGGCCAATAATCTGGCAACCACGAAAACAAGGCCCCGAAATTAAACAGGGCCTTGTTTGATGATCTTATTTGGAAAGTTTTTTCTCAAGCACATCCCAAACCATTGCAGCCACATCCGGACCGCCTAGTTTCTGGATTGCACGAATGCCTGTGGGCGCAGTTACGTTGATTTCCGTCAGGTTGCCGTCAATCACGTCAATACCAACAAGAATGAGGCCCTGCTCCTTCAGTGCCGGTCTAAGGCGAGCACAAATTTCGCGTTCACGATCTGTCAGGTCACTGTCTTTTGGCGAGCCACCACGAACCATGTTAGAGCGCAAATCCCCTTCAGCAGGAACGCGGTTCACCGCACCGGCAAACTCACCATCAACCAAAAGAATGCGCTTATCGCCATGCTTTACGTTCGGTAGGAACTTCTGAATAACCCAAGGTTCGCGGAAGGTGACGGCAAAAAAGTCATAGAGAGATCCGTAGTTAAGATCCTTCTCGGCCACACGGAAAACCGCTGCGCCGCCATGGCCAAACAGCGGTTTCATAACGACATCGCCATGCACCCTGCGGAATTCATCAATTTCGTCTTTGTCGTGAGTGACGAGCGTAGCTGGCATCAAATCAGAGAACTGCGTCACAAACAATTTCTCAGGCGCATTGCGCACGGAAATTGGATTGTTCACCACCAAGGTGGTCTCAGCAAGTTTTTCGAGAATGTGTGTAGCGGCGATATAGGCCAAATCAAATGGCGGATCCTGACGCATCAGAACCACGTCCATGTCGGACATATCCACGCGCTGAGGTTCCCCAAAGCTGAAGTGGTTGCCAACTTCATCACGTACTGTCACGGGCTCTACACGGCACATAACTTTCTCACCCCAAAGCGCCAAACGCTCTGGTGTGTAGTGGAAAAGTTCATAACCACGATCCTGCGCTTCCAACATCAAAGCAAACGCACTGTCTCCAGCAATATTGATCGAGGAAATGTGGTCCATTTGAACGGCAACTTTAATTGGCCGTTGAACTCCAGAAGAAGCTGCTTGGGGCATTAGGCACTCCTAAAATAACGCAGGGTTAGAAAACCGCGTAAATAAAAATGAATGATAGATGCAGATATGTGTGTCAGAAAGCAATTTGTCTATAATTTAGCGATAAAATATTATTCTATTATAATATTTCGGCTTCAAAAAGATTGGGAAAGTGCTGGGCTTCTCCACATTTAGGCAGAATAACTGCATCAAATCGCAGTGTTTTTCCAACCACATCATCGTGAAGAGAAACCCATTCTCGTGCAGCATTAGCAATTCGTCGTTGTGAGCGAGGGGTGATTGCAAGCAACCCTTCTTCGACGCAGCGTCTGGCTTTGACTTCAACAAAAACGATTGTTTGGTCTTGCTCGGCAATCAGATCTATCTCGCCTTGCCTGGTTTTGTAGCGCCGTTCAAGGATCTGCCAACCTGCTTGCCGCAGCAACATTTCGGCCTTCAATTCAGCCGTTAATCCCTTGCGGTAAGCTGCCTGCTTTTTGAGAAGATCACTTCTCTTCATCCTCGGTACTTTCGTCGTCTCCTGCATGTTTTAGCTCCGTAGCACGGGTGTATATCGTCTTGCGATCCACCCCGGTTGCTTTGGAAACTTTTTTGGCAGCAGCACTCACCGGCATCTCTTTCAACGCTTCTAGCAGCATGCTGTCAGCATCAATTTCGGTCGCGTTTTGCTCTTCGGGTGGTGAAACCAGAATAACGATTTCTCCCTTGGGCCGATCCCCCGAGAAGAAGTCACTTAATTCTTTAAGAGTGCCGCGGTGGAAGGTCTCAAACCGCTTGGTCAGTTCACGAGCAACAACCGCAGCCCGGTTGCCGAGGATCTCTTGCATATCCGCGAGCGAAGCGCCGACCCTATGAGGGCTTTCGTAAATCACCAGCGTTGCAGGAATATCCTTGAGTTCTTCGAGGCGCTTTTTCCGACCATGAGTTTTGTTGGGCAAAAACCCAGCAAACAAAATGGTGTCAGATGGAAGACCCGCCCCTACCAATCCACTCAACATCGCAGAGGCACCGGGAATAGGAATAACCTTGTGTCCCTCTTCCACCACATCGCCCACAAGACGAAAGCCGGGATCGGAGATCAGCGGTGTGCCTGCATCTGAAACAAGCGCGACTGCTTTGCCCTGCTCCAGCACTTCCAGAATGCGAGGACGCTGTTTCACTGCATTGTGCTCATGGTATGTCATCATTTGTGTGCGGATGCCATACCGTTGCAACAAAACACCTGTTACGCGTGTGTCTTCACAGGCAATCAGATCACAGGATGCAAGGGTTTCCAGTGCGCGAATGGTGATATCTTGCAGGTTCCCGATTGGGGTCGAAACGATGTGCAACCCCGATTCAATCCGCCGCGCTGTGATGGAATGCTCGCCTATATAGTATTTCCGTTCGGATACAGCTTCGGAATGGTCCATGGTTGCCTCGTGGGAGCCCCGGAGAAAGGGGAAGTTTTGCACAATAGAGAGTGCACATCTAACCAACAAACCGCAAAATGACCAATTACAACGGGGAGTTTTTGACAGAATCCTTAAAAGATTCGCGGATTTCCTTGGGTTTGGGCTATATTAAATCCGGTGGATCTGTAGAAATAAGCCAAAGTAAATGTAAATTGCCGTATTTCAGCCTTCACAAAAAGAGGGCTTGAACGAAACGGCCTACGGAATTGATGGGGAATCTATGAGCCTAGGTACAGCCGCACCCCGCGGAATGAGTTTCCGCAAATTTGTGACAGGAGCCGCGATCGGCATCTCTGTCCTGCTGAGTGGCTGTGTTAATTCGCCCAATTACTCTTCAGTCAATACTCCCTTTCAGCCCAACATAAATCCTGGCGGGCAACAAGGCCTCGTTGCAGGCCGTGTAATCGGAAACGGCTCTGTCCGCATTGGTTTGCTCCTGCCGTATTCTGGTGAAGGCCAATCTGCTGCGTCGGTCGCAACTCTTTTCGCGAATTCTGCAAAACTTGCCTTGGGAGATTTTCAAGGCGCTGATGTTCAGCTGCTCGTGAAAGATACTGGCGGCACGGCTGAAGGCGCCAGTATGGCTGCCCAGCAGGCAATCAACGAAGGTGCAGAGCTCATCATCGGCCCTGTGTTTGCAACAGCTGTACAAGGCGCGACGTCCGTTACACGCCGTGCAGGTGTCCCAATTGTTGCCTTCTCCTCTGACATCAACGTTGCGAAATCCGGCACATATCTGTTGAGCTATCTACCGGTTTCGGATGTAAACCGCATTGTTTCTTACGCTGCAGAACAAGAACGCCGGTCTTTCTCAGCCTTGCTGCCAAACAACGCATATGGCGCTGTGGCAGAAGCCGCATTCCGTCAAGCTGTTGGCCAGACCAATGGTCGCATAGTTGCTATTGAACGGTATGTGCCTGGTAATGCAGAAGACATTCGTGCTCGTGTTGCCAACCTGAGCCGTTCCATCTCGCAGGTGGATACGTTGTTTGTGCCAGAAGGTGGCGGCGTACCTCCATTCGTTGTTCAGGTGATGACGGAAATGGGGGCAAGCCTTGGCGAAGTGAAGATGATAGGCAGTGGTCAGTGGAACACACCGGATATTTTGCAGTCTCCAGTTATGGTTGGCAGCTGGTTCCCGGGCCCGGATAACCAGAGCTTCGAGCGTCTTGCAGTTCGTTACCGTGAAACATACGGCACACAACCTCCGCGCAATGCGTCTTTGGCGTATGATGCAACTATTCTGGCTGCCGGGTTGGTTAGGTCTGCAGGGCCTGACCGCTTCTCAGACCGTGTTTTGACCAACCGTGATGGTTTTCTCGGTATTGATGGCATCTTCCGCTTTCAACAAGATGGTTTGAACAACCGCGGGCTGGCCGTCTATGCCGTTTCTGGCAAAGGGAATGCGGAGCCGATTGCACCAGCACCGCGCAGCTTCGCTGGTCAGTTCTAACCAGCAACACATTTCATTGATGAAAGCCTCGCTCTTGATTGAGCGGGGCTTTTTTATGCCCTGAAGCGGGCGTTGACTTCAATTGAGCTGGAGATCTTGGGCGTATGGTGACAGCGAAGCATTTAGAATGCTGCCTGCTCAGATTGATACAAACCAGCGAGACCATCAGCTATGCAAGAATTGCGCTTCCATCATGTTGGTATTCCCACCAGCGAAGAGCTACCGAAAACAGACCACAACAAAAAACTCAAACTCACTGCCACCGGATATTACGATGGTCCCTATGCGATTGAGTGGATGAATTTTGATGACGATAATTCTCTCCCTGAAATTATAAGGACAATGCCTCACGTTGCCTATGTGGTGGATGATTTAGCGCAGGCGTTAAAAGGAAAGAACATCGTTTTAGAGCCAGAAAGCCCAGCTGCCGGCGTTTGGGTGGCCTTCATCTTGGAAGGGCGCAATCTCATTGAACTGATGCAGTTTGACCAGCCAGAACAGGAAATTTGGCCGCATCCGGGCAAGTTCAAAATCTAACCATCTGAGGTTGCCGTCGGAATATGCCCATTGAGACGAAAGGCCCCTAGGAAACGGATGAAATCGGCAAGAAAACCAGATAGTAATAGCTCAGGAAATGAGTTGGCGGGCTTGGATTTGCCAAGGCCTGCACAAAAGGTGGTTCTAAAATGCTCTCAGAAAAGCGCATTCTTCTCATCATCACAGGCGGTATTGCGGCCTACAAATCATTGGATTTGATCCGTCGCCTGCAAGAGCGGGGCGCTAAAGTTCGTGCAATTCTCACAAAGGGTGGGTCTCAGTTTATCACACCTCTTTCCGTTGGCGCTTTGACTGGCGACACGGTGTTTACGGAGCTGTTTGATAGGGAAGCCGAGCATGATGTTGGCCACATTCGGTTATCGAGAGAAGCTGACCTTGTTGTTGTCGCTCCGGCCACGGCAAACATTATGGCCAAGATGGTGCAGGGTCTGGCAGATGACCTCGCCACCTGTGTGTTACTTGCCAACGACAAGCCCGTGCTTGTTGCGCCTGCTATGAACTCCAAAATGTGGAGCCACCCAGCCACCCAGCGCAATGTCACCCAGCTAAAGGCGGACGGTTTGAATTTCGTCGGCCCCAATGCAGGCGAAATGGCGGAAAAAAACGAAGCTGGCTATGGCCGCATGTCTGAACCGCTTGAAATTGTGGCCGCGGTTGAACAGCTTCTCGCACCCATAGAACAGCCATTGAAGGGCAAGCGCATCGTCATTACAGCTGGCCCAACACATGAACCGATTGATCCGGTGCGTTACATCGCCAACCGCTCCTCTGGTAAACAGGGGTATGCGATAGCGGAGGCGGCAGCCAAAGCCGGTGCGCAAGTCACCCTGATCTCGGGCCCTGTTACGCTGGCAGACCCCGTTGGTGTTGAAACCATCCGCGTTGAATCCGCAAGTGACATGCTGGCGGCTGTCGAGCGTGCTCTTCCTGCTGACATTGCCATAATGGCTGCAGCTGTTGCTGACTGGCGTGTCGCGCATGACAGTGATCAGAAGATAAAAAAAGATGGCAGCGGTCTGTCGCCTGCGCTTGGTTTGGTTGAGAACCCGGACATCCTCAAAACCGTTGGTCATCTTGAAGATAAGCGCCCAAAATTGGTTGTCGGCTTCGCTGCTGAAACGAATGATCTGATTAAGAATGCACGCGGTAAACTGGAGCGCAAAGGCGCAGACTTGATTGTTGCCAATGATGTTAGCCCGGAAAACAATGTGATGGGCGGCGATAGCAATACGGTCCGCCTCGTAAGCCATGCAGGCGTAGAGAACTGGCCGAAAATGGGCAAGGCCGAAGTTGCTCAAAAGCTCGTCGCAAAAATTGCTGAGCTGGCATAATTATTTGGGAGGCCAGCGTTACAAAACACTGGCCTTACTCTTTTAAATCATCAGTGCCTCACTTTTGACCTTGCTGTTTAGAAGTTGCTTTCCCAAGATCATATCTGCCGCCTTTTCAGCAATCATGATTGTTGGTGCATTCGTATTTCCGGAGATCACGTTGGGCATAACGGAGGCATCGATAACACGAAGGTTCTCAAGGCCGTGCACCTTCAAGTCTGGCCCCACGACAGACATATCATCCTTCCCCATTCTGCAGGTCCCAACAGGATGATAGATTGTCTCTGCCCGTTCTCGGATGGCTTTCTTGATGCTGGCCTCGTCCCGGTCAATCTCATGAATCATCTCAGTTCGGTATTTGGAAAGCTCCGGTCCTTCCATGATGTCGCGTGTTAAACGCACACCCTTGACCAGTCTATCAAGATCATCAGGATCACTAAGGTATTGCGGGTCAATGCGCGGAGCAGCAAAGGGGTCCGCTGAATTAAGACCCACTTCCCCCGTGGATTTAGGGCGCAATACGCAAACGTGACAGCCAAATCCATAGCCGTGGTATAATTTACGACCATGGTCATCAATGATTGAGATGACGAAGTGCAGTTGGATATCCGGGCGTTCAAGATCTGGGCTGGTTTTGATGAACGCGCCCCCTTCAGCAGCTGGGGAGGCAATCATCCCGGTGCCATCTTTCCGCCAACGCATAATTTCTTTGATCAGTTGCAGACCTGGTTTCAAGCCCAACCCAACCATGCCACTGTCGTTGGAGCGGTAGCTCAAGGTGTAATCTAGGTGGTCCTGCAGGTTCTTTCCAACACCAGGGAGGTCATGCAGAACCGGGACATTATGTTTTGCCAGTTCGTCTGCCGGCCCAATGCCGGATAACATCAACATGTGTGGAGATTGGAATGTGCCAGCAGAGAGGATCACCTCCTTGTTGGCCTTAACCGATGTGAGCTTGCGCTTGTGGCTATATTCAACGCCAACAGCCTTTTTGCCCTCCAACAACACCCGCGTGCTGCGAGCATGTGTGATGACAGTTAGATTAGGGCGATCCATAACGGGGTGCAAATAGGCAGCAGCAGCTGAGCAGCGCTCACCTTTTTTGTCTTCCTGATGGAACTGTGTAACCTGATAGAGACCCACGCCCTCCTGATCACCACTGTTAAAGTCGTCATTGCGTTTGATCTGCCGCCCTTCGGCAGCTGCTAGAAACGCATGAGAGATCGGGCGTGGTGTGCGCTGTTCGGAAACCTGAAGCGGACCAGAGGCACCATGCATTTCGCTTTCACCGCGTTGGTTACATTCTGCCTTTTTGAAGTACGGCAACACCTCTTCAAACGACCAACCTTCAGCACCCTGCTCTACCCAGTCGCTATAATCTTCCTTTTGGCCGCGAATATAGAGCTGTGCGTTGATCGCGCTGGAACCACCGAGTGCTTTTCCTCTTGGGTGAAACGTCGTTCGGTCGTTGAGTTCGGTTTGCGGGGATGAATCGAAAGCCCAGTTGTTAAGGGCAAATGGTTTGCCAGAAACTAATGCGGCGATGCCAAACGGAGCGCGAACAAGAGCAGACTTGCCTTCGCCGCCAGCCTCTAGCAGGCAAACAGAAACAGCCGGATCTTCAGTCAGACGCGCGGCAAGAACACAACCTGCCGAGCCACCACCAACAATCACATAATCGAAATTCATTGCGCCCCTCCCCAGAAACTAAAGCTTGATGGTAAGGAGAGCTAACTTAAACGGAAACCTAAACATTCTGATGAGTATGTTTAAGGTGAGTATTATGGTGACCCTGCATCTGGCAAAGTTTATATGTACCAATTAGATACAGATATTAATCCCCAGCTTATCCCCTACGTAAATTACGTTGGTTTGGGTCACTCACATCATGTAGGCGGTTTGCAGCTGCTTGTGCAAACCGCAAAATAACAGTCTTACGGGTCGCGGCAGAGAGCTTGTGTTCAGGTGCGTCACGGATAATTTCAGCCATATAATCATCGGCCAGAATGAAACCGGTTTCTTCGGGAAAAATCTCTTCAGGAACGTCAGGGCTAGTTGCGAAATACAAGCGGTCACAATAATCGCGATACTCGTGCCATTTATTATCCGCTTTAAAATCTTCGATAGAAGATTTGATTTCGATGATCCAAATCTCGGATTTTTTGCCAAGAACAACCAGATCTGCCCGACGACCCGAGGCAAGCGTCACCTCCGGCAAGCTGGTAAGGCCCAGCACACGCATATACCGCTGAACACCGCGCTGGATTTTTAATGCCCGATCAGATTGCCGCCCATCAACCAGAGGGTTGTTGAGTTGGACACGATTGGAGCCCTTCACAAATTCCATGAAACTGTTCCCAATTTGTTCCTGCTAATACTAGCAAGCTCCATGGGGAATTCAATCGTGTTTTTGGGAAATTCCGTTCAGGGTCTGTCAGGCAAAGATATTCCAAGCTCTATTGCCAGCGATTGCATGTGTTCATCAACTGGGTAAAATCCTGCGCACAGTATCAAAGCCTGCCGTGCCTCGGCAAAGCACGCTCCGCTTGAAAACAATTCAGCGGAGCGGATGAGGAACTGTTTGCGCCAACGTTTCGGCGTTGTTCTCATCACGTCATCATTGATAAGGCGGTGATGACACTCCAGCAGCAGGTTAGCGCCATCTGAAGGACAGTTGAGGAGTGCCAGCCGCTCTGCCTCCAGCAATCCATAACCGGGGTTATCCTTCAAAGTGCTGGTGTTGCTCTGGTGATCAATGTCCTGCCCGTTTGCAATACTTTTGCCAAACTCAACAAATGCGTGGCAGGTTGAAATTTCCGGTTTCATAATGAGTTTCTTTTCCGAAAGGGACACCGAAAGATCGCGCTCAAACGTCTTGATAATCCGGCGAATGATATTCAGAGAATAGAGCTGGTCATGCAAGGCATGTGGCCCTGCAAGCCCATAACAGTGGCGCAGATCGCACTGCGGCAGGCTCTCAACCGCCAAATACCCTGCTGTATCGATCCAGTCATACAAGCCAAAAAACAGATGAACTGGAAATCTCGATATTTTGGAAAGAGATTGAAGCAGGGGATTTTTGTCAGGATAAGGCGCAGCTACATAATGAGCGCTTTGGCTATCAGGCAATCCAAGCTCGACCTCAGGCGAGAACGCAAAAACCTCGCCATCCTGACGGCGCAAACCGGTTATGAGAGCGCCATATGCACCCATGGAAGCACCATAATAAATGATCCGAGCTGGTTTTTCGCTCGCAACGGCATCCTCAATCGCACGGTCGATTTCCTGCGATGCATTGAGATACCATTGGGAGCTGGCGTCATTAAAAAAGACGCAGGAATGCTGCGTCTTTGCAAACAACCGCTCAAGGCCAAATTTCCCTGCGGGAATACGAGCTTGAGAGAAGACAACAACAAGTACACCACTGCGCCCCCCGGATTGAACTTTAACGTCCAATCCATTTGGGGACTGACTTTGTGGTGATGAGACTGCCGTCATTCTCTGTCATGCTCAAGGATTATTTGCGTTTCAAATATCCACCAGCGCTACCCGTAGATCCCGCATCTGAGCCGGAAGACTTGCTCGGTGCGCGGCGCGGCGGTGGTTTAGGGGTGGATTTGTGTGCTGGCTTGCCTTTTGACTTAGCAGCAGGTTTTTCCCCCTGCGAGCCCTTGCGTAGACCCTTGGCATTCTTCTTGCCGGCGGGCTGAGCACCATTCCTAGCGCTTTTTGGTTCGCGATCGGATGGGAAGAACAAGTACCCGTCCATCTCTCCGATTTTCTTACCAATCAGCAGCTGAATAGCCCGTAACATACCACGATCTTCTGGCAGGCAGAATGTGATTGCAACACCGCCTTTACCCGCACGCGCTGTCCGACCAATACGGTGAACGTAGTTTTCAGTCGCGTTCGGCATGTCGTAGTTGATGACATGGGAAATGTCGGAAACGTCAATTCCTCGTGCAGCAACATCAGTCGCCACAAGAATTTTCAGCTTACCAGCCTTGAATTTATCGAGAGTCTTCTGGCGCTCCGCCTGACTCATATCACCATGAATTGCTTGTGCTGGAAACCCGTCTGCATTGAGCCTCAATGAGAGTGCTGCGGTGCCCTTTTTGGTCAGAGCAAACACCAGAGCACGTTCGCAGTCTTCTTTTGCGAGCAGCTCCTCAAGCAAAGGAAGCTTGCATCCGTGCTCCATATGGGCAATTTGCTGGGTCGCAGCTTCAACTGTTGTTGCAGAAGGAGCTGTGCTGACTTCAACGGGATCTGTCAAAAATCGGTCTGCTAACTGTCGGATTTCACGCGGCATGGTCGCAGAAAAGAGAAGGGTTTGGCGCTTTTCTGGAAGCAGGTAAGCGATCTCCTCCAACTCGGCGATAAAGCCCATGTCGAGCATCTGATCTGCTTCATCCAGAACGAAGATTTCCAGCTCATCAAAGCTGACGCCATTCTTACGGTGAAGATCCAACAAGCGACCCGGTGTGGCAACAAGCACATCCAGACCCCGTTGCAACGCTCTGAACTGCGGAGGAAACGGAACACCGCCCACAACACAGCTCGTGTACATCTTCGTCCGGCCTGCATAGGCCTTGATGTTTTTTGTGATCTGATCTGCCAGCTCGCGCGTTGGCGTCAAAATAAGGCTGCGCACGCTTTTCGGAGCGGCCCTAAACCGGCTCTCAAGCAAGCGCTGAAGAAGCGGCACTGCGAAAGCGGCGGTTTTACCAGTTCCTGTCTGAGCCAGACCAAGCAGGTCTTTACCCTCAAGAATAGATGGGATTGCGGTTTCCTGAATAGGTGTCGGTTGGCTGTAGCCTTTGGCTTCCAGCGCAATCTGAAAGGGTTTCGCAACACCAAGTTTGTCGAAGTCGGTCAAACAGTGATCTCTCAAATAAGCAGAGTATCCGGTGTTGGATCTGCTGATTTCATAGCGTGGGTGGGTCGTGTCGCAGCATTTAAGCTGCAGAAGCGGTCATTGGGGGCTATTATCATAGACCAATCGCATTATGCTAGAGATATCGACATTCAGCAAAATGTTCTGTTCGTCATGAAAGGAAAAAGCCAACAAGTCGTGGTGGACCTATCCAACCCCTTGCATGTTTCATGTTCTTCATTATGTATAGATGTCAAGAAAAATAATGCCGCTTTAATGGCCCTTATAATATAAAAGGCCTGCAGCCAATAACAATTCCGGTTAGGGTTCGAGCTTTGATTGAAGCAAATTTTGAAGATTTAGAAGAAAACGCTGAGGAAGCTGCTCGGCTTCTTTCTAACATGGCGCATCCCAAGCGCCTGATGGTTTTATGCCGTTTGGTACAAAGCGAATGTACTGTAGGTGAGTTGGCCGAAGCTGTGAATTTAAGTCAGTCAGCTTTGTCACAACATCTTGCGAAGATGCGTGCGAACAATTTGGTCTCAACACGCCGTAGTGCGCAGACAATATATTATTCGCTGGCTAGTAAAGAGGTCGAATCTGTACTGCAGACGCTTTACGGTCTTTATTGCGCGCCGCAGGATGATACCTAGCAGAACATCAAATCCCCTAAGGCCCTGCAATAACGACAGAGCTGCCATCCCACCGAAGCTTCTCGGAAGCATTGGGAAGCATATTGAACATCTTAAGGTCTGCAGGAATTTCATCCTCGGACTTCAGGCCAGAAAATTCTCCGAACAGCCGAACGGTTTCTTCATCAAGCGACCCACCAATGTAGAGCGTTGAGAGGGTGCCGTTTACCCCTGAAAGTTTGAAACGCGTCTCCCATAGCCAGAAGACTTGTCGGTGATCCTGATCGTTCTCATAGACCATCGTCAAAGCAGGGAGGAAGCCTGTATTCGTATGCGGAACAGGAGGGAGCGCGCCAGCTGGCGTTTCACCTTTCAGGTATCCGGTTGCCGTTGGTACGGACCATTCAGGCGCATTCTGCCAGCCGAGTTTCTTCATTCGAAGTTCAAGATCTTCAGGCGTCCCGGACCATTGCAGGATAATAGGTTCTTCCAAATCGCCACTTAGAGAAACTCGATTAGCAGGCAATAAGCGCCAATCCTGCACGCGCCAGCTTGATTTCTGGATGACCACAGACTCACTGCGCGGCTCATAAGCCTTAGCTGCTGTCGCGTAGTTTGCGTTGATATGCCAGACAGAAGCGAGCGCAAGAGCGATAACTGAAATTACAATGAGTGCATTACGTCCGATTTTCTCATTGTGAATATGCCCAAACACAAATGAGAAGAAGAACACTGTGCCGGCTCCAAACAGCAGCCCAGCAAGAACATCAGAAAGCCAATGGGCTCCCAGATAGATGCGGGAGAAGCCAATCAGGATCGCATAGGTCGCTGCGATGGAATAAACCACCGTCTTTGTCAGGCGTGATCTGTCATGAGCTGCCAAAACCGCCAAAACGCCCACCAGAACTGTATTGATGGTTGCATGACCTGATGGGAACGAGAAGGAATCTGCGCCGGAATAAAGTTCGATAGGCCGATATCTACCAATCAATGCCTTGGTGATCACGACAAAGATGGATGAGCTGGCAATCGCAATCACAAACCCTGTCGCACGGCGCCATGCTTTGCGTGCAAACAGGTAGATACCAGCAGCGAAAGTAACCGTCGCTGTTACCATGCCATCACCCATCATCGTGATCATAACCATGATCTCGTCAATGACTGGCGTACGTGCAATTTGGAAGAAATTGCTGATTGCAAGGTCGGCGCGTGCCATTGGCATACCCGGTGCAACTGCCCCGGTAAACCAAATGAAGCCCGGCAAGGTCACAAGCAGAAAGAACGCGGACACCAACATTCCCACGCTACGAGGGTTTTCCGGATCATAGGTGTGCGCAATCCATTGGCTAAAGCGATTTGGGCGGCGTGAAAACCATGAAACAATTGCCTGATGGGAGTCGCCAACCACTGGTAGAATGAACATGATGAGCCAACGGATCATCGCGATAGAGACTAATAAGAAAAGCAGTAGGCCGCCAAAAATAACGGCAAGGCGTGTATTGAATTCCCCAATCGCAAACAAGGCTGACCCGGCCAAAACCCCCGGTAGAAGGTGAATAGCAGACCACGCAAGTGCGGAAGTAACATTAAAGAACGTAAAGCGCCGAAAACTCATATCCGCCATGCCGGCAATGCCGGGTACGACGGACTTCACACCCGGTACAAAGCGTCCAATGAAGATGCTCTTTCCGCCGTGTTCCGCAAAGTAATCTTCCCCGCGTTGCAGCCAGTCTGGATATTTGCTTAGTGGCCAGATACTGCGGACTCTGTCTTTGTAAAAGTAACCAAACCAGTAGGAAAACGCGTCGCCTGTAACAGCGCCTGCTGTCGTCCAAATAAAGATGCTTAGGAAGTTCAGTTCACCAAGGCCGATAAGAGTGCCCGCTCCAACCAAAACAACCGTGCTGGGAAACACTAGCCCGATAAGAAAAAGGGCTTCACCCATAGCAACGAAGAAACAGATAAACCCAGCTAGCGAAGGGTTAGCTGCAATAAAAACAACAACATGATTAAGGAACGTGGTGACGAAATCTGCGCTCACTGAAAATTCTCTAGCTCTTTCTTAAATCTCATACACCACAGGTATGAAAAACTAAAATGTATACATCGCGCTAAAGTGACCAAAATATGGTCCGCATGCTGTTACATCTATATTCAGGCATCTGGCGCCTTGGAAGAGAAATAACAAGCCCTAATACCTGCGAAAAGCATAATAGTCCCACTAATCAGTTAGTCTCGTTAATTCTGGTGACGAAAACATCGTTTAGCCCTTTAAGCAGTAATACAGAATGGCTATTCTTGGTAGTAAGCCGACTGAGCAAAAAATAACAATTCCATTCAAGGCCCCAGACGCGAAGGTCACATGCATGTTTCAATCTGCAAATATTCCTCAATCAATCAGCAAAGAGTTCTTGCAGGAACGACTGCCTGAACTCCGTGAGGAATTGTTGGAAGTTCAACACAAGCTGAGAGAAAACAAAGCTTTTGCGACGATTATTTTGCTTGCTGGGGTTGATGGCTCAGGTAAAGGCGCTGCAATTTCACGCCTTTATGAGTGGATGGACACACGTTACCTCTTCTGCAACGCCTATCATGAAGAACGTAGCGAATCCGAACGCTTAAGACCTGCTTCTTGGCGGTATTGGAGAGACCTACCTGCCCGCGGAGAAACATCCATTGTTTTTGGGTCTTGGTATCAGGACCCTTTGCGTGAAGCCGTAATGGGTAAGATTGATGATGCCGAACTAGAGCGTCAGCTTTCTGCGATCAATCGGTTTGAAAAAATGCTGGCATATGAAGATATTCTTCTTCTCAAGTTCTGGTTTACCCTTCCCAAGGAAGACCAGCGGGAGCGCCTGCATTCCATTGAGGAAAAAGGCAAAAAAGGCAGGAACGTCATCGAGGAATGGTCTGGTGTAGAGCATTATCGTGCGGCGCAAAATGCTGGCGAAAAGGCATCTTTGCAAACGAGCACAGGCTATGCACCTTGGTTTGTAATTCCTTCTCAAGACCCAGATGTGCGGGACCTTGCGCTGGCAGAAACCATCGCAATGTCGATGAAGAAGAAGCTGGAAAGTGCGAACGGCGTTCCCGTATCCGCACCAGCCGTGGTTACGACGCTCTCTCAGGCCAACGCGGTGGATGCGATTGACCTGTCTGCGACCATCTCCAAAGAAGACTACAAGCATGAGCTTGAAGAACTTCAGGACAAAATGGCGTATCTGACCGACCGTAAACGGTTCAAAAAGTTCAGCTTCGTCTCTGTCTTCCAAGGTAACGATGCTGCGGGCAAAGGCGGATCTATTCGACGTTTGACACGGTCAATGGATCCTCGAAATTATAAGGTCCATCCCATTGCTGCCCCGTCCGTTGAGGAAAAACTGCATCCTTATCTTTGGCGGTTTTGGCGGAAGCTTCCCAAAAAAGGGCACAGTGCAGTCTTCGATCGGTCCTGGTATGAGCGTGTGCTTGTAGAACGGGTAGAAAGCTTCTGTACTGAAGCAGACTGGATGCGCGCCTACAATGAAATCAACTCCTTTGAAAAAGAGCTGACGGATTCCGGTATCATTCTCTGCAAGTTCTGGCTGGCAATCTCTGAAGAAGAGCAGCTGCGTCGCTTTAAAGCGCGTGAGGAGACCGCATACAAGAACTACAAGATCACAGAGGAAGATTGGCGCAACCGGCTTAAATGGAAAGAGTACGCCATTGCAGCAGGTGACATGGTCGATAGAACATCGACAAGATATGCACCGTGGACGTTGGTCTCTTCCGAGGATAAGCGCTATGCGCGAATTCAGGTTCTAAGAACCACAGTGAATGCGCTGGAAAAGGCGATGAAAAAAAAGGAGCGCTAAGCGCCCCTTCTTAAACCACGTTTTTCTCAATGAGCGGTTTGTTGATACCAAGCCGCTCAATTCCCAATTCGCTCAAATCAAGGCTCTCATAGCCGCCTGTTACAATATGCTCGGCAATACCGCGTCCAACTGCCGGGCTTTGCTGCAAGCCATGGCCCGAGAACCCCAGAGCGAGATAGAAATCCTCAATCCCGGGAACAGGGCCAACAAACGCGTTATGGTCAAACAGGTTCATATCGTAATGGCCTGCCCATGCTGCACCGGGTTTAATTGCCTCAAACGCTGGAATACGGGTGGCCAGCGTTGGCCATAGATGTTCCTCAAAGAACGAATAATCAACGTCATAATCGAAGCAATCAAGGTCATCAATTTCAGCAGGTGCGCTGCCGCAGATGAAACCAGCCCCTTCTGGGCGCACATAAGTGCCTGTCGGATCGATCAACAAGGGTAGGTTTGGAACCTCTTCCCGGCATTCAAACGTGAAGATCATGCGCTTTCTGGAATGGATCGGAATATCCAGATCCGCTTCCAGACAAATCTTCATACCGCCGGAAGCGCCAGCGGCATTCACTACAACACCAGCTTCAACCTGCTCTCCATTGGAAAGCGTAAGAATCCAGTTCCCACCCATGATCTTCTCTAGATGTTCAACCTGTGCAGATTCATAGGGAACATTGAGAGAGCGCGCTTTGCGGCGGAAAGCCTGCATCAAGCTGTACCCGTCAAACCAACCTTCACCAGAAAGGCCATGAGATCCCGCTGCTAGATCGGAAACATTCAACCATGGAAAATTCGCTAGGAGAGCATCTGGCTCCATAAAGGCGATATCAGCACCCATTTTTTGCTGAAGAGCGTGGTTTTCTTCCAAGATGCTGCGTTTGTCTGGCGTTGCCAAAAACAAATACCCGCCTTCGACCAAATCAACGCGCGGCTTATCGCCATCAACTTCCAGAATATCGCCAATGTTGCGGAGGAAGTTGATGCCATGCAACGAGATATCGATGTTGATGGCAGAAGAGAATTGCTGGCGTATGGAAGCGGCAGACAATGCGGATGCGCAGCGCTGATAAGACGGGTCTTTTTCAAAGACCGCGATGGTTCCCTTAAAGTCGTCGCGTTGGGCAAGGTGGTATGCCACCGAGGACCCAATGACAGCGCCTCCAATAATAGCAACATCAACTGAAGCTATCGCCATAATCACACCCGATAATATGAGAAGAGAAAACAGATAAGAACCGACGCCCGAAATAACGGCGGGCTTTTGCGAGCGCCGGTTTTATAAGAGGGTTGACTGATCAGCCCTCTAAGCAGTTAAAGCGTATTCCCGAAAAGCGGCTACCGGTATTCGGGAATACGTCATAGATCAAGGCTCAAAAGAAAGCCTGAAGGCCAGTCTGTGCGCGACCCAAAATAAGGGCGTGAACGTCATGAGTGCCTTCGTAAGTGTTTACGGTTTCAAGGTTTTGCGCATGACGCATGACCATGAATTCCTCAGAAATGCCGTTACCGCCGTGCATGTCACGCGCCTGACGAGCAATATCCAAAGCTTTGCCGCAGTTATTCCGCTTCACGAGAGAGATCATCTCTGGAGCAACCTTGCCTTGATCGAACAGCTGACCAACGCGCAGGGAACCCTGCAAACCGAGGGCAATTTCGGTCTGCATATCTGCCAGTTTCTTCTGGAACAACTGTGTCTGTGCCAGAGGACGGTTGAACTGTTTGCGATCCATGCCGTACTGACGTGCACGCATCCAACAATCTTCCGCAGCGCCCAGTGCACCCCAAGAGATGCCGTAGCGAGCGCGATTAAGGCAGCCAAACGGGCCTTTCAAACCGGAAACGTTTGGCATCAGAGCGTCTTCACCAACCTCAACGCCATCCATGACGATTTCACCGGTGATAGAGGCCCGCAGAGACAACTTGCCGCCGATCTTAGGTGCGCTAAGACCTTTCATTCCTTTATTAAGGATGAAACCGCGGATCTTGTTGTCATGTGCTTCTGACTTCGCCCAAATCACAAATACATCTGCAATTGGGGAGTTAGAGATCCACATTTTGGAACCGGTCAAGCGGTAACCGCCATCGATCTTTTCCGCACGGGTCCGCATAGCTCCTGGATCAGAACCGGCATCCGGCTCTGTCAGGCCAAAACAGCCAACAAACTCACCGGAAGCCAGCTTTGGCAGGTATTTCATGCGCTGTTCTTCAGAGCCGTACGCATAAATTGGGTACATCACCAGCGAAGATTGCACGCTCATCATGGAGCGGTAGCCACTGTCAACGCGCTCAACTTCACGCGCTACAAGGCCGTATGCCACGTAGGAAGCGCCAGAACCGCCGTATTGTTCAGGAAGGGTTACGCCGAGAAGACCCTGCTCACCCATTTCGTTGAAAATGGAACGATCAGTTTTTTCTTGGCTGTAAGCCTCGATTATGCGTGGCAGCAGTTTTTCTTGAGCATAGGCGCGTGCGCTTTCCATGATGAGAACTTCGTCTTCACCAAGTTGCTCGCGCATCATGAACGGGTCTTCCCAATTGAAGACACCGCCGCCTGTTGGATCACTACTCATTGTGAGAATTCCTTATTCAACGTCAAACTTTACGCCCTGCGCCAATGGAAGAGCGCCGGAGTAGTTGATGGTGTTCGTGGCGCGGCGCATGTACGCTTTCCAAGCGTCAGAGCCAGCCTCACGGCCACCGCCAGTTTCCTTTTCACCACCAAATGCGCCGCCAATTTCAGCGCCTGATGGACCAATGTTGACGTTTGCAATACCGCAATCAGAACCAATAACAGAGGTGAACATCTCTGCTTCGGAAAGATCTGTGGTGAAGATAGAGGAAGAAAGGCCAGCGCCAACGCCGTTCTGAATTGCGATTGCATCATCGAAATCAGTATAACGAACAACGTAAAGGATCGGCGCAAAGGTTTCTTCCAGAACAGGACCAATCTGGCTCGGCATCTCTACGAGTGCAGGCTGAACGTAGTAAGCATCCGGATATTCTTCGCTAAGAACACGGTGCCCGCCATGCACAGTGCCGCCAACAGCTTTTGCAGCTTCAAGGGCTTTTTGCATGTTGTCGAAAGCGTCTTTGTCGATCAGCGGACCAATCAATGTGCTGTCTTCGGTTGGAACACCAATCTTAACAGAGGCATATGCTTTGATAAGGCGTGGGATCAAAGCATCGTAAATACTGTCATGCGTGATCAGGCGGCGCAGTGTTGTGCAACGCTGACCGGCTGTGCCCATGGCTGAGAAGGCAACGCCACGCAGTGTGAGGTCAAGATCAGCAGTTGGAGAAACGATTGCTGCGTTGTTCCCGCCAAGCTCAAGAATGGACTTGCCGAAACGCTGAGCAACACGCGGACCAACCTGACGACCCATGCGGGTAGAGCCCGTTGCGGAGATTACAGGAACGCGGGTGTCGTCTACCAGTGTTTCGCCAACTTCACGGCCACCTTGAAGGACTTGGAGTAGGTTAGCAGGAGCATCATCGCCAAACTTGGCAACGGCACGCTCAAACAGAGCTGCTGAAGCCATTGCAGTCAAAGGAGATTTTTCGGAGGGCTTCCAAACAACGGTATTACCGCAAACAAAAGAAAGTGCTGCGTTCCAGGACCATACGGCAACGGGGAAGTTAAAGGCCGAAATGACACCAACTACGCCGGTAGAATGCCAGGTTTCCATCATGCGGTGACCAGGACGCTCAGTTGCGATTGTCAGGCCGTAGAGCTGACGGGAAAGGCCTACTGCGAAATCACAGATGTCGATCATTTCCTGAACTTCACCGAGACCTTCAGAGGTAATTTTACCCGCTTCAAAGCTCACCAGCTTACCAAGGTCTTCCTTGTGCTCACGCAGCTCTTCACCAAGCAGGCGTACCAGCTCACCACGGCGAGGCGCAGGAACCGTGCGCCATTTTTTAAAGGCTGCCTGTGCGCGGCCAATTGCGGCTGTGGTTTCTTCAGCACCCTGCTCTGTGATCATTGCGAGCTGCTCACCGGTGATCGGTGAAGTCGCGGCAAGAGTACCGCCCTGCAGAGCCGAGCGTTTAACACCCATGCGCTCCATGAGTTCAATTGTATCTTGCGCGAACTGCGTTGTGTCCAGACCTACGGTCATTAGAACCCCTAAAACCTATGAGAAACGGCAGATGAGTAATTTGAGGTGAGTTTCTCTTGTCCGGCCCACTGGTAAAAGCTACGTCTTTTCCATTATTCATTCGCATATGGAATGATCAATAGTTTGGCCTAGACCTTGCGCCCTACGAAAATACGCTTAAAATCAGTTAGATAATTGTAGGGACAGCCCAATTTGATGTTCCGTTTTTTGAGGGAGATGATGCCATATGGAACGAAATTTGTTCGTGATGGTTGTGCCTAACCAAACGTTTTTAGCAAATTCGGGCTATCTATGGTGTCTCGGGAGCCCAGTATGAAGCGTGGTTTTATCCCCCCAATTGATTGTTTGATCGCTTTTGAAAGCGCAGCGCGACACGGAAGCTTCACCAGAGCGGCAGAGGAACTGTTCCTGACACAAGGCGCGGTCAGCAAGCAGGTGCGCTTGTTGGAAGGTCGTTTGGGTGTTGAATTGTTCAAGCGTATTCGTCAGCGTATTGTCTTGACTGACGCAGGTCGCATCTATCTGCATGACATTCGCGATACACTAGAGAAGATGACGAGCGCTACCCGTCAGGTTATGTCTTTTGCGGGCAGTGAGGATGTGCTGAACGTGGCTGTTCTGCCAACATTCGGAACACGTTGGCTCTCTCGCAGACTGCCTCACTTTCATGAACGGTATCCTGAAGCCAGCTTTAACCTCTCAGTCCGGCTCCGACCCTTTGACTTCTCCGTAGAGCCATTTGATGGTGCTATTCACTATGGCGAGCCTGTATGGGCAGGCGCAATTGCAGAACCCTTGTTTCAGGAAGAAGTTATTCCGGTTTGTTCCCGCGCCTTTCGAGATCGACATGAGCTGCGTAAACCGGGAGATCTGGTGCGTGTAATGCGCTTACACCAGTCTACACGTCCGGACGCGTGGCAAAAGTGGTTCTCGCTTGCCCAAGTGGAAACGGACAGCGCTTTTCAAGGTCCACGCTTTGACCAGTTCACGATGATTTCTCAAGCAGCAGCGTCTGGCCTTGGTGTTGCGCTGGTGCCTAAGTTCTTCATTGAGGAAGAGTTGGCATCCGGATCGCTGGTCCGCCTGTTTGGTATCAGCCTCAAACTGTCTTCAGCTTACCACTTTGTTTATCCAGAAAATCGCACACTACGCCCTGTCGTGAAGTCATTTAAGGCTTGGTTGCAGGAAGAAGCTGCGGAACAGCAGGTAGACAGAGAAACATTGCTTCCGCAATAAGCCCTACCCTAGCTCATAGCTGGCAAAGCTGTAAATGTTGTCGAGCGGCAGGTTCGGGTCCTGCCCCTTGTACATGCGGGCTGTTGCAAAGACCGGCGACAGCTCATAACGCTCTGCCAACTGAGCCGCAGCTTCATTGGGTAACGGCAAGTCGATGCTGACCATTTGCCCCTTGGCACTGCCAGCGAGCGCGCGAAACAAGAGATCCGCTCCTTCAGGTGTCTCAGCCACCAAAGGTCCTATTCTAAATCCCTCGCGGGCTGCTCGAATAACCCCATAACCCAAAACCCTGCCATTCTCGACCAGGTAAATACCGTGCCGCTGCGGATTCATCGGCTCCAGCCAGCGTTCCAGAAAACGAGCTCGTTCCTCAGGAAAATAGTTGCGATCATAATCAATTATGCTTGGCAGAATGCCTTTGCCGATGATTGAAATGCGCGGATCCATTGGCATAGTGACATCAGATAAGCCACTGTAACGCATGTTTTTATGCACCAGCTTAAAGCCTGACTTCGCGTAGAATTCTTGCTGTTCAACCACGCCATCCAGCCCGATAGTACGCCCTTCCAGCCTCTGTATTGCAGCGTTCCACATGAGCCGACCTAAACCTTGCCCACGAAAATCTGGATGACAGATGTAAAACCCTAAAAACCCAAAGGACTGCCCATAAAGCACAGCTGAAATAATTGAGACCAGCTGGTTATCAATGTAGCATCCCAAATAGCCTTCCGGATCTGCCGCGCAGTAAGAGGCTGCGTCGTCATCCCCTGGATTCCAGCCCAGTTTAGTTGCCCAGTCCAGCATGACCAGAATTCCATCTTCATCCATCACACGTATTTCTGCGTTTTGTGGAGCCATCGGAAGCCTCTTTCATCAACCCGGCAAAGTTGAAGGGTAATTAGACGTAGGGAAGAAGCCTAACCCAACATGATTAAAGAGGACGTGAAGGAGGCTCATCTAAATCGATAGTGCAAGACCGTGCACCTCATTCAACTTTATGAGGATAAGGAACCGCAGTTCGGAAAATGCAGATGGAGTTCCTGAATTATCCGATAATCTGCCAGAAAATATCGCTTACATGGGCAGGAGACGTCACGATGAAGGTTCTTGGTAAAGCTTACCGTTCCATTTGGCCGTTGGAGATTGGGAAATCAGTTGGGATCATCGATCAGACGCGTTTGCCCCATCAGTTCGTAGAGGTTGAACTCAACAATCTACAAGACGCTGCCACGTCCATTCAAGATATGTGGGTTCGTGGTGCTCCGCTGATCGGTGCAACTGCAGCCTACGGAGTGGCTCTTGAAATGGCCCGAGACCCAAGCGATGCAGCACTGGATAACGCGTGGGAGGTCCTCCATGCGACCCGACCAACAGCTATCAATTTGCGCTGGGCCCTTAATGATATGCGTAAACTGCTTTCCCCATTGGCCTCGGAATTGCGCGCAAAGGCAGCTTGGAACCGTGCCACTGAGATTAATGATGCTGACGTCGCTTGCAATAAAGCGCTTGGGCAGCACGGTTTGAAGCTGATCGAAGAGATTGCTGCTCAAAAGCCAGATGGAGAGCCAGTCAACATTCTAACCCACTGCAACGCGGGTTGGTTAGCGACCGTTGATTGGGGAACCGCAACCTCGCCAATTTATCAGGCACACAACAAGGGCATCAAAGTTCATGTCTGGGTGGAGGAAACCCGTCCACGTAATCAGGGTGCCGGTCTAACGGCTTGGGAACTTGGTCAGCACGGTGTGCCGCATACGCTGCTGGTTGATAATGCTGGTGGCCACCTAATGCAGCACGATATGGTGGACATGTGCATTGTTGGAACCGACAGAACGACGGCCCATGGTGATGTTTGCAACAAAATCGGCACCTACCTGAAAGCACTCGCTGCGTATGACAACGGTGTTCCGTTTTATGTAGCCCTGCCTTCCTCCACCATTGATTGGACAGTGGCAGATGGGGTGAAGGAAATTCCGATTGAGGAGCGCGATGGTGAGGAAGTCGCCTGGATTTCAGGAGAGACTGCCTCGGGTAATGTTGAGAAAGTCCGCATCTGCCCAGCTGAAACGCCGCTTTCCAATTTCGCGTTTGATGTCACTCCATCCAAATATGTGACAGCACTGATCACGGAAAGAGGTGTTTGCAGCGCGAGCAAAGAAGGACTTGCAGGCCTTTTTCCTGAAGAGGCAAAGGAAGCAGTCTAACGGAACTACGACAAACGGCTACCTTGCCGCTGAGCCGTCACTCCCCAATGTTAGAGCAGAATCTCGAGTTAAATTTATGGGAGGGACACATGTCCTACGAGAATATTCTGGTTGAGACACGCGGCAAGGTTGGCCTGATCACGCTTAACCGACCCAAAGTACTAAATGCCTTGAACAGCGATCTAATTGCTGAGCTTGATGAAGCGTTGAACGTATTTGATCGTGATCCGGAAATCGGTGCGATGATTATTGCAGGTTCTGAAAAGGCATTTGCAGCAGGTGCAGACATTAAGGTGATGGCGGAATACGATTATCCGCAGACCTACCTGATGGACTTCATCACCAGTTGGGACCAGATCGCACAAAAGCGTAAACCCATCATAGCGGCTGTTTCTGGCTTCGCGTTGGGCGGCGGTTGTGAACTGGCAATGATGTGTGATTTCATTTTGGCAGCAGAATCGGCGCAGTTCGGACAACCAGAGATCAAACTAGGCGTTATGCCAGGTGCAGGCGGTACACAGAGATTAACAAGGCTTGTTGGTAAGTCAAAAGCCATGGAAATGTGCTTGACAGGCCGAATGATGGATGCCGCTGAAGCAGAGCGCGCAGGGCTGGTATCACGTGTCGTTCCAACAGCTGACCTATTGGCAGAAGCACTCAAAGTTGCTGAAAAGATTGCAAGTTTCTCGACTCCGATTGTTATGATGACAAAGGAAAGTGTAAACAGATCCTATGAGGTAACTCTTGCTGAGGGGATTCGTTTTGAGCGTCGCTTGTTCCACTCTATGTTTGCCACCAGCGATCAAAAAGAGGGTATGAAGGCATTCATCGAAAAGAGAAAACCTGAATTTGAAGACGGATAGTTCGTTTTTAATCAGGTCTATTCCTTTTTTTATTGACGAGCCGATTACTCCCAACTATAAGCGCTCACAACCGGTGGCGGGTCTGTTTCGTCGCCGAATTCGTTTGACCGGGGCGGCTTTGGGCGGCCTCGTTTGCGATTTGAAAACAGTTTTTACTGACAGATCAGGACAGAGCCCATGGCCAACACCCCTTCGGCCAAGAAGGCAGCACGTAAAATTGCTCGCCAAACGGTCACTAATAAGGCTCGTCGTAGCCGCGTTCGCACTTACGTACGTAAAGTGGAAGAAGCAATTGTCTCGGGCGACCAGACAGCTGCTATTGAAGCATTTAGAGTTGCAGAGCCTGAAATCATGCGTGCATCCTCTAAAGGCGTATTCCACGGCAACACTGCATCACGCAGAGTTTCCCGTTTGAACGCACGCATCAAGGCACTCGGCGCCTAATCCAAATTTTTTTGGACTAAAAAAGCCCGGTCTTATGGCCGGGCTTTTTTATTAGCTGCATATCTTTACCCTACGATAGAACTGGGGCATTTTCTTGGCGAGTAGCCTGTGGAATAGTTCCGAAGCCTGACAAGGAAATATCAAAAAAAACAACAGGTTAGATCTAGGTTAATTTTGTCGCAGCACATTTAAGAGGATTCTTGGCGAGTCAAGCGATTGGCGAATAATTTTTTTTCGTTTGCTACTCCGACCCGCCATTAACCAAGCCCATATCAAGAAAGTTGTTGAGTTCACTGCTTTTTGCTGATCTTTACCGTTGACGACAAACTGGTTTGACCTTGAGTGAGAGAAGGGCATTTGCGTTTTGTTAACTTTCCGCTATTGCGGGACCAAAATCGGCTGTGTATGGTCAAGAAGAAGTCGGGTTACTACCCGATCCCAGCATACAAGTTAGAAGAATCGAACCAGAGTCGGGCATAGTTGATCAGAAAGCATATAGTCTAGATGTTGTAGTTCATAGTAATTACAATCTGGATTTTAAGATTTGTTACGTTGATTTTCTACTGTTGTCGATTTTCCTTTTTGATTTTTCTATAAATTCGATTTTGAGTCCTTTTTAGTGACACACTCAGTTGGGTGAGTTTACGGAATGCGTCTAGGTTTATAATGGAAGTTTCAATGCACGAAGCATATGCAGGCGATCGAAGCGTTACAGACGTATTCGAGAGCTTGAAAGCTGAAAGCTCTGCAGCACTTGTTGATGTAAGAACGAATGCTGAATGGACTTTTGTTGGCATACCTGACCTCTCCGCTCTGAGCAAAGAAGTGATGCTTGCCGAATGGCACGGATTTCCATCAAATGGGCCTCATGAAGGCTTTACGATGCAACTTTCTGATGCTCTGAAGCAAAAAGGACTTGACCAAAGCGCTGCAATCTACTTTTTGTGCCGCTCCGGAGTGCGGAGTAAGGCAGCAGCCATAGCGATGACAACCTTGGGCTATAAAAACTGCTACAACGTAGCAGAAGGCTTTGAAGGTAGTCATGATGCTGAAGGTCATCGAGGCTCAGTTTCTGGGTGGAAGGCTGAAGGCCTTCCTTGGAGCCAAGGTTAGCTCCCAAGAAATATTAGAATTTAGCAACGGTGTGTGGGCGTCGCACCGGTGTAATGTTTTTGTCGAATCGACAACCAAACATATAAGTGCCCAGTACAACTAAAACTCATTAAATGAGTTCAACAGAATTGATAGTTGAGTATCTGTGGCGGAATACTCAACGTTGCAAGGAGGCGAGCATGCACGTTCAGGAAGCTCCGGGACCGGAGCAATGGGATCGCGTTAAGAAGCGTCTACGTGCGGAACTGGGTGAAGACGTTTTCACGAGCTGGTTTGCACGCGTAGATATGGAAGGGCACAACAACGGAACCGTCCGTTTGTCCGTGCCTACCCGGTTTCTAAAGCAGTGGATCCAATCTCATTACTCAGACCGACTTATGGGTCTTTGGAAGAATGAGTGCGATGAAATTCTAAAAATCGAACTCACAGTTCGTGGCGCAATTCGTCCACGTCCTGCAGCAGCTAAACCAGCTGCGCGCCCTGCAATGGGTGGCAAAACAACTGACATGCGTCCAATTCAGGTAAATGACCCTATTGGTATGCGCGCAGCTTCACCTTCACCTTTCATGATGGGTGGTCGTTCAGGTCGGGTAGATCCTACGTCTAGGGATGTGCTGGAAGGTGCTTCTCTCGATCCGAAATACGTTTTTGAAAGCTTTGTTGAAGGTGAATCCAACGTTCTAGCGCTTGCTGCTGCAAAACAGATTGCTGGCGGCGGTACTGTAACTTTTAACCCACTCTATCTTCATGCATCTGTCGGTCTTGGTAAGACCCACTTGATGCAGGCAATTGCAAATCAGGCTCGTATGTCTGGCCGGCGCGTCTTATACCTGACTGCAGAACATTTCATGTACCGCTTTGTTGCTGCTCTTCAAGCGCAATCTGCAATGTCCTTCAAGGAAACTCTACGTTCTATCGATCTTTTGCTGATCGATGACATGCAATTTCTTCACGGTAAGCAAGTGCAGCAGGAGTTCTGTCACACTCTTAATGCATTGATTGATGGTGCCCGTCAGGTTGTTGTTGCAGCTGATCGCGCTCCGGCTGAATTGGAAAGCCTGGATGACCGCGTTCGCTCCCGCCTAGCAGGTGGTTTGGTGGTAAATATCTCCGAGCCGGACTTTCAGCTGCGTCGTGCGATCATTGATGATCGTATGCGTACTCAACAGCGCGCCTATCCGAATTTTACCGTGCCAGAGGCCGTTTTGGATTATGTTGGGCGCAACGTAACGTCTTCAGGTCGTGATCTTGAAGGTGCTTTGAACCGTCTTGTTGCGCATAACCAGCTGACCAATTCTCCAGTTACGATGGAAATGGCTGAAATCACACTGCGTGACCTCATTCGTGCTGCTGAACCGCGCCGCGTGAAGATCGAAGATATTCAGCGCATTGTTTCCAAGCACTACAACGTTTCCAAGGCGGATTTGCTTTCCGCGCGTCGAACTAGGACCATTGTACGCCCTCGTCAAATCGCTATGTATTTAGCTAAGATGATGACACCGCGTTCTCTGCCAGAGATCGGCCGTCGTTTCGGGAACCGTGACCACACAACAGTGCTTCACGCCGTTCGTAAAATTGAACAACTTTCCAAGGCAGATAATGGCCTTGCACAAGAGTTGGAGCTGTTGAAGCGCATGCTGGACTCCTAATTGGTGTTCATTCTGGAAAGAGTGTAGGCATCTAGTAGGAATTTAGTGATTATTGGGGTGCTGCTTGCAGCGCCCCTCTTGCATTTTGAACCTTAAACGTGCAATTTGAACGACCCCGCAGGTGGTCAAGCCTAGCGTAAAGGGGCTGTGCATTCCCTCTGTAAGGTTTGCACGCGTAAATGGGCAAATTGTATTAGTTATTCGCGGGTTTCGCAGAGTTGAAGCGATATTCCGCCCAGAAGAATGGACGTTTCGCATGAAAGTGACCCTTGAGCGGACCGAGCTTTTGAAGTCTCTGACTCACGTACACCGTGTGGTCGAACGGCGTAACACCATTCCGATCCTCTCCAACGTGATGTTGCAGGCTGAGGGTGGCGATCTGAATCTAAAAGCAACAGACCTTGATTTGGAAGTTGTAGAGAGCATTGCAGCCGTTGTGGAAGTGCCGGGCGCAACCACAATACCAGCGCACATGATCTATGAGATTGTTCGCAAGCTGCCAGATGGATCACAAGTGGTTTTGGAAACTTCTGGTGATGACAGCACAATGGAAATTCGCGCCGGACGCTCTCGTTTCGCGCTGCAGATTCTTCCAGTGACTGATTTTCCAGATCTGACAGCTGGCGAATTCTCCCACAGCTTCACAATGACAGCTGGTGGCATTCGCAAATTGATCGATAGCACTCAGTTTGCAATCTCTACCGAAGAGACACGCTACTACCTCAACGGCATTTACATGCACACTTTAGAGGTGGATGGTGGCCTGCGGTTCCGTGCTGTTGCAACAGACGGACACCGTCTTGCACAAGCTGAACTTACGGCACCTGAAGGCTCCGAAGGTATGCCAGGTATCATCGTACCGCGCAAAACCGTTGGTGAGATCCAGAAGCTTCTTGACGATCCAGAAGCTGAGATCAAAGTTGAGATTTCCGAAACTAAAATCCGCTTTACCATCGGCGCAATCATTCTGACATCCAAACTGATTGATGGCACCTTCCCGGATTACGATCGCGTTATTCCGAAGGGCAATGACAAAGAGCTGCGCGTTGATCGTGACGCTTTCAAAGCAGCTGTTGATCGCGTTTCTACTATCGCGTCTGATCGAGGCCGTGCGGTAAAGCTCTCTCTGAGCGAAGGTAAAATCGTTCTGACTGTCACGAACCCGGATTCCGGAACTGCAACGGAAGAAGTTGCTGTTGAATATGATAACGAAGAATTCGAGATCGGCTTTAACTCCAAATACCTGCTCGATATCGCAGCACAGTTGGAAGCGGATACGGCTCTCTTCACACTGGCAGATTCCGGCTCACCTACCCTTATCCGTGATGATGGTAGCGATGACGCCATTTATGTTTTGATGCCAATGCGCGTTTAAGTGCTGTGCCCTCAATCCAAAAGATTGAGGGCATTTTTCTTCCCCGAATGTAATTGAAGAGAGCCTGAATGTCGGATCCAGTGCCTGTGGCGCTTTCTCGCCTCGCGCTAACGGATTTTCGGAACTACAGCGCAACGAGTGTGCAGCTGGATAGTCGAATGATCGCCTTCGTCGGCGATAACGGCACGGGCAAAACGAATATTCTCGAAGCCATTTCGTTCCTATCCGCTGGCCGTGGACTTCGCCGCGCAACATTGAGCGATATTGCGCGTGCAGATGGCGCCGGTGGTTGGGCTGTGAGTGCTATATTCGACGGCGAATATGGTGAGACACGCATGGGTACTGGCCTGATTGCTGGAGAACCGGGCCGCCGCGTCCGCATCGATGGAGAAGAAGCACGCTCTTCGGAAGCTTTACTGGAATACCTTCGGGTTCTTTGGTTGGTCCCGTCCATGGATGGGTTATTTACCGGCTCCGCTTCCGATCGCCGCAAATTCCTTGATCGTCTGGTTCTCTCTCTTAATCCATCTCATGGTCGCAGCGTTGCAAGTTTCGAGAAAGCTCTGCGCCAGCGCAATCGCCTGTTATCCGAAAACGGAACGCCTGAATATCTGGATGCGATAGAAGCGCAAGTTGCTGAATTGGGCACTGCTGTTGCATTGGCTCGAAGCGAAACGGTGAGCCTCCTCTCCAAAACGCTTGATACGCAAAAGCAGCTTGGCCTCCCCTTCCCATCTGCGGAAATTCACCTGCAGGGTGCTTTTGAAACGGCAACCATTGGGATGAGTGCTGCCGATAGAGAAGACAGCTACCGCGATTTACTCGTGGAAGGTCGCTATAGAGATCGAGGGGCCGGGCGTACGTTGGATGGTCCGCATCGATCAGACCTTTACGTTGTTCATAGTGAGAAGACGATGCCCGCCTCCCAAGCGTCAACGGGGGAGCAAAAAGCGCTTCTGATTGGCTTAGTGCTGGCTCATGCAGATTTAACAGCCGCAATTTCCGGAATGACACCAATTTTGTTGTTGGATGAAGTCGCCGCGCATTTGGATCCGGGCCGACGGGAAGCCCTGTTTGCGCGTCTTGAAGTTCTTGGCGGGCAGGTTTTTATGACTGGAACAGATCAGAATCTCTTCAAAGACTTGCCGAGTGCCTCGCAGATCATCAATGTCGCAAACGGTGCCATTACGTTGAGCTAGGTGAAGCTCACTAAACAACAGCATTTCCGAGTTCGAAAGGGCCCTCAATGAGGAGCTGCGGACGATTGCTTGAGTTAGATCGAAGGCAAACCGAATTTACCTCTCTTGTCAGTGAAAAATCTATGTGATTAGACTGACGTATCTCCTGATTTTAGCAACAGACTTGGACGGGACGTCGACTCCCTCACTTTCGCTGCTGCATGCATTGCCAGACAAGAAGAGAACCGATGGAATTAGCTGTACTTTTATTTTTTGCGGGAACATTGTTCGCTGCTGCAATTACCCCTGGTCCCGGTATCGCTGCGTTACTGGCACGGATTCTTGGTCAGGGAACGCACGGTGCTGCCTTTTTCGTTGTTGGGATGATCTGTTCGGATCTCTTCTGGTTTACCTTGGCAATTATGGGGCTCTCAGCTATCGCTTCCAACTATGAGCTTGTTTTTACGGCTCTTAAATGGGCGGGCGCGGCCTATTTGCTTTATGTTGCATGGGGAATGTGGAATTCGGGTGGCATCATTCCGACGCAAGCAAATGCAGCTCCGTTAAATGCGTCCTCCAGAATGACGTCCCTTCTGGCGGGTTTGACTATGAACCTCTCCAACCCAAAGGTTGTGATCTTCTATATGGCTTTGATGCCGAACATCGTGCCTATGGATCAGATAAACCTGCTGGCCTATTGGGAGCTCGTTGGAACGATGGCTTTTGTACTGTTCTCAGTGTTTGGAATCTATTCAGTTCTAGCCGTTACAGCAAAGAAGCTGATTTCGTCAAAACGGGCATTCCAGCGTTTGAACCGAGGGTCAAGCATGGTGATGGTGGGCGTTGCAGCAACCATGGTGACGCGGTAAACAGTCTCAGTTGGCGAAGAACGCTTGAAATAGTCTGTGGCTCACGATACTGAGTGCAAAACCTGCAATAAAACAAATGCTTGCACTCCTATGGACTTTACTAGCCTCGCACTTTTTGGCGGAACACTCTTCACGCTTGCTATCATCCCGGGGCCTGCTGTCTTTGCAATAATTACTCGCAGCATGAGCTTTGGGAAAAAGGGTTCCCTGCTCTTTTGCCTTGGTTTGTTGTGTGGTGATTTGCTTTGGTTTTCCATGGCAGCATTGGGTTTGGCTGCGATCGCGACAAATTTCGAAGGCGCTTTCATCGCCTTACGGTGGTTTGGCGCGGCTTATCTTGCATATATTGCGTACGGTATATGGAAATCCAGCAGTAATGCGGATGTAGGCCAGTTAGAGAACGACCAATTGCCGAGTGCGTCAGCTTTTGCGTCTTTGTTGTCTGGAATGCTATTCAATCTCTCCAATCCAAAGGCGATCATCTTCTATTTGGCTTTGATGCCAAATCTCGTACGAATGGATGATCTGACGGCGCTTGGGTTCTTAGAGCTCGCTTTAGTGTTGTCGACTGTGCTACTCTCGATCAACGGAACTTATTCATTCTTGGCGGTTAAACTGCGTGGGGTGTTGAGCTCGCAAAAGGCATTGCACAGTCTAAATCGGTTGGCGTGCATAGGGTTGATTGGCATTGCCACACTAATGATCGCACGTTAAGGCAATTATACCCCCTTAAAAACGATGTTTATGCAATATTTCCCTTGGTTTAAGAGCAGCCAAACTCCCTGATTGCTTGAACCATTTGCCCAACCAATTATAACATTAACTTCAATGAAAACCGTAGTGTGAAGTGATTCGAATGAGCGAAACGTCGACCCCAGAAAATGGCGGACCTGAGCAAGAAAATGGCGCAGGTGAATACGGTGCAGATTCCATCAAAGTGCTGCGAGGCCTCGATGCTGTCCGTAAGCGTCCCGGCATGTACATCGGTGATACCGATGATGGGTCAGGTTTGCACCATATGGTCTATGAGGTCGTCGATAACGCCATCGATGAAGCACTGGCAGGTCATGCTGATCATGTGACCGTTACGCTCAATGCAGAAGGTTCTGTCACTGTAACCGATAATGGTCGCGGAATTCCGGTTGATATTCACTCCGAAGAAGGCATTTCTGCTGCCGAAGTGATCATGACGCAGCTTCACGCTGGCGGCAAGTTCGACAGTAATTCCTATAAGGTTTCAGGCGGCCTGCATGGTGTGGGTGTTTCCGTGGTGAATGCGCTTTCCACGGTTTTGGACCTGCGTGTTTTCAGAAACAACAAAGAGCATTTCATTCGCTTCAATCATGGTGATGCGGTTGCTCCTCTTGCCGTTGTTGGTGATGCGCCAGGACGAACCGGCACCGAGGTAACATTTACCCCGTCTCAAGAAACTTTCACCAATGTTGATTTTGACTACGACACTCTGGAGCATCGGCTCCGTGAGTTGGCGTTCCTCAACTCTGGTGCACGGATTATTTTAACAGACAATCGTGGTGTCGAGACCCGACGTGAAGAGCTTTACTACGAAGGTGGCTTGGAAGCCTTCGTGAAGTATCTGGATCGCGCTAAGCATCCATTGATCGAACAGCCTGTTCTGATGATGGCCGAGAAAGACGGCGTCACTGTAGAAGTGGCGATGTGGTGGAACTCCAGCTACCACGAAAATGTTCTTTGTTTCACGAACAATATTCCGCAACGCGATGGTGGTACGCACCTTGCGGGCTTCCGTGCAGCCCTTACGCGTCAGCTGACCGGTTATGCGGATAGCTCAGGAGTTTTGAAGCGTGAAAAAGTTAATCCAACAGGCGAAGATTGTCGTGAAGGCCTCTCCTGTGTGCTGTCCGTAAAAGTTCCAGATCCAAAGTTCTCGTCACAAACAAAAGACAAGCTGGTTTCCTCTGAAGTCCGCGCTGTTGTTGAGAATCTCGTTGGCGCTGCACTTTCTAGCTGGTTGGAGGAAAACCCACAGCCTGCTAAATCGATCATTGCAAAAGTGGTAGAAGCTGCAAGCGCTCGTGAAGCTGCCCGTAAAGCGCGTGAGTTAACACGCCGCAAAGGGGCGCTGGATATAGCATCCCTACCCGGAAAATTGGCCGATTGTCAGGAGCGCGATGCTTCTAAAGCTGAAATCTTCATAGTGGAAGGTGACTCAGCGGGTGGCTCTGCCAAACAGGGCCGCGACAGATCAAACCAGGCTGTTTTGCCTCTGAAGGGTAAGATCCTCAACGTTGAACGCGCGCGTTTTGATAAGATGATTTCCTCTCAGGAAATTGGCACGCTTATCACCGCACTCGGCACCGGCATTGGGACTGAAGAATTCAACGTTGATAAGTTGCGTTACCACAAAATCATCATCATGACTGATGCGGATGTTGATGGTGCACATATCAGAACATTGCTGCTCACTTTCCTATTCCGTCAGATGCCTGCCCTTATTGAGCGTGGATATGTCTACATTGCACAGCCTCCGCTTTACAAAGTGAAGCGCGGTCAATCTGAGCAGTATCTGAAAGATGAGGCTGCACTGGAAGAATACCTCGTGAGCGCTGGTCTGGATGACACCTCTTTAACCCTATCCGGCGGAGAAGTCCGCATGGGGGCAGATCTGCGTAGTGTTGTTGAAGAAGCTCGCAATATTTCCAATGTTTTGAATGGCCTCCATACTCGTTATAATCGCGGTGTTGTTGAACAGGCCGCTATTGCTGGCGCACTTAATCCAGACAACATGCATGATCATGAAAAAGCGCAGGAAGCTGCAGCTTACATTGCGCGTCGTCTGGATATTCTTGCGGATGAATTCGAACGTGGTTGGGAAGGTGAAGCAACTGTCGACGGTGATCTGATCTTCTCGCGTACCGTTCGCGGCGTGAAGGAAGTTACCACGATTGATGCAGCACTGCTCGCGTCTGCGGATGCTCGTCGTTTGAATTCCTACTTCAAGCACCTTGGTGAAATCTACCATAAGGCCGCTTCGCTGACCCGCAAGGATAAAACAATCCAAATCCGCGGGCCTCAGGCGCTTCTTAATGCTGTGTATGCACAAGGCCGTAAAGGCATTTCCATGCAGCGTTATAAAGGGTTGGGCGAAATGAACCCTGAGCAGCTTTGGGAAACGACACTGGATCCGAACGTTCGCTCGCTGCTGCAAGTCAGAATTAAAGAGGCTGATGAAGCTGATGATATCTTTACCAAGCTGATGGGTGATGAAGTGGAGCCGCGCCGTGAGTTCATTCAGAACAACGCTCTATCAGTAGCCAACTTGGACGTATAAAGAAAAAGCCCTCCGCATAGGGAGGGCTACACACGATTTTGAAAGCCAGATTGCATAGGTAGTCTGGCTTTTATTTGCTCTCTGGAACTGCAAACGCCAAAAAAGTTTGCTCGGACATCCATGTATCAATCAAGAATTCGACGTGTTGTCTAGCTGCATGTGCGGCCTCATCCGGGGAGCCTTTGCAGTGTGCTTCAATAATGACAACGTGTTGCTGATACACTTCTTCCGGGTTCAACGGAATGCCTCTATGGCTAAGAGTGACACGATACATGTGCATGGCGCAGCGTTTCAAAATTGGCTGCAAGCCCCTTAATTCCGATAGATTGAATATAGTCGTATGGAACATGTGGTCATACGCGCTGCACAGATAAGTTTCATTATCCATCGCTGTTTGACACATTGCGTCTAAAATTTCGAACAGAAGGTCTCTCGTTTCAGGGTGTATTTTTGAAGCGACCAGCCGACCGGCCTGCTCTTCCAATTGTGTCCTGATTTTCGCCATTTCAAGCACTTCTGCGCGTTGAACTCCTGCGACACGAGTCCCTTTGTAATCATGCCGAACAACAAGCCCGGACTGCTGCAGACGTAATAGAGCTTCCCGCACTGTTCCCTGGGCGCAATCACATGCCGACGCGACTTGCTGTTCAGCAATTGCAGCACCGGGACGAAGCATCCCCACAATAATGCGCTCTTTTAAGTAGTGGTAAACGGCATCACTTTTGCGGCTACTGGAAGTCGCAAACGGTGAAATTCCAAAGCGGGAGATAATGGAGCGGTCCTTAGTGGAGTGCAGCATGATTGAAGCGCTTTGTTTTGGCGAGAGACATATTCCAATAGCATGTATCGTCGAGACAGAATTGGAGTTCTCGTCGCAGGAACACTATCAGCACGTATAGCGTGTAATATGTAATGCATGCAATTAATTTTGATAATGCCTCAAGGTGAAGGTGGATAATTGCGTGTACTATACACAATGCTATTTCAATTTGAGGATGATGTCTATATTTGAGCTAAATATTCTAATTTTTGAATTTTCTATTTGTCTTTATAGCAAGGAATAATTTCTCAAAAATAAGAGAGTGCTGGAATATCTGTCGCCTAAGTTATTTGCTTCAGAGGAACACATATAGGCGAATATGTGCTCCTCTGAAGCGCTGATTGATCAAGATTCCGGCTTAATCATTACCGTTCCCGAAGCGTAGGCGTAGATTTTCCCGTCTTCATCAACAAGCTCACCTGCGGAAATTCCGGTTTGGCGTGTCATGCTGATGACGCGGCCTTCAGCATAAAGCGTCTGCCCAACTTTAACTGGCCGGATGAACTTAATGTTGAGCTCAGAAGTACCTCTAAAGTTGAAGGCATCTTTCAGCTTGGACTGGACTGCGAGTGAAAGCACGGAATCCAGCGCTGCAGCAGCATACCCGCCATGGACAGTTCCACCGGGATTAAGATGGTCTTTCGTCGGCTCGCATTTAAACCGCACCAGGCCATCCTCGATTGCCTCTAGGTCTACATTCATGGTCTTCGCCATGGGTGGGCGCTGCCCTGCTTTTTGCATAGCCGTCAGGAATTCTAATCCTGACATAACTTTCGTATCCATGTGCCTGATCCATTCTGGTAAAATTTATAATCAAAGACGAGATAGCAATGCTTTGAGCTGGGTCGTTTCCTGCTCAGTTAGGTTTGCAAGAAAATTTGCATTCGCTTCTTCAGTTAAACTGTCGAGAGTTTCAGCAGCTTTATGGCCTTGGCTGGTAAGGTGAATATGCTGAGTGCGGCGGTCCTTAAAACTTGCTTTGCGCTCTATGTAACCTGCCGGAACAAGACGATCTAAAACGCCCGTCAACGTGGCGCTATCAAGCTCAGCAACCTTGCCCAACTGTGAAGTTGTACATCCGTTGTTCACAGCAAGGGCTTGTAGGAGGATTGATTGAACTGGCGTCAAACCAAGGTCTTCCAGTTGCTTCTTGTAAAAACGCGCGCCGCTTCTGGCACTCCGAGAGAGCAGGTAGAAAATGCAATTGTTTAAGTTCATTGATATCTCATTTACTTTGTGTGCGAATAATTTGCACACAAAGTAAATCGGCGCAATTCATACTTTGGATGGAGGAAATGAAGCCAGGCCTGTAGCTCAGCTTCATCCTAACTTTATATCAGGCGACTTCTCGAGTTTCCGTCATGATGACTTCAAAGCCTTCGAAATGTGGTCCGCCGAGGTAGAAGTTGGTGCGAGTGCTGGAACCTTTATGTGATGATTTAAAGGCGTCAGACTTGGTCCAGGTTTCGAAATCCGCATAGGATTCCCAAACTGTATGAGATGCGTAGAGTGTATGGTCTTCAACGCTCTCACCTTTGAGCATACGAAACTCAATGTACCCAGGAATGCTGTTCAGGTTACGCTCACGGTTTTTCCAAACGGTTTCAAATTCTTCTTCTTTACCGCGGACAACACGGAAGCGGTTCATTGCGATATACACGTTGGAATTCCTTTGCCAATCGTGGCACATCTCCGAAAACTCGATGTTTGTGCCAAGTGTGTTGGTTTCAAGAGCCACTCTCAACATAAAGCGCGGAGGATAATGTGTATCCTTACTCGATATGGTGAGGCTGGCTAACGAGGAGAAAATCGCATGGCTAGCAAAATGGCCTAGGTGGAAGCCGCCTTAAGGAGCTGCTGATAAGCTGGTTGTATAGAAAAACTTGAGTATGATAGTCAAGTAATAAGTAGTGTTTTTACGGTCTATTTGGTAAGCCATAATTATTCGATTGACCCAGTTTATAAATATGAGTATTTAACTCAAGTTAATGAATTGGTCACTACCAGTTCAACTGGGTTTATCTGGGAAGCCAAAAGCCACTCATACCCTTGGGAATTTCAACTCTCCTCGGACAAATGGGTGTAACCATATGGGCTTATTAGCAAAAACTCATGAAGTTTTTTTAAGGAAAATCACCAGCATTGCTGCGATCTCAGTTGGCCTTGTTTGCTTGTTTGGTGCATTTGCAGCACAAGCAGAACCTTCCAATGACAGCCAGCGGTTCATTTCCATTGGCTCTTCCTTGACTGAGATTGTCTATGCACTAGGTGCGCAAGACAAACTTGTGGCTGTGGACACAACGAGCCTCTATCCACCTGAGGCAACAGAGCTTCTAAACGTCGGTTACATGCGTGCGTTAAGCGCAGAAGGCGTTCTCTCCGCGAACCCCGATCATATTTTGATGATGGAAGGGTCCGGTCCAGCGACGACGGTTGACGTTCTAAAAGCTGCATCAATCCAACTGACGGAAGTTGAAGAAATATATTCTCCTGAAGGTATTCTCAATAAGATTGATAGGGTCGGAAATGCTCTTCAAATGCCGGAAAAAGCGGAAGCTCTGAAGGCAAAAGTAAAGTCAGACCTTGAAGCAGCTATGGAATATGCAAGCCAACAGGCGAAACCACTCAAGGTGATGTTCGTCATTTCTGCAAACTCAGGCAAACCTTTGATTGCTGGTCGTGGAACTGGCGCTCATGCGGTGATTGGGCTCGCTGGGGCAACAAATGTCTTCTCAAATCTACGTGGGTACAAGCCGGTTTCCAATGAAGCCATTATAGCAGCTGCACCCGATGTTGTGATGATGATGTCCCGGCCCGGCTCCGGCGGTGCCTCCGAAATCTTGGAAGGTGCCGGCTTCAATCTCACCCCCGCCGGAATTAAGGGCAATCTGATCGTCATGGACGGCGTCTATCTGCTTGGCTTTGGTCCACGAACAGCCGCCGCTATCCGTGAGTTAAGTGATCGGTTCGCAGCTGTTGCAGCCGAATAAACCTCTCAATACCAAGGGTGTGGATGCAATGAGTGAAATGACACTTCCGGATGCCTACAGACAGCAGCGGGATACCGCAAAAACAAACAGAGAGATTTGTCAGCAATATTCCATTCGTGCGTTGAGTGGTTTGCTGCTGATTATATGTGTGATTTCTTTGGCTGTTGGGCCAACAGAAGTGTCATTCCAGCATATTTTCGGAGCAATTCGCTATTGGCTTCTGGATGATGCCAGAGCCCTTTCTCTTCGCGAAAAAGTGGTGCTGATGGACATTCGTATGCCACGCACCTTGTTGGGTGGCCTAGTGGGCGCTGCGTTAGCTGCATCCGGTGCCATGATGCAGGGGTTGTTTCGCAATCCCCTAGCAGATCCCGGTCTCGTTGGCGTTTCATCTGGCTCGGCGTTGGCAGCAGTTTGTGTCATCACACTCTCTGCTTCTCTTCCTGCATGGGTGTTGGATGGATATTCAGTCTATCTGCTGCCATGGGGAGCCTTCGTTGGTGGTGTCGTCACAACCGCCCTACTCTACAAAATTTCAACGCGTCGCGGGCAGACGTCTATCTCAACAATGTTACTGGCAGGGATCGCGTTAGGAGCTCTCTCTGGAGCAGTTACAGGTTTTCTTGTCTTCGGTAGTACTGATGAAGAACTTAGAGATTTAACGTTCTGGAGCATGGGTGGCCTTGGAAGTTCCACTTGGCCTCGGGTTTGGGCCACTCTTCCATTTGCACTAGCTGTTTTTATATCCCTTCCCTTCACCGCAAAGGGTTTGAACGCCCTGTTGTTGGGTGAAGCGGAAGCATTTCACTTGGGCTTCAATACGCAGCAGCTAAAAAGATTGATCATCCTGCTGGTGGCTGGGGCCACGGGGGCATCTGTTGCAGCAGCTGGCGCGATTGGATTTGTTGGAATTATCGTACCGCATCTGTTGCGCATGTTAATTGGGCCGGATCATCGCTTCCTCCTACCATCCTGTGCATTGCTCGGAGCATCTTTACTGGTAGCCGCTGATGTGATCGCGCGTACCATTGTTGCTCCTGCGGAGCTTCCAATTGGGATCATCACAGCAGTAATCGGTGCACCGGTATTCCTTTCCATTCTGCTTAGCCGCAAAACCCAGTTCCAGTTGTGAGGACCAGATGCTCGAAGCAGTGAATGTGACTTTTAGTGTAGGACCGAAGAAGCTTCTGCAAGATGTGTATTTCCAAAGCAACCCAGGTGAGCTGACAGTTATTATTGGCCCCAACGGTGCTGGTAAGTCGACACTGATGAAATGCCTGACAGGAGACTTGAAGCTGTCTGCGGGCTCGGTAACACTAGATGGGACCTCTATTCGGGATATCCCTCCAGTTGATCTTGCAAGTCGTCGTGCAGTTTTGCCGCAAAACTCGCAACTCTCTTTTCCGTTTTCGGTTGAGGAGGTCGTGATGTTGGGGGTGCTGGCAGGCGCGCACGGCCTAGGTGAAAATGAGCTGCGTTCACGCGTCGTTGAGGCCTTAAGGCGCGTTGGTTTAGGGGCGTATCTCCAACGGTTCTATCAGGAACTTTCTGGCGGCGAGAAACAGCGCGTTCATCTGGCACGCGTGCTGTGTCAAGTTTGGTCGCCTCAACAAGGGGGTGTTGCAAACTATTTGTTTTTGGATGAACCAACCGCCAGTTTGGATCTAAAGCACCAGATTGACGTTCTGGAGGCAGGTCGCAGGTATGCCAATGATGGCGGCGGTGTTGTTGCCGTGCTTCATGATATTGATCTGGCTTGTGTCTATGCAGATAAGGTATTTGTCTTAAACCATGGAAAATTGGTAGCCCATGGGGCGCCTAAGGATGTTGTAACCTCAGATTTGTTGAGATCGGTATATCACCTCAGTGACCAGATGCTCGAAACCAAATGGGGCCATCTCGCCAAAGGTCAGAACCTAGGTAAATCGTGGTCCGATCTTAGACCGTTGTGATTTAGCGCTCATCTCGGCTCTTTAGCCGCTGGCTTTTGGGCCTATTCTCTTCATCCCTGAGAAGGTTGAGTGGATGAAGAGGAAAATCATCTTTATTTCGCAACGTGGGTCTGACGATGGTGCGCCGGCCCACTATTTTGCTTTTTGCGGCGACGAACACCAGAGCAATGGACAAAAAACACAAAGCTAGCGCCATACTAGCTGCGATTGTAACCATGGCGTTCCCCTAGAATGCCTTTGTTTCAATAAAGTAATTCTCCTCGAAATTTGACCTCTACAAAATTCGCAATGCATACGGGTGACATTTCAGGGATTGCTTCAGCAAATGCGGTTGGACTGTGTTCGCCAACTCACTTGGTTCAAAAATCGAAAAACCACACAAGAATTTGTAGGTACATACCCTAAAGTAATTAGAGCTAAATAAGGCAAATAAGGCAGTAAAAACGCCAATAAAGTACTATTTATCTTTCTATATCTGCAGAATACTTAAGTGATGATAAGTATAGAGGAAAACCAGTTTTTGAGATTCAATAATCGACCAAATGCGCCATAAAATATTGAATCCTCGGCTTTTTTCTAAATTCCTTCGTAACAATTCCCCCATTTTTCTTTCGAAATTTGGCCCCAATTTCCAGAAAAATTGAAGGTGTCGAGCGCAGAAGAAAATCGAATGCACATCAGAGCCGCGGAGCCAAACCCGGGAGCTGATACAGTGCATTTAGATCGTTCTCTGGGTTCGGTTTTAACGAGAGTGGCTTTGCTAGCCAACCAGATGGAAGTGATTTTGCTTTTTCCAATTGATCTGGAGTCATCTGGCAGCTTTCAATAAAAACTGAGGGAATATAATGGGTAATCGTGGCACATATCAGGAATTTCGTGACGCATTGCGGGCTTTTGAATCCGGTTGGGATCGCGAAAGATACAACGACGGCGTAATTCAGGATTGGCAGCTCACCGAGTGGGCAGGCGGTACTGCACAAGAATTCTACCCGGAAGCGGAAACTTGGGGCGATTTGACGGACGACCAGTGGAATGCGATGTCCTATCGCTCCACGAACTCACTTGGGTTTGTTGGCTATCAGTTTGGTGAAGCGCTGCTTATCGACCTGGGTTATTACGATGACGATGTCTTCTACGGTAATGGTGCAGCTACCAATACTTGGGACGGCACATGGACCGGTAAAAACGGCGCAAACTCCCTCGACGATTTCAAGACACCTGAAGTTCAGGAAGTCGCTATTCAGGAAGCTTTTGGTTACAACCTCCAAATTATTGAAAATGGCTTATCTAACAGCGGACAAACACTGGATGATTTCATCGGTGAAACCTTTAGTTACGAGCAAGGCGGAGAACAGGTTAGCGTAGCCCTCACACTAACCGGTATTCTAGCAGCAGCTCATTTGCGCGGCGCTTTCGGAACATTGGCTCTCTTGCAAGGTGGCAACGTATCACAGGATGAATACGGAACGTCTATCCTGCAGTACGTAGAACAGTTTGGCGGATTTGACAGCCCGTCCGTGGACGACGCAATTGATTATTATCAGGATCGACTGACCGGCGATGAAGGCGTGGATGGCGCCCTTCCAGGTGTTGGTGTTCCAATGGAAGACGCAGACGTTGTAGTCACATGGTCCTTTGGCGAACAGGATGTGGTTGACGACTTCGACACCGAAGACGGCGTGATCTTTGTGGACTGGATCAGTAGTGATCAGTTGGATATTACAGACACACCAGAAGGCGTTCTCTTCTCCATTCCGTCCAATGGCGGACAAACCTTGCTTCTGGCAGGCGTCGCGCTGGCAGACTTATCTCCAAGTAACTTCTCAATTCAGGATGCATCAGCAGCTGAAAAAATCCGTAGCTTGATTGGCGAGAATACAGCTCCAGTAGACCCTGTTGACACAACAGACCCCGTTGACCCAGTTGATCCAGGCGACGGTGATGTAACACCTCCGGTCGATCCGGGTGATGGGGATGATGGGGATGATGGTCACGATCATGATCATGGCGGCGAGATGTTTATGCTCGGCCTTGAAAGTGAATCACAGGTTGTTGCTGAGTTCGATCCATCGACAGATATGATTCACATTTTGGAAGGTGTGACTGGCGAGCAGTTTGAAATCTTTGAGGAAAGCGGCGATGCGCTCGGCCAAACAGTCCGTGTCGTGATTACAGATGTAGTCGGGAACATCCTCTCCACGACCATCTTCCAAGGTGTATCGCTGGCAGACCTTTCTTTGGCGAACTTCTCCGTTGCTGAAGAATCAGCCTTTAACGAGGTTGTTGCCGCAATTGGTGAAACTGTTGAGCAGCCCGATCCCGGCCAGGGCGGCGGGTATGAGCTAATTTACGATAATGATGGTTCCAATCCACCAACAATCACGGGTGAGACAGAACAGGGCGGCTCAAAATTCCGTGCGGATGTCAATGCAGACGACATCGTGGGCTTTAATCCTGAAACGGATGAAATCGACTTCGGTGGAAGCTCCGTGCATGGTCTGGTCGGTTCCAAAGCACCGTCTGGTGAGATCGTAATTGATAGTCCTTGGAGTTCTGCTGCACAAATCGTGCAGGGTGTAACGTTCGAGGACGTCGACATCTCAGATTTCGGGGTTGTTGGGAATGAGCATTTACGCCAAGACATGGGAGGCGTGATCTCCTGGGAACAGGGTGTTGGTCCACGGGAAGACGATACCGTGTATGTCCGCTCACATGAGTACGGCGTCCATGAGGTCGTTTCAGATTTCGACCCCGCAACCATGAAAATCAGCTTCCTGTACTACGGAACGCGTGAGCGGTTGTCTGTAGACGATACGGATGATGGTTTGTTAATCTCAACCCTGCCAAGTGGCCAGAGCTTGCTTATCGAAGGTATCTCCTTGGATGATCTGGTTCCCGGACAGCTTGAATTCCACCACGATCAGGTGATTGAAGATAACCTCGAAGTGCCATTTGGTTTCGATCAGGAGAAAGTGACACTTGTCAGCCGTGAAGGTCTGCTGACTCCTGAAGCACCAGCTGGTGACACAACAGACGGCTATCAGACAAGACCGGGCGACTTTGGCCCAACAGATCCCACGAATCCGGTTGACCCTGTCGACCCAGTGGATCCGATTGACCCAGTTGACCCAGTTGATCCGGTAGATCCCGGCACTGGTGTTCCAGGATTGGTTCCGGCCGATGGAAATGTCGCGTTCACATGGGCATGGGGTGAAAACAACGTAATCACCAACTTCGATCCATCCGAAGATAAAGTGAGTATTGGTTGGATCAGCGGAGATCAGCTCGAATTCACTGAAACTGATGATGGTTTGGTGATTTCTTTGCCGTCCAATGGCGGTCAGACACTTCTGTTGGAAGGCGTGTTCCTTGATGATTTGAGCCCGGATAACTTTGATATCAAAGATCCTTCAGCATTGCAGGAAATTCTTGATCTACTGAATGGTGAGGTAACAGAGCCTCCAGTTGTAGATCCAACGCCAGACCCTGACCCGACGCCAGATCCAGAACCCGTTGACCCAATAGTAGATCCGGTAGAGCCAGGTGATGGTGCTCCGATAGAGTTCTTATTGGATTGGCAGTGGGGCAAGCAAGAAGTTGTCGAAGGCTTCAACCCAGAACAGGATACAGTTAATCTGGGTTGGATCGGTGGTGCTCAGTTCGAGGTCGAACAAACGGACAAAGGCGTCCAGTTTACCTTGCCAGGAAATGGTGGCAGAACGCTTCTGTTGGTAGGCATTGCGGTCGCTGATCTGGTTGCAAACAGCATCATTGCAAATGATGCCGCAGCGCAGGTCAAGATAGATGATTTGTTGGCCAATGCTGACAACCTAGCGGAAGCTAGTGCAGGACCACCACCTGTCGATGCAAATTCCATCTTCGCTCAGGAACAACCAGAAGCGAATATGGACAATCCGGACGCCGCTTCAACGACAAATACTCGTGTGGACGGAGCTCCGATTGAAGTTGCTGCGGCAGCAGAGGCACAAGAAGCCGCTCAACCTGCGCCACCAGCCCCAGCAGCACCTGAACTGGCGGAGCAATTGGCCGCAACCATTGCTCAGTCCAATGGTGCAATCGGTGGTGATACCGTTGAAATTAGCTGGGATTGGGCTGCTCAGGAAGTCATCCCTGACTTCAACCCAGCATCAGATACCATCGACTTTGGAAATCTGGACGCATCGCAAGTCCAGATCTCTGATGAAGGCAACGGCGTCGTTATCGAAGTTCTGAACAATGGTGGCCACACCTACACTTTGAACGGCATCAGTGTTGACGATCTCACTGCAGCCAACTTCGAGGCAGATAGCTACGATACGGTTGTTATAGGAGAAGGCGGTGTTGTGGATCAAGTAAACACCATCCATCAGGATGATGGTTTGATCTAACAAACCTCACAACTTTAAAATTGCTCCCTCCAGTTTAAAGCTGGAGGGAGCCTTTGCTTTGATTTCCTAATAAATACTGGGAGAAAGCTTGTGCACAACGGCCCCAAACAAAAAGAGTCCGTTATTACAGAAGCATTCAGTTCACTACGGTCTGCATTGGTTGGAGTCGGTGGTGTTAGCATGCTCCTAAATATTCTGATGCTGACAGGGCCGCTGTTTATGCTTCAGGTTTATGATCGGGTTTTGGCAAGCGGGTCGGTTCCAACGCTTGTTGTTTTGGCGACGCTCGTCGGCTCTTTATTTCTGTTCTATGGAATTCTTGAAACGGTACGTGGCCGCGTTTTATCTCGTTTAGGACAACGAGTAGATGCTCAATTGTCAGGCGTAACCTATGAGATATCAACAAATCTGCCGTTGATCCTTGGCCCTAAAGGCGCGAAGATTCGTCCGGTTCAGGATTTGGATCAGGTTCGCAATTTCTTGTCAGGCCCCGGTCCTTCAGCGATTTTCGATTTGCCTTGGATGCCGTTGTATTTTGGCATTGTATATCTCTTCCATCCATTATTGGGCCTGATGGCAATTGGAGGGGCAGTGGTCATGTGTTTACTGGTAACCCTCAACGAATTCACGTCTCGCAAACCAGCTTCAGAAGCCGCAGCTGAAACCAACCGTCGCGCATCCATCGTAGAAGCGAGCCGTGCCAACGCTGAAGTGGTGCAGGCGATGGGAATGATGCATACGATGAAGACCCGTTGGCATCAGGGCAATGACGCATATCTGGTTAAACAACGAAAATCTGCTGATAGGTCAGCTATGTTTTCAACCATCGTCAAAACATTCCGTTTTGTCTTGCAATCCGCGATGCTCGGAATGGGAGCTTGGCTGGTGATCCAGCAAGAGGTGACATCAGGTGTGATGATTGCATCTTCAATCATGACGTCCCGTGCCTTGGCACCTGTTGAGCAAGCTGTTTCTCAATGGAAGGGCTTTATTGCGGCCCGACAAGGACTGGCTCGCCTGAGGAAGGTCATCGATAATAAGAAAGACACCAGCAATGTGATGGAACTGCCTTTACCACATCAACGCATAGAGTTGGAAGGCGTGGCCTGTGGCCCTGTCGGTCTTCGTCAGCCATTCGTTCAAGGTGTTAATATTGAACTTTCTGCCGGTGAAGGCCTTGGTATCATCGGAAAATCTGGCTCCGGAAAATCTACATTGTCCCGTGCTATTGTTGGCATCACCAACGCACTAGCAGGCTCAATCCGGTTCGATGGGTCTGAGTTGGATCATTGGACTTCAGAGCGCGTCGGAGAGTTTGTAGGCTATCTGCCGCAGGATATTCAGCTGTTCGATGGGACCGTTGCCGAAAATATCTCTCGTTTCAAACAAAATGCTAATCCAGAGGATGTTATCGAAGCGGCAAAAATCGCAAGTGTGCATGATTTCATCACCAGCTTGCCGGAAGGATACAATACCGTCATTGGAACGGCCGGTTTTGCTTTGTCGGGAGGTCAACGACAACGGGTTGCCCTCGCCCGCGCTATGTATGGTGAACCATTCCTCATTGTGTTGGATGAACCCAACTCCAACCTCGACTCCGAGGGGGAAGCCTGCCTGACCCATGCCATCAAACTGATGAGAAGCAGAGGCAAGGTTGTTGTTGTGATCGCACACCGGTCCAGTGCCATTGCCGCAGTCGATAAAGTCCTGATCCTCAATGAAGGGCGTCAGGTCGCATATGGTCCACGAGACGAAGTTATGAAGCAGCTCGTTGTACCTGTCCAAACGCCGCACGTGGCAAACGTGCCTCGAGCAGATGCTCCCCGAAAACAAGGAGCCGCCTGATGTTCGACCATTCAGATAGTGACCAAGAACTCAAAGGCAGTATTCGTTTCCATCTCATCGCAGCCAGTGCCCTTGCTGTCATTCTTGTGGGTGGCGTTGGTCTTTGGGGTGGCTTGATGCAAATCTCAGGAGCAGTGATCGCTCCCGGCACTATTGTGGTCGAAACGAGCACCAAGCAAGTGCAGCATCAGGAAGGTGGCATTGTCCGTAACATTATGGTGACGGATGGTGACAGCGTGGAAATCGGCGAGATACTTATCAGTTTGGAAGACACCGTCACCCGAGCCAATCTGGCAGTCGTCACCAAGCAGTTGGATAACCTTTATTCTCAGGAAGCACGGCTGACCGCAGAACGAGATGGTGCAGACGAAATCCTGTTTGCCTCTAGAGCCGAAAATAACGAGCATTCTCAGGTATTGAAGACCATTCAGGAAGGCCAACGCAGAATGATGGCCGCGAATAACAAAAATCTATCTGGCCGACAGAACCAGATGCGAGCTCAGATAAATCAGTACCATAAGCAAATTGATGGGCTCACTCAGCAGCGTGAAGCAAAAAAAATTGAAATCAGACTGATCGATGGTGAATTGGCAGACCTTAATAAGTTGCTCAAGAAAAGGCTTGTTACAGAATCTCGCGTAACTGGATTGATGCGTGAGAAAACCAAACTTCAGGGTGAATACGGCGACTTTATTGCGCAGATCGCGAGGACAGAAGAGGCAATCGCAGAGCGTAACATTCAGATTCTTCAGATTGAAGAAGAGGTAATGTCCAAAACGCTTGAGCGTCTTCAGGACGTGCGCGCAGAAGTTTCTCAACTGGAAGAAAAGAAAATTGCCGCTCAGGACCAGTTAATGCGTATGGACATCAAGTCTCCTCAGTCCGGTACTGTTCATGGATTAACTATTCATACCATCGGCGGCGTTATCGCCTCTGGTGAGTTGCTAATGCAGATCGTACCTCGAGATGACATACTAATTGTTGAAGCGCAGGTGCAGCCTATCGATGTCGATCAACTGTACCCGAACCAGATTGCGACGATCCGCTTACCTAATTTTGATCAACGTACAACTCCGGAATTGAAGGCAAGGCTGAAAACCATCTCTCCTGACCTTTTGGAGGATCCCAAGACGGGCCTGAGCTTCTATATGGCAAAGCTGGTTATTTCGGAAAGCGAGATCGATAAGCTGGGTGAAAACAGGCTCGTACCCGGAATGCCGGTCGAAGCTTTTGTGAAAACAGAAGAACGAACAGTAATTTCGTACCTCATGAAGCCGATGATGGACCAGATCGCCCATGCTATGCGGGAATAGGTAAGCCGCCTCACCTACTCCCGTATTCATTAGCAAATGATCAGAGGCGACCTACCAAGCCGCTTCTACATCACCCATCTCAACATAAATGCTCTTCACCTGAGAATATTGGTCCAGCGCCCAGTGACCGTTCTCGCGTCCAATACCGGAGTTCTTGAACCCTCCAAATGGCATCTCAACAGGTGTCAAGTTGTAGTTATTGATCCAGCATGTACCTGCTTCCAGTTGATCAATAACGCGGTAAGCACGCTGAATGTCCTTAGTGAACACAGCTGCAGCCAAACCGAACTCGGTGTTATTGGCGCGGCGGATGACTTCACCCTCTTCCTCAAAATCGATCACACACATCACTGGGCCAAAGATTTCTTCGCAAGCAATGCGCATGTCGTCTTTGACCTCAGTGAAAACTGTTGGTTCCACAAACAGACCGCGACCAAGTCCGTTGATCTGCGGGCGTCCACCACCACAATGCAGAATTGCACCTTCGCTCTGGCCGATCGCGATGTAGTCCATCACTTTTTCCAGCTGAGCCTTGGAAACGAGTGGGCCTAACTGGGTGTCTTCATTAAGGGGATCACCAATAATGATCTTTTCAGTTCGTTTTTTCAGGCGTTTCAGAAACTCTTCCTTGATGGATGTGTGAACGAAAACCCGTGTGCCGTTGGAACACACCTGCCCTGTTGAATAGAAGTTTCCATTCATGGCAGCAGCAACTGCGTTGTCGATGTCGCTGTCTTCAAACACGATGATGGGAGATTTGCCACCCAGTTCAAGGCTCACATGTTTCAGATCAGAGGCTGCTTTTTCAGCAACCTTCATGCCTGTTGGCACGGAACCAGTCAGTGAAATTTTGGCAATATCAGGATGGGAAACCAATGTCGCCGCCGCCTCGCGGGTGCCTTGAACCACGTTGAACACGCCGTCTGGAAGGCCCGCCTCACAAAAAATCTCAGCAAGCTTCAATGCAGAAAGGCAAGTCACTTCAGATGGTTTGAAGATCATCGAATTGCCGGCAGCCAATGCTGGTGCTGCTTTCCAAGCTGCAATCTGGATAGGATAGTTCCAAGCGCCGAGACCAAGGCAGATCCCCAGCGGTTCGCGTTTGGTGATGGCATAAGAGCCACCAAGGTCGATATGCTCACCATTTGCAGTTGCTGCAATGCTGGCGAAATATTCAAGCGCTTCTGCACCAGAACTCGCATCTGCAACCAAGGTTTCCTGCAGAGGCTTACCGGTATCCAGCGTTTCTAACTCGGAAAGTTCACGGTTGCGTTCACGCATAAGGTCCGCAGCCTTGCGCAGAATCCGGGAACGCTCAACTGGAGCCATGCAGCGCCAGATCGCAAAACCGGTCCGTGCCGCAGCTACTGCTTTTGTAATGATTGCAGGTGTCGCAGAGTGAACGCGGGCGATAATTTCCTGCGTGGCCGGATAAAGGCTCAGGATCTCCTCACCCATCGTATCTTCAACGTAAGTGCCACCAATAAAGTGGGATGCTTTTGGTTGCGCGCGGAGAGCGGCATTTGTCAGATTATCTGTCTTAGTCATTTTTTGTTCCAACACTTATCGTTGTTCTGTCTGCCAGTTTGGGTGTACCCAAGCCTGCTTGTCACTGGCAGGAAGCATACCTTTACCAAGAATATGGTCAGCGGCCTTCTCGCCAACCATAATGGACGGAGCGTTCAAGTTACCATTGGTTATTTGCGGGAAGATGGAGCTGTCAGCAACACGAATCCCCTCAACACCAATAACCTTTGTTTCGCTATCCACCACAGCCATTTCATCCTCTGCATCACCCAGCTTACAGGTGCCACAGGGATGGAAAGCGCTTTCTACGTGTTCCTTGATGAATGCATCAAGTTGATCATCGCTCTGAACAGTGCTGCCCGGTTGGATTTCTTTGCCACGGAACGGATCAAACGCAGCTTGACCGAAGATTTCGCGTGTAAGGCGAATGCTCTGGCGGAAGTCTGCCCAGTCATCTTCGTGGCTCATGTAATTGAACTGAACGTCAGGTTTATCCATCGGACTCGCAGAATTCAGGGTGACCGCGCCGCGAGACTTGGAACGCATAGGGCCAACGTGAACCTGATAGCCATGGCCTTCAGCTGCGGCCTTACCATCATAACGCACGGCAAATGGCAGGAAGTGGAACTGAATATCGGGGTATTTCACGCCTTCTTTGGAGCGGATAAACCCACAGGTCTCAAAGTGGTTCGTCGTGCCCAGTCCGGTTTTCTGGAATAACCACTGCGCCCCAATGAGCCCCTTCGAAATCAAATTCCAGTATTTAAACAGGGTAATCGGCTGCACACAGGCCTGCTGAATGTAAAGTTCCAGATGGTCCTGCAAGTTGGCGCCAACGCCTTTGCGGTCCGCAACAACTTCAATGCCCAATTGAGAGAGAGCTGCTCCGTCGCCAATGCCAGAATGCATCAATAGCTTTGGTGAGTTAATGGAGGAGGCTGATACGATGACCTCGCGTGTACATTTTGCAGTCTTCAGTTCGCCGCCCTGCAAATATTCAACGCCGATTGCACGTTTGCCGTCCATGAGAATGCGTTGAGCATTTGCTCCTGAGATAATTTGCAGGTTTGCGCGGTTTTTGATTGGCTTCAGGTAGGCGTTTGCCGCGGACCAGCGACGACCTTTATAAACGGTCATCTCCATATCGCCGAAGCCTTCCTGGCGATACCCATTGTAATCGTCAGTTTGAGCGTAACCAGCCTGCTCGCCAGCAGTCACAAAGGCATCGTACAACGGGTTCCAGCGGGTTCCGTGTGCAACATGCAGTGGACCGGATTTACCACGCCAGCCAGCCTCTCCAGATTGCGCATTCTCAAGACGTTGGTAGTAAGGCAGCACATTGTTGTAACCCCAGCCCTTGGCGCCCATCTCTTCCCAGGTGTCAAAGTCACAGGCATTGCCGCGCACATAGACCATGCCGTTGATGGAGGAGGAACCGCCCATCACCTTACCACGTGGCAACGCAAGCTTCCGGCCGCCAAGGTGAGGCTCAGGAGCGCTCTTATAGCCCCAATCATAGCGAGACATGTTCATAGGGTAAGACAGAGCCGCAGGCATCTGGATGAACGGCCCAATATCTGTTCCGCCAAACTCCAGAAGGAGGACTTTGTTCTTGGGGTCTTCTGAGAGACGATTGGCGAGGGCGCAGCCAGCTGAACCGGCACCAATAATAATGAAATCTGCTGTCATGTTATCTCTTGGGCTTTCCGCCGTGTTCCGTTTCTTATTTTGCAGTGGCCTTCGCATCGAAGGAGGCAAAGCATTTTATCACGTAGTCCTGAACCAACCCCGTAACGGGGGCACTTTCAGGTGCTGAATCGGTCAGTACCCGCTGCAGCCACAGCCCATCAATCATAGCCGCTGTGCCTTCGGCAGCATTCCGTGCAGAAACTGCATCAGTCACGCGATGAAACTCAAAAGTTAGGTTGGAGACGAGCCTGCGGTGATAGACCCGCAACAGACGCTTGGTTTGAGGTTCAGTCCGCGCCAGAATATAAAACGCTAACCATGCCGAGATGATGGAGGGCTGAAATTGGTCTCCACTGAAATTGGTATGAATGATCGCGTGAATGCGCTCTTGGGGCGTTTTCGCCTTTAGCAACTTGGAGCGAGATTGTTTGCTCAGATCACTCAACAGATAGCTCATAGTTGCGTTGAAAACGGCAGCTTTAGAGCCGAAGTAGTGATGCGGTAAGCCAGTGGACACGCCCGCATTTTTGGCGATTAGGGACATCGTTGTGTCTGCATATCCATTCTCATGGATTGCTTTAATCGTCCCCATAATGATCGAGGTTTTCCGTTCCTCTTCCATTCCAACTTTAGGCATGCGCGTTGAACTCTCTGTAAGGTTATTTTTATTGAACGTTCAATCAATAAAAATAGTTACTAGACCATTTTGGAGGTTTTGAAAAGTAATCCTTTCTAGTTCAGCGTAATTTATATGCTGGCAAGTCCTTGCCTTTAGACCAGTGGGTCTTTAATAGCTTATATGAATAACGAAATTTGAAAATTTAATTACTTGCTGGGATAAGGTTAGGTCATGTATTCTATACAAATTCCCGGCTTTATTAAATAAATACAGAAATTTGGGAGATTTACATGACAGTTGCTAGCGGTCTTATAAAGAAACTTTCTACATCTGCTTCAGTATTATTACTGGTCACTGGGTCAGCTCTCGCCGTAGAAGCCGAAGCGTGTAAAACTGTTCGCTTCTCAGATGTGGGTTGGACCGATATCACTGCGACCACGGCAACTGCGACGTCAGTGCTGGATACGTTAGGTTATGAAACAGATATAAAAGTACTTTCAGTTCCAGTAACTTACGCCTCCTTAGAAAATAATGATATTGATGTATTTCTTGGCAACTGGATGCCAACAATGGAAGCTGATATCGCGAAATATCGTAAAGCTGGCACTGTTGATACCATTCAAACCAATCTGACCGGTGCCAAGTATACATTGGCGGTTCCTAAGTATACTTACGACAAGGGTCTCAAGGATTTTTCAGATATCGCGAAATTTTCCAAAAGCCTTGATGGCGATATTTACGGCATTGAAGCCGGTAACGATGGCAACCGTCTTATCCTCGATATGATCGCGAAAAATGCATTCGGTCTGAAAAATATCGAGCTCGTTGAATCCTCTGAAGCTGGCATGTTGTCTCAGGTTGCGCGCAAAACGCGCAAACACGAAGATATCGTCTTCCTCGGTTGGGCGCCGCACCCGATGAACTCAAACTTTGAATTGAAGTATCTTACCGGCGGCGATGATTTCTTCGGCCCAAATTTCGGTGGCGCAGACGTTCTCACCAACACACGTGCAGGCTATTCTGCTGAATGTGCGAATATGGGCAAGTTCCTTCAGAACCTCACCTTCTCCCTGTCTATGGAGAACGAGATCATGAACTCAATCCTGAATGATGGTGAAGAGCCAGCAGATGCAGCGACTGCATGGATCAAGAAAAACCCTGAGTCTCTTGATAAATGGCTTGCTGGCGTAACAACGTTTGACGGTAAAGATGGTTTGGCGACTGCAAAAGCAGCATTCGGCCTCTAAGCGTCACAACCAAAATTATCTTGAGGTGGACGCGATGAACTCGCGCTCCGCCTCTTAGCGTAGCCTCCTGAAAAACAGATATAGGTTTCGCAAGAGAATACGCGCAATATCGAAGGGCCTGAGCAGCCTGTCTCTCTTTGAGAGAACACGTGTTGCTTAGGTCTTGTCCAAGGCGTTAACACGCTGAAACACAATAATAAAATCAGAGGTTTCCCGTGGAGTGGCTGACAGAGCACAAACTACCCATCGGCAAATGGGCCAAATGGGCAGTTGACTGGCTCACCGACAATGCAAGTGGCTTTTTTGATGCAATTTCTGTTGCTATTGAATGGCTTATCGAAAGCGTTCTTTGGCTGTTACAAGCCCCTCACCCGCTTGGGATTGTTGTGATGACAGCAAGCCTTGCATTTGTTGTCAGACGATCCTTCGTTTTCACGGGGTTTGTTGTGTTTAGCCTTCTGTTGATCATCAATCAGGGCTATTGGGATGAAACCACAGAGACGCTGGCTCTGATCCTGTGTTCGACCTTCATCTGTATGCTGATCGGTATTCCTGTTGGAGTTTACTCAGCGCATCACCCCAAATTCTTCGCTTGGGTGCGTCCTATTTTGGACTTGATGCAGACGATCCCGACATTTGTTTACCTGATCCCCGCCCTGATCCTGTTCGGGCTTGGTGTCGTACCGGGTCTGATCTCAACTGTTGTTTTCGCCCTGCCCGCTTCGATCCGCCTTACTCAGATTGGCGTTGCCTCCACACCTACTCATTTGTTGGAGGCTGGTGAAGCTTTTGGCGCGACTTACTGGCAGAAGCTCTTCAAAATTGAGCTCCCGTATGCGCTGCCAAACATCATGGCAGGCCTCACACAAACCATCATGTTATCCCTGTCTATGGTCGTGATTGCTGCCCTCGTTGGCGCAGATGGCCTTGGTGTACCGACACTTCGTGCGCTGAACACGGTGAACATCGCAAAAGGGTTTGAGGTTGGCATCGCAATCGTGTTGATTGCAATTGTGCTCGATCGCTTCTTCAAGGGCTCAGAAGATAAGGGCAACAAATGACCAATCCAGTTGTCTCTTTTAATAATCTTTCCGTTGTTTTTGGCGGAAATCCAGAAGCTGCTCTCTCATTAATTGATGAGGGAAAATCTCGTTCTGAAATACAAGAGCAAACCGGCCAGTTGGTTGGCGTAGCAAATGCAACTTTCGACGTGCAGCAAGGTGAACTCCTTGTGCTCATGGGGTTGTCTGGCTCGGGCAAATCTACCCTGCTCCGCGCTATCAACGGCCTGAACAAGGTTTGCCGTGGTGAAGTGCTGGTTGCCGATAAAGACGAACAAGTGAACCCAACAACATGTTCTTCAAGTCGTCTGCGCAAGCTGCGCCGCGAACGTGTTGCCATGGTCTTCCAGCAATTCGGCCTTCTGCCTTGGCGCACAGTGCGTGATAACGTGGGCTTCGGTCTGGAGCTAGCATCCGTTCCAAAAATTGAGCGGTTGCAGCGTGTAGAAGAGCAGTTGGAGCTTGTAGGGCTCGGTGGCTGGGGTGATAAATACGTTCATGAGCTTTCTGGCGGAATGCAGCAGCGCGTTGGCTTGGCTCGCGCATTTGCAACAGACGCCCCTATCCTTCTCATGGATGAACCGTTTTCTGCTCTGGACCCTCTTATCCGAAGCCGTTTGCAAGATGAACTGTTGGATCTTCAAGAAAAACTGCACAGAACCATCGTGTTCGTAAGCCATGATCTTGATGAAGCCGCTAAAATCGGTAACCGCATCGCGATCATGGAAGGTGGTCATGTGGTGCAGATCGGCACTCCGCAGGAAATCGTCAAAAAACCGGCTGATGAGTACGTTAGATCCTTCGTCGCGCACATGAATCCGCTGAATGTCCTTCACGCCGAAGATGTCATGACGCCTTACGATGAAGTCAAGGCAGAGCTTTCTGTCAGTGTTGCCGAGATGCCGAAATGCTCTGCAAAGCAAACCATCCGCGAAGTGATTGAGCTGAAACGCAAAAGTTCTGGTCCCGTTGCAGTGTTCAGAAATAATCAACCAATTGGCATCATCCGTGAGCAAGAAATCATGGACTGCTTCGTTTAAACGAATCGATATCATGTAGTGAAGCAGGCGTACCCAATTATGAGTACGCCTGTTTTGATTTGGTATTCAAAAATTTCAACCATTTCTCTCGCGAATGCGACTTTGAACGAATTTCCCTCAACAAAGAAGAGCGGTTTGCGCGCAGTCAAAAACGAAACTAAAGATAGTGTCGTCTATTTGATTTTTTGGAGATGGTGATGACGAGTGAAGCCGCTCCCATTGATCCGGTTGCCCCGAAAAAGAGCTTTGTTCGATTTTCCAGAGGCTCGTTTATTGCCGCCGTTCTCAAATGGGTAACTTTGACAGTCGCGACGCTTGGGATTTACCGTTTCTGGGCGATGACCGGTCTACGTCGCTCGCTTTGGGCAGCAACGCATGTGGATGGAGATAACCTCCGGTACCACGGCACTGGCAAAGAGCTATTCCGCGGCTTTTTGCTAGCCATGGCAATTCTTATTCCGTTCTATGCTCTAGGTTTCGGCCTTCAGTTTTTAGGACCCGTAGCAACGATAATTGGCATTGGCTTAATGTTCGTCGTTGGCTTCCTTCTCACGCCATATGCACTGTTTCGCCGCCGGCGGTACCTGCTTACAAGAACCAGCTGGCGCGGTATTCGGTTTCATATGCAAGGCTCTGCATGGGCCTATGTTCGCATATGGCTGTTTTGGACTGTGCTCTCTGTGCTCACTCTAGGTATTGCACTGCCGTGGAGGTTCGCAAAACTGGACAGATTTCTGGCGAACAATAGTCATTTTGGAAATATAAAGTTTTCCTATACAGCAACGCCATCGCAGTACTTTGAGGCTCTTTTCCCAGCTTATGCGCTTGCTTTTGTTGGGTATACCGTAACTGCTCTGATGGCTGTCAGTCTCACACTCGGGTTGATCGTTGGGCCCATTGCTTCTCTAGTACTCTGGCCGCTTGTTTTTGCACGAATTTTTCGCCTTCAGGCCAACTCTACTAAAATTGGTGGCGTAAGTTTTGAAAGTTACATTCGTGCGTCAAAATTCTACGGTGCTTACTTAATTCACAGTCTGCTTGTGAGTGTTGGTGTTGGCATTGTTGCGGCTATTGGAGCTCTGATCTTAGCGAGCCTCGGACTGCCTGGTGGAGGGTTAAAAGCTGACGAAGCGTCTTTCTTTAACTTCGCAACGCTCGCCGGTATCCCCTTTTTCGCTCTCTACTACGGTGTTCTGTTCTTCGCCAACATGATGGTGCTGCATGTGATGTTGTTTCAATGGAAAATGACCAGTCTGATAGTCTTTAATACTCACTTGCTTCACGATGCAATCGCATCGGGAGAGCTGGAAAACCCTGTCGGCATGGGCTTGGCAGACGCACTGGATGCCGGATTTGATCTGATCTGATGAACCTGCAATCTATTGGGTTCTCTAATGAATATTGAATAAACCGCACTTAGTTACATAAGAACCCTTTAATGTACACTCAGTTGGATTCTAATTATTTGCAATGATCATGGAAACCACAAATCAAGTCTCTTCCTCCAATGTAACGTTTGTTCATGTAAGAGGAAAAACTCTTTTAAGCCCCATTCTGAAGTGGGTTCTATTAACGATGGTCACATTGGGGATCTATCGATTTTGGGCCATGACGGGATTACGCCGCGCTCTCTGGTCTGCAATCAAAGTTGGTGGTGATCAGTTACGGTATCATGGCACTGGTCGGGAGCTGTTTATTGGTTTTCTGATTGCTATGACAATTGTAGTGCCATTCTATGCTGCAATTTATTTCTTGCAATTCATGGGCCCGAAAGCTGTTTATTTGGGCTCTGGACTCAGTCTGTTGGGTCTAATTGTAATAACGCCCTATGCAATTTTCCGCCGCCGAAGATACATACTAACAAGAACAAGTTGGCGTGGAATTCGATTTAATCTGCAAGGGTCTCCTTGGAAATTTGTTAGGCATTGGATTTTCTGGACTTTTGTGTCGGTAATTTCATTCGGCTTGGCGTTGCCTGCACGCTATGAGAAATTAGATAGAATTCTTTTTGAAAACAGCTCTTACGGAAATAAGGAATTGTCGTATACGGCTGAAGCAAAAGACTACTTTCTTGTCCTTTTGCCTGCCTATGTGGCCGTTTTTGTCTTGCTCATTGCCTTTGTAACTCTGTTGAGTAAGTTCTGGTTTTCATTATTCTTGGCGTTTGGAGCGGCTGTTGTTATCTGGCCCTTTATACAGGCCCGTATATTTCGGCTTCGAACGAATTCCATTTTTATTGGCGACGTAACGATGAGAAGCAATATTAGTTCCGCTAAATTTTACACGGCCTATGGAATATATATTGTTTTTCTTCTCGTTGGCTTTGCGGTTACATTCATGGCTGTGCAATTTTATTTGGACTATATGAGTGCTTTAATCCCGGGATCTGTCTTTCCCCAAGGACTCGGCGTTTTTGGCTATGTCATTTTCATTCCCATTTATGGCTTGTTACTCTTCGCCAATATGATGGTGCTGCAGGTTATGTTGTTTGAATGGAAAATGGGTAGCTTGATGATCTTCAACACCGACACACTTCACAATGCAATCGCATCGGGTGAGTTGGAAAATCCTGTCGGCATGGGGTTGGCAGATGCGCTGGATGCCGGGTTTGAGCTGGTCTGATGATACTGAACTCTCTTGGAATTGCTGAATTTTTTGATGGAACGTCCGCGGCGGTTCACAGCTGTCAGGTGCGGTTTGATTATGATGAACTGGTTCTGACTGATCTGGCTGGAGATCAGGAGCTCGCGCGTTGGTCTGCCGCCAAGCTGCTCTGCGAACATACCTCTCATTCAGTCATGTTGGTGGAGTTGAGCAGTCCCAGCAGTTCGGCTTATGTAAAGGTCAAAGACGAAGAGCTTGCCAAAAACATTGAACGGAAAATCCGTTTAGTCGCAGGATTGCCGAAGCGCGAAAACACCAAGAAGATTGTTATCGGCAGCCTCGTCTCCATAGCGGCTATCGCCAGTATTTTGATCTTCATGTTGCCGAAGTTTTCCAAATACGCAGCTGCAAACGTGCCAGCAACCTGGGAAGAGCAACTTGGTAAGAACTTTGTTGCCTGCGTTGAGCGATGAGAAAATTTGTAACTCCAAAGCCGGTGAATTGGCACTGGAGCGACTAGCTCGCCGATTAACGAAGGATATTGAACTTCCGTTTGAACCGGTTTTCACGGTTGTCGAAAGCCAAATTCCGAATGCGTTTGCACTGCCGGGTGGAAGAATTACAATTCTTTCCAACACACTAGAAATTGTCGATGGCCCCGATGAACTTGCAGCTGTTTTGGCCCATGAGCTTGGCCACGTCAAACATCGCCACTCCATGCAACAACTCATAAACGTTGCAGGCACGGGCTTTGTCTTTTCCATGTTCATTGGTGACTTCACAGGTGGCAGCATCATTGCTAGCCTTGGTGAAACGATGTTGGACAGCTCTTATTCAAGAGATATGGAACGGGAAGCTGATGCGTTTGCAATCAGCATGTTGGAGCAAGCACAGGTTGGTTCAACCGGCCTTGCGGGTTTCCTGAAAAAGATTGCATCAGAACATGAAGCCGAAAACTCACTCACCAAGGCGCTGAGCTTTCTCTCCAGTCATCCGCCCACACGAGAACGCGTTGATGCACTGAACACACTTGCAAATCAGGATGCGAAAACAACACCAGTTTTGAGTGAACAGCACTGGAAAAGCCTCAAGAGCATCTGCGAGAAAACGAGAGAACTCGAGGTCTAACGAACGCTGATTGCGTTTAGGTACATCAATCAGCGTTTCTTATTCAATCGACCAGTTTTCCAAGGCGAACTGCCGTTTTCCCTAGTTGTAGGCGACGGTTCGGCATAATCAGAACGCAATTGTCATGCGGGGTTTTAACGGCTGTATCACCGTCCATCGCGATGACTGTGCCTTTGCGTTCAATGATCTCCATTCCGTGAAATTCTTCTGCAAAGCGAAACTGCTCACTCTGTACCGTGACAGGGGCAATAATTTCGATTGTTCGTTGAGGAACGGGCTGGGGTTGTTTCACCAGAAAATCTTCGCCAAAATCAACGGAAACGCACTCAGTTGTCCGCAAAAACCGGATGGCATTGGCAATAGCGCGCGGTGCGGAGGCTGCCTCCCAATGTTGCCCGGTTTCCAGCAGAAGAGCGGTTTTCTTGCTGTTTGATGCAGAAAATCCACCATAATCCCGCAGGCGTTGCCCTTCCGCATGTCCAGCATCACACACAACCCACTCTGGATCCGCAACTTGTCGCGCCAAGGCACGGCCCTTAGGCTGAATACCGGCTAGCATTAGCGGTGGATTCTTGTGCTGCATGCTATGGATATCCAGTAGCAGATCAACAGTCTCAACGATTGGCCGAACTTCTCGTGCACGCTCCAATTCGCGGGTAACTTCCGGGTCATCTAGAGATTCTGATTGCCAAACACGGTTGAAATCCTGATCCAGATAGCGCGATGCAGTTGGGTTTTCTCGATCAAATGCATTGTAAGCCGCGACATTCATAAACGCGAGGCTGAGCTTCCCGCGTACAGGTCTGACTTCCTGCTTAAACAACCAATCCAGAGCGACAGCACCACACGGCTCATTGCCATGCACCAGTGCTGAGATCATGACATGCGGACCAGCAACCCCGGAATCAAGTGTCGTGATCCAATCCACGCCCGTATTGCATACTTTGTAGGGAATAATATCGGGAAATTCGATTTCAATCGGGTAGGCAATGCTATCGATGATCATGGCAATGGTCCTTGAAATGAATAGAAGCCGTCAGCTGAAAGAGCTCTTTAGGCTGGTGTCGAATAAGGGTCCTCAATCTCAAAAGCGCGCGTAAATTCAATAAACTTCCGTGCAATCGGGGTGCTTGGTGTGGTGGCAGGCAAGATAAACGCGTTGAGGTAAGAAATCCGTGGTTTAAACGGCAGGAAGACTAGTGTTTCCGGGTGGTTACGAGCAACTGGAAAGGGGTTGAGTACACTCATCCCAACGCCTGCACGAACCAGCTCACTCACAGAAACTGCGGTAGAAGATTCGGCAACAATATTAGGTCGAATTCCGCGTTCTGCAAACATACGCTCCAAAATCGCACGCACAGGGAACCTGCGCGTAAGGGCGACGAAGTCCTGACCGTCAAAATCTTCTGGTTCAATAAAAGCCTTGGTTGCGAGCGGATGGTCACGATGCAAAACTGCGTGTGCAATAGCAGAACGGAGAGGCTCCAGAATCAGCCCTGCGTGCTTGGATAGCCCATCTGTCAGCCCCAGATCGGCATGCCCCTCAGCAACATGATTGCGAACGTCCGAGGAGGTACCAATCTCGAGCTCTACCTTCTGACCGGGATACGCTTTGATGAATTCTGCGATAACCCCAAGCAGAAAGCGGTGCGAAATAGTGGGCGGTGCTGCGAGGCGCAAAGGCTTGCTGCTTTGCGCAACAAATGTCTCGTTTTCAATGCCTGCCAGCATTTCAAAAACGGGCTCCAGCTTTTCGTTCAAAGCAAGCGCATCGGAGGTCGGCACCAATCGTCCGCTGTCCCGATTGAACAGCGTTTTACCCAACCGCTCTTCCAAATGCTTGATAGCGCGGCTGACTGCGGGCTGAGAAATGCCCAGTCTAGCTGCCGCTGCTGTTGTTTTCCGCGCACTGATCACAGCGCGCAAAACTTCAAACTCTCGAAGGCTTAGTCGGGGCCGGGAAGGGAGGTCAGTTGATTTATTCTCAAGACTGTCAGACATAGCTCTATGCGTTTTGATTATAAAATTTTGAATGACAATGTTGAAAACACATACTACGGTTCGAGTCAACCGTGAAGCTCTACAGGTGATTTGCTCATACTGGCAAAGACGCCGCCAATAAGGAGACAGCGGGCATTGTTGTTGGCGAATGAATTTTAATCGCCAGAGGGAACTATAATTTTGAGGGGAGAGCAGCAATGATTAAGCTGCAGAATTGGCTTGCTGGAACAGCAATGGCCATGGTGCTCATGGGTGGAGTCGCGTCTGCTGAAGACCTGACAATTGGTCTGTCTTCGGAGCCAAGCGCGATTGACCCGCACTATCATAATCTAGGCCCGAACAATATGATTGCCTATCATATGTTCGACCGTCTCATTCACCAGAATGAAAAACAGCAGTTGCAGCCGGGACTTGCAACCAGTTGGAAACCAATCAACGCAACAACATGGGAGTTGAAACTGCGCAAAGGCGTGGTGTTCCATGATGGCAATCCGTTCAACGCGGATGATGTGGTGTTCTCGTTTGAGCGGGCACCAAACGTGCCAAACTCACCATCCAGCTTTGCCACCTACACCAAAGGAAAAACCGTCAAAAAGATTGACGATTACACAGTCCACATCGTGACTGAAAAGCCCTATCCGTTGGTGCCGAATGACATTTCTACGGTCAGTATTATTTCTGTTGAAGCAGGAACAGATGCAACAACTGCAATGTACAATTCTGGCAAGGCAACAATCGGTTCCGGACCATACAAGTTTGCAGAATATGTACCGGGCGACCGGATCGTACTGGAAGCTAACCCGGATTATTGGGGTGCAAAGCCGAAGTGGGATAAAGTCACCTTCAAGCCAATTAAATCCGGCCCATCTCGTGTAGCTGCGCTGTTGGCAGGTGATGTTGATCTGATCAACGGTGTACCAACAACGGATATTGAGACGCTCAAGGGCAACGATAAAGTGTCTTTGTGGCAAGGGCCTTCCAACCGCGTCATCTACTTGCATCTGGATCATGACCGCGACGACAGTCCGTTTGTGAAAGCAAATGGCGGCGGAGCGATCAAAAATCCGATCAAAGATCAGCGCGTACGTGAGGCTATCTCTAAAGCCATCAGCCGCGATCTCATCGTAGAGCGCGTTATGGAGGGGGTTGCCGTAAAAGCTGGGCAGCTTCTGCCAGATGGATTCTTCGGTGTAAGCGAAAATCTGAAACCGCTTGAGTATGATCCAAAAGGCGCCAAAGAGCTGCTTGCAGCTGCTGGTGTTCCTGATGGATTTGAGCTGCGCATCCACGGCCCGAATGACCGCTACATCAACGATGCAAAAATTGTTGAAGCCATCGCTCAGATGCTCAACCGTGTCGGCATCAAAACCGATGTAGAAACCATGCCGCGTTCGGTTTACTTCAAGCGCGCGTCTCGTGGCGGCCCAAACAAAACACCTGAATTTTCAATGGTTCTCGTTGGTTGGGGTGCAGGCTCAGGTGAAGCATCATCACCGCTTCGCTCACTGGTTCATACCTTTGACAAAAGCAAAGGGTTTGGCTCTTCCAACCGTGGTCGCTATTCTAATTCAGAAGTAGACGCGATGATTGAGGAAGCCCTGGCAACGGTTGACGATGAAAAGCGTCAGGACCTGCTGGCAAGAGCAACCGAAATTGCGATCAACGATCAGGCGATCATCCCGCTGCACTATCAGGTGAATACATGGGCAACCCGCAAGGGCCTTGCGTACCTGCCGCGCACGGATGAATACACCCTCTCTAAGGGCGTATCTGTCGAGTAAGACCTCACAAATAATGGGTCGGCATTACGCAAGTTGCCGGCCCTTTTTTCCTTAAAGCCAGAGCATTCACCGCAGCTTTCGCGGTTGGCTTTGCCTGTGAAAGTTTTAAAGACATGTCTGTCTTCATTCTCAGACGCCTGATGCAAAGCGGCATAGTGATGATTGCTATGTCCGTGATTGTGTTCTTTGGCGTGAATGTGGTGGGTGATCCCATCGATATGCTGGTCAGCCCGGACGCAGACCAGGCCGAAATTGAGCGCGTTACCCGTGACTTCGGCTTGGATAAACCCGTCTGGCAGCAATACACCGTATTTGTCAGCAACGCCGTAAAAGGTGATTTAGGAACCTCCTTCGTATTTGGAGAATCCGCACTTAAACTCATTGTAGAACGTATGCCAGCCACACTGGAACTCGCCTTTGTAGCACTTCTGTTGGCGGTGTTTATTGGCATTCCGCTTGGCCTCTATGCGGGCCTTAGGCCGAAAGCCATATCCTCGCGGCTCATCATGAGTGGCTCAATCCTCGGCTTTTCCCTGCCCACATTCTGGGTCGGTATCATGATGATAATGTTGTTCGCCGTGATGTTGGGTTGGGTGCCGGCGACTGGGCGAGGGGAAACGGTTTCACTACTCGGCTTGCAAGTGTCGTTTCTGACGTTGGATGGTCTCTCACACATCATCCTGCCCGCCATCAATCTGGCACTGCTCAAAATCTCGCTGGTTATCCGCCTCACAAGGGCAGGCGCACGCGAGGTGATGCATATGGATTTCATCAAATTCGCCCGCGCGAAAGGTCTTTCCGCCCGCCGTATCGTCATGGTGCATCTGTTCAAGAACATCATGATCCCGGTGGTCACAGTGCTTGGCTTGGAGTTTGGCTCCCTTATCGCGTTTTCTGTGGTGACGGAAACCATCTTTGCATGGCCGGGTATGGGCAAGCTTTTGATCGATGCCATCCAGCAATTGGATCGCCCCATCATCGTCGCTTATCTGATGATCATCGTCGTGCTGTTTGTGGTCATCAACCTGATCGTGGACATTCTCTATTCTATTCTGGACCCGCGTGTGCGGCTTCAGGATGCAACGAGCTAAGGGGCTGTTATGACGATAGAAACAAGTCTCAAGCCGCCGCGAAAACAATTATTCTCAGACGACACGCCTATAGGTCGGTTCCTCTCTGAATTTGTAGAGAGCAAAGTGGCTTTAGTCGCAGGGCTCCTCCTCTTCGCTATCATCGCAGCCGCGTTGTTCGCACCTTGGATCACCCCGCAAAACCCTTATGATCTGGCGCAGGTCAGTGTGCTGGATTCTCGCATGCAGCCCGGTGCGGAGAGCTTTGAAGGATTTACGTTCTGGCTGGGCACAGATGGAGCAGGGCGCGACCTGTATTCTGCCATCCTTTATGGTCTGCGCATTTCGCTCTCCGTCGGCGTAACCAGCGGCGTCATCGCGCTTACGATTGGTATGTCTGTTGGTCTTATCGCGGCTTACGTGGGTGGGCGTACGGAAGCCTTCATCATGCGCATAGTAGATTTACAACTGTCGTTCCCAGCCTCGCTGGTAGCGCTCATGTTGCTGGCCTTAATGGGCAAAGGCGTCGATAAAATCATCTTCGCGCTCGTGGTTGCTCAATGGGCGTATTATGCCAGAACGGTGAGGGGCACTGCGCTTGTTGAGCGCAGCAAAGAATACGTCGAGGCGGCCACTTGCCTTGGCCTTAGTCATGCCCGCGTCTTGTTCCTGCACATCATGCCCAACTGCTTGCCACCACTGATTGTTGTGGCAACGGTACAAACGGCCCATGCCATTGCACTTGAAGCGACTTTGTCCTTCCTCGGAGTAGGACTGCCGCAAACTGAGCCCTCGTTGGGCCTGCTCATCGCCAATGGTTTTGAGTATGTTATCAGCGGAAAATACTGGATTTCCTTCTTCCCCGGCATAGCGTTGCTCGTCACGGTTGTTTGTATCAATCTGGTGGGAGATCAGCTCCGAGATGTCCTCAATCCGCGTTTGAAGAGGTGAGGGCACAATGAACAAACAGAACACACTCGAGGTCAAGAACCTCCAGACCCACTTTTTCACCAAGGCTGGTGTTGTCAAAGCAGTTGAAGATGTCAGTTTCTCTGTAAAACCGGGAGAAATCCTCGGTCTTGTGGGAGAAAGCGGCTCTGGCAAAACCGTCACCGGCTTCTCGCTGATTGGGTTGGTAGACGAGCCCGGCAAAATGGTTGGCGGATCTATTCTCCTCAATGGGGATGATCTCGCCAAAAAAGACGAGAAGCAGTGGCGAGGGTTGCGAGGCAAGAAGATCGCGATGATCTTTCAAGACCCCATGATGACGCTAAACCCTGTCTTGCGCATCGATACGCAGATGATTGAGGCCATTCAGGCTCACGAAAAGATCTCCAAAAAAGCAGCTCGGGAGAGATGCCGTGAGGCTCTCGTTCGCGTCGGCATCGCCTCGCCTGATGAGCGCCTTGCGTCTTACCCGCACCAGTTTTCCGGCGGTATGAGGCAACGCGTTGCCATCGCAATCGCCTTGCTGCATCAACCAGACCTGATTATCGCGGATGAGCCGACAACTGCGCTGGACGTAACCATTCAGGCGCAAATCCTCTATGAAGTGCGCAAACTCTGCTCCGAAACCGGAATGTCGCTTATTTGGGTGACACATGATCTTGCCGTCATCAGCGGATTGGCTGACCGAATTGCAGTTATGTACGCCGGTCGTATTGTGGAGCAAGGCAGTATTGATGAAGTGCTGGACACACCACTGCACCCTTACACAAAGGGTTTGATTGAATCCGTCCCGAGCAGAAACAAACGCGGATCCAAGCTCTACCAGATCCCCGGTATGACCCCGTCTCTGCTGAACCTGCCATCAGGATGCGCTTTTGCCAGCCGTTGCCCGGCCAAACAAAGCGACTGTGTTTTGGCTGCTCCAGAGATTACTAAGTTGGGAGAGGAAAGACAGGTGCGTTGCTTCCATCCTGTTAAACAGGAGGAAATGGCATGACCTTGCTCGGAACACCTGTCATGGAACTGCAAGGCGTTTCTAAACGCTTCACCAAAAAGCTGGACCTTGCAGAGAAAACCCTGCGCGTCTTCGGTTCCACCCTTAAGGAACAGGTCGTTCATGCGGTTGATGACGTTTCTCTCAGCATCGCACCGGGAGAAGTCGTTGGCCTTGTGGGGGAAAGCGGATGTGGCAAGTCCACGTTGGGCCGCGTTGTAGCTGGCATTCATGCTGCCAGCGAAGGCACCGTTCATTTCCGTGGTGAGAATGTAAAGCAGCTCTCAAGGGCCGCTGCAAAAAATGCGCAGCTCAAAGTGCAGATGATCTTTCAAGACCCTATGTCCTCTCTCAACCCACGCAAACGGGTGAGTGATATCATCGGCGAAGCGCCCAAAGTCCACGGTCTCATCTCGGGAGCGGAGCTTTCTGATTATGTCGACCAGATGCTGCTGCGTGTTGGTTTGGATCCAGATTTCAAAAACCGCTACCCGCATCAGTTCTCCGGCGGACAACGCCAACGCATAGGCATTGCCCGTGCCTTGGCGGTAAACCCGGAATTCCTCGTTTGCGATGAATCCATTGCAGCCCTGGATGTGTCCATTCAAGCGCAAGTCATCAATCTGTTCATGGACCTGAGAGAGCAACTGGGCCTGACCTACCTCTTCATCAGCCATGATTTAGGCGTGGTGGAGCATCTGTCAGATCGTGTGGTGATTATGTATCTGGGCCGCGTGGTGGAGATTGCGAAAACAGACGAGTTGTTTGCGAAACCCAATCACCCCTACACGCAGGCGCTCCTACGAGAAGTTCCGCGCATTGATGCCCGCAAGCAGGTGTATGAGCCAGTCAAAGGTGAGATTCCCTCACCGCTCACACCACCCAGCGGATGCCATTTCCATCCAAGGTGCCCGTTTGCAACCAAGCGATGTTCAGAGCAGCAACCAATTTTGAGGGAAATTGCTCCCGGCCATGTTTCTGCATGTCATCTGAACGACGGTTAAACCGACCAAAAATAATTGAGAGAGATAAATTGCCCCAATCTATTGAAAATGTGCTGAAAATCCATCGACCTACAACACTGACAAGCCCTCTGGTTATCGACTCTCCTCATTCTGGAGAGATCTACCCAGAGGACTTCCGGCCCTGCGTACCCGCGTCGCGCTATAAATGCGCTGAAGATCGTTATGTGCATGAGCTCTTTGAAAAAGCAGCTGAAACAGGCGGCGCTTATCTGGAAGCCTTGTTCCCGCGCATCTACATCGATCCGAACCGGCGGGTCGATAACATCGACCCCACCACGATCAAAGGCTGGACTCGAGCTGCAAAACCGGATTTCCGCACTGAATTAGGCAAAGGCTTGATCTGGACTGATGCGCCACCCTCCAGCGGGCCTCTTTACGACAGAGAGCTAACAGCTGCTGAGGTCGAAAACCGCATTGATGGCTATTACACGCCTTACTATGATGCGTTGACCCGTCTCATGGAGCAAGCCCGCGCGCAATTCGGCATCGCTTATCATCTGGACTGCCACAGCATGCAGGCGGTATCGACAATCATGCATGAAAACGGAGCAGGTGAGAAAAGGCCCGATATCACCTTGAGTGACCGAGATGGAACCACTTGCGATCCTGAATACATCCAGACCGCGCGCGATATCCTCGTGAGCCTTGGATATGAGGTGAAGATCAATGACCCTTACAAGGGTGCTGAACTGGTCATTCACACGGGTCGTCCGGCGCAAAATTGGCACTCAATCCAGATCGAAGTCAGCCGTGGCCTTTATATGAGTGAGGTCAATTTGGAGAAATTCCCAAATTTCGCAAACCTCCAACAAGATCTCGGTGCCTTCGTGAATCGCCTTTCCGACTACACAAAACAGCAAATCAAAGAGCCCGCTCTTTAGACGTAAACAACCGTGCAGCTGGTTGAGGTGTATTTTCCAGCTGCATACGCCTATTTATTGAGAGGTGAGATTGCATAAAATATTCCCCTCAATTTTGCGTCCAACGCCCTATCTCTCCTCGCGTTCACTACGTGATAATACAGATAAAATTCCCCATTCTTTTCAATAAGTAGTCAGTCAGGTCAGGCTAGATTTGATTGTCGTTTTAGTCAAAAAACAACCAAGTAAAGATGAGGAATTCTTGGTGCTGTAATTGCTGGTAGCTTGATATGAAATATATTTCATAGATGGAAATATGTTGACCGCGTTGAAACTCTTCGTCATTTTCCTGTCACGAACTGAATTTGGTTCGCATTCCGCTGGAGGAGCTGGTCCTGAATATTTTGGTCTGGTGCGGAATACTAATCATTTAGACGGCTACTAAAATAGCGGTCTTCCTTTGGGAGGGGAATATGAAAAAGTTTATTGCCGGAATCAGCCTTGCAGCTGTTCTGGGCGCTGCTGCACCAGCAACCGCCGGACAAGACAATCCATTCCAGTGTGAAGAAGGTGAAACCTACGTGATGAACGTAATGGTTTCCGGTGTTGAGTACTGGTTCCCGGTCTACGAAATGTTCAAGCAGGCCGCCCAGCAGATGGGCTGTAAAACAGCCTACACCGGTACGCCGGAATATGACGTGAACAAGCAGCTTGCCAGCTTTGAGCAGGTTTTGATCAAAAAGCCTGCTGGCGTTCTGCTGCACCCTATGAATTCGGATCCGTTCATTGAGCCAATCAACCGCGCTGCGGAAATGGGAATTCCAGTTGTAACGTTTGCTGCGGATTCACCAAACTCCAAGCGAGTTTCCTACATCACGTCCAACAACGTGAGCGAAGGCAAATATGCAGCTGATGCTGTTGCTGAAGCAATGGGCGGTAACGGCAAATACGCTGTTTTGGAAAATCCGGGTCAGGACAACCATGATGTACGCGTAAAGAGCTTTGTTGCCCGTATGAAAGAAAAATGGCCTGACATGGAGCTGGCAACCCGCGCAGCCTCCAATCAGGATCCAACCAAAGCCTACAACGCAGTTCTGGCCATGGCTCAGGCGCACCCGGATCTGGGCGCGATCTTTATGCCAGAGGCAAATTCAGCTCTTGGTGCAGCTCAGGCTGCGAAGGAACTGGGCGGCAAGATCAAAGTTATGCATGCGGACGTGAACGCAAAGATGCTTGATCTGATTAAGGCTGGTGAAGTGTTTGGCGCAGTGAACCCAAACCAGGGCGTTCAGGGTTACATGGGCTTCATGATGTTGTGGTTGGCGAACCATAGTGACCTTATTGATCCAATGAACGATCACAAGAGCTCCGGCTTCAACCCAATGGGTGTGCCTTACCTCGACAACGGCTTTTCTATCGTAACAGCCGCTAATGCCGATGAATTCTATTGGGACAAGTACCTGAAGCGTCGCGGCACCAAAGGCATCAACGAGTAAGCCTGAAGAGAAGCCTCACGCTCGTTGCGATACCGGAGTGTGAGGCTTCACACCAGTTCATTTGGGAACTGGATCGGGGAGGGAATATGAGCGAGCAGCCAATTTTGGAACTGCGCAACATCAGTAAATCATTTGGAGCGGTCAAAGCGTTGCAAGGCGTTTCGTTTCAACTGCGTAAGGGCGAAATTCATGCGCTGGCAGGTGAAAACGGGGCTGGTAAATCCACTATGATGAACATCATCGATGGGATTTTGCAGCCAAGCGAAGGCGAGATTGTCCTGCGTGGCGAGCCGGTTACCATTGATGGTCCAGCTGATGCGCAAAAACGTGGCATCGGTCTGGTGCATCAGGAAATCGCGCTGTGCCCGGATGTGTCAGTTGCTGAGAATATCTTTATGGCTGCAACAAATGCACGTCGCTCTCTCTTCATGAATTACGCAGACCTCAAGAAAAAGGCTGCTGACATTCTGGCTCGGCTCTCACCGGTTGATCCCAATGTAAACGTCGAACACATCTCAATCTCCAATCAGCAGATTGTTGAAATTGCGAAGGCTTTGACGCTGGATTGCGACATCCTCATTCTGGATGAGCCAACAGCTGCATTGACAGAAACGGAATCCGTTGCCCTCTTCAAAATTATGCAAAAGCTGAAAGAAAATGGCATCAGCATCATCTATATCAGCCACCGCATGGCGGAAATCTTTGAGCAATGCGACCGCGTTACTGTTTTGCGTGATGGCCAGTTCATTTGTACTGACAATGTCGCTGACATCACGCCAGACGACTTGATTAGCAAGTTGGTTGGCCGTGATTTGGGTGATTTGTACCCACCAAAAGCCGAAAAAATTGATAGCACTGCCACGCCACTTCTTCGGGTGATGGATCTCACTGACCCAGATCGCTTCCGCAATATTAGTTTTGATCTGCGTCCCGGAGAGATCCTCGGTGTTGGCGGTCTGATCGGTTCGGGCCGCAGTGAAATTCTGCAGGGTATCTGCGGGTTGTTTCACCATAACTCAGGTTCAGTTGAGCTGAATGGTGAAAGTTTCCATATCAATTCCTATCAGGAAAGCATCCAAAAAGGCATCGTCTATCTCTCTGAGGATCGCAAAGGCGAGGGCGTGTTCTTGGATCTCTCCATCGCTCAGAATGTCTCGGCATTGAATGTTGATCAGGTCTCCACTTCCGTCGGTATTTTAGACCGGAAGGCAGAGCTGGAGCAGGCAAAGACCCTCGGCGAACGCCTCAACCTCAAGCATGGAGGATTGGACCTTCCGGTTTCCTCCCTCAGTGGCGGCAACCAGCAAAAAGTTGCCATTGCTAAGATGCTTTCAGTGAGCCCAAAAATCATTCTCATGGACGAACCCACACGCGGCATCGATGTTGGTGCCAAGGTGGAAATCCATGCCTTGCTGCGCAATCTCGCCAAGGAAGGCATCGGTCTTGTGGTGGTCTCATCAGAACTGCCGGAACTGATCGGCCTGTGTGACCGCATCCTCGTTATTTGCGAGGGAGAGCTGAGCGGTGAAGTTGGTCCGGATGAAATGACGGAAGAGCGCATCATGGAGCTGGCCTCCGGCCTGCAAACCAAAAGAGTTGCCGCTTGATTCCCGTTTTGCCAGATAATTGAAAGATTTAAGTATGACAGAGACAACAACAACAGCAGGTGAGCAGCAGGTATTGAAAAGCCCAGCGCTCCGGCTCGGTCACTTCACAAACATGCGAGAAGCAGGCCTGCTCGCCATCATCATCACGCTTTGCATATTGATGAGCTTTGCCTCACCTTATTTCCTCACATGGGGCAACCTGAAAGCAATGCTGCTCTCTTTTTCCGTCGAGGGTATCGTTGTTGTCGGCATGACCATATTGCTCATTGTTGGCGGTATCGATCTTTCCGTTGGCTCTGTCGTCTGCTTTGCAATGGTGATTGGCGGTAAGTTGTTTCTCATGGGGTTGGACCCGTGGGTGGCCAGCGGCATCGCGGTCGCTCTTTGCGCTGGTATCGGCATGTTAATGGGGTTGTGCGTCACCAAAATCGGTCTTCACCACTTCATAGCCTCACTTGCTTTCATGGTGATCGTACGCGGAATATGTCTTGTCATCACACAAGGCACTCCATTGTCGCTCTACTCGCTTCCAGCTGAGTTCAAATTCCTCGGGCAGGGCACTATCTCTGGTATTCCGGTGGTGATCATGATCTTCTTTGCGATCGTGTTGGCCTTTGACATCCTGCTACGCAAGGCAACCCTTTTCCGCAAGGTGTTCTACACCGGCTCAAATGAAAAAGCGGCTGCATACTCCGGTATTCGTACAGACAAGGTCAAATTCTGGGTGACCGTTCTTTGCTCAACACTTGCAGGTGTTGCTGGCGTTATCTACATGGCGCGTTTTGGCGCTGCGACACCAAACTTCGGTGTTGGTATGGAGCTGAACATCATTGCGGCAGCGGTGATCGGCGGCGCAAGTCTCAATGGTGGCTCAGGCACTATTTTTGGCGCAATTCTGGGGGTGGTTTTGCTCTCGGTGGTTTCAAGCTCTCTCATCTTGCTAGACGTATCTGTCTATTGGCAGGACCTGATCCGTGGTTGCATTCTACTGGTTGCAGTTGCGTTGGATCATGTCCTTCACAAGAAGCGCGCGTGAGGATTGCCATGCTGACGAAAATTGATCAGAGCGAACTAGACGCCACACGGCAAATCTACAAAGTCCTCGTCATGCACTTCATTGAGGGCAAGAGCCAGGCGGATATTGCCAAGTTGCTTGGGGTCTCGCACCCCAAGGTCAACCGCATGATCAAGCAGGGACGAACCATGGGCATGGTGGATATTCAGATCCGCTCTCCCTTCCGTTCCTTGTTTGATCTGGAACACGAAATAGCAGGTCTTGGCAGGTTGGATAATGCTGTCGTTGCAGCAACCATTTCGGAGCAGGAAGAGGTGAACCTCGCCTCTGTTGCAGCTGCTGCTGCAAAGCTATTCCTTTCCAAGTTGAAGGACGGCGACATCATCACAGTATCTGGCGGCAAAAGCATTTCGGCTTTCATCGCCGCTCTTAAACCAGAAAAAAGCTACAACGTGGTTGTGGTACCTGCGACGGGGTGTTTGCAAGGCAATCACTTTATTGATGTGAACCACCTAACTGCGCAAATGGCGGAAGCTCTTGGCGGCCGCAGCTATCAACTTCACGCACCAATCTTTGCTGAAAGTACTGAGCAACGCGATATGCTTAAGGAAATGCGTCAAAACGAATTCGTTTTGGAAATGGCGCGTAGAGCAACCATCGCAGTGGTGGGCATTGGCTCAATTCTCACCAAAGATTCAAGCTATTACAGTCTTCATCCGTCCAACCCGTCAGATCGCAAAGCCATACTGCAAAGCGGAGCAGCCGGCGAACTCCTGGCTCACCTCATTTCTAGGGAAGGTCAGGCATGTGGTTACACGTTGAATGACCAGCTGGTGAGCCTGACATTGGACGAGCTAAGAAACATACCTTTCACCATTGGTATCGCAGCGGGCAAGCAAAAGGTGCTCCCAATCCGAACCATCCTGAAAGGCAATTATATCAACGCCCTTGTGACAGATGAAGACACCTGCCGCACAGTTTTGACGACAATGAATGAGGCCGAGAAATGACCAATATTGCCACCAAAAACAAAATGGCACTGCGCCCAATGGGCAAGTCCGGCATTGATGCCTCTGCGATTGGCCTTGGAACATGGGCCATGGGCGGCTGGATGTGGGGCGGGGGGGATGATCAAGCCTCCGTTGACGCGATCAAAGCCTCATTAGATGCGGGCGTAAGCCTTATCGATACTGCACCGGCTTATGGCTTTGGTCATGCTGAAGAGCTCGTTGGGAAGGCCATCAAAGGTCGCCGTGATGAGGTGGTACTGGCAACCAAATGTGGCCTTGTCTGGCACGAGAAGAAGGGTAACCATTTCTTTGATGCGGAAGGCCATGCAGTTCATCGTTATCTGGGAAAAAATGCGATCATTCATGAGGCGGAGCAAAGTCTGAAGCGCTTGGGCACCGATTACATCGATCTTTACATCACCCATTGGCAGGACAGCACAACACCAATCGCTGAAACAATGGAGGCTTTGCTAACTCTCAAGCAGCAAGGCAAAATCCGTGCAATCGGCATCTCCAACGCTTCACCTGCTGATTTGGAGCAGTACATCGCCGCAGGGCAACTGGATGCCATCCAGGAGTGCTACTCCATGTTGGACCGGGGTATTGAGAAAACGCTGCTTCCACTTTGCAAACAACATGATGTTGCAACACTCAGCTATTCATCTTTGGCACTGGGCCTCCTAGCAGGCAAAATCGGGCCGGAGCGGATGTTTGAAGGGGACGACCAGCGCAAGGACAACCCACGCTTTAGTGTCGAGAACCGCGTTAAAATTCAGGGCTTTGTTAAATCCATAGGAGGGATTGCAAACGACCACGGCATATCAATCGCTCAAACGGTCATTGCATGGACCCTTGCGCAGCCGGGTATCACCTATGCGTTGTGTGGCGCTCGTAATGTGAAACAGGCAACTGAAAACGCACATGCGGGCACGATTCAACTGGCTGGCGATGAAGTTTCCCTGATCTTTCAAGCGATCACGAGCCACCTAACCGGTTTTGATGACGCTTGAGACCAGTTCAGTAATCAAAAAATAACAGAGACCTCAAGGCAGAGAGGTCAGGCTGGGCCATCGACAAGATGGTCTGGCAACGGGAGTGCTTTGGCTATGGCCCAAAATTCGCGGCATATGGAGCGAGACAAAACTTGGGAGCGTTTAAAACAAAACGCGATACCAGATGTGCTTGTGATTGGTGCAGGCATCAACGGCATAAGTGCGTTTCGTGAGCTTGGTCTGGCTGGGGCAAATGTAGTGCTTGTTGATGCCGCAGATTATTGCAGCGGAGCGAGTGCAGCTTTGTCGCGTATGGTACATGGTGGCCTTAGGTATCTGGAAAATGGCGAGTTTCGCCTGGTGCAGGAATCTCTTTTGGAAAGGAATGCACTCCTCGCCAATGCCCCGCATTATGTAAAGCCATTGCCAACCTCAATCCCGATTTCCAGCTACTTTGATGGGATCATCGGCAGCACCCTGCGTTTTGTTGGCTTGAGTCAGGCCCAACCGCGGCGTGGGGCTTTGATGATCAAGGCAGGGCTGACGTTTTATGACCTGTTCACCCGTAAGAACAAGGTGATGCCAAACCATGAGTTCTTCGGAAAAAAAGCCACCAAGCAGAAGTTCCCCCAATACCGGCCAGAGACTCTTTGCAGCGCAACGTATTTTGATGCATCCATCAGCCAACCAGAGCGTTTAGGCTTTGAAATTATTAATCAAACGCTTGCTGAAAACCCGGCGACAACCGCGCTCAATTATGTGAGAGCGACGGGACAGGGCAATGGCGAGATTACTCTGAGCGATGAGCTGAGCGATCAACAAGTCACCATAACGCCTAAAACAATCATCAACGCCACGGGGGCATGGATTGATTTTACCAACGATGCGCTAGGCAATCAGGCAAGTGATGCAAAACAGCGGCTAATCGGGGGCACCAAAGGCTCTCATCTGATGATCGACAATGAGGAGCTGCGGCAAGCCGTTGGCGACCATATGGTCTACTTCGAAAATGACGAAGGCCGTGTTTGTATCCTCTTCACCTACCAAGGACTGGTGCTCGTTGGGTCAACCGACATCCGCATTGAAAACCCAACAGGCATGATTTGCACACCAGAGGAGCAGGAGTACATCCTCACTTCTCTTGCCGGTATCTTCCCAAACATAAACATCAAGCCAGAACAGGTGCTGTTCACCTTTGCAGGCGTTCGCCCACTCCCACACAGCAATTCCGCGATAAACGGGCAGATCTCACGAGATCACTCCTGCGTTGATCTTGGGCCTGTTGCGGGAGGTACCGCGCCAGTACGGTGCATGGTTGGCGGAAAATGGACCACCTTCCGCGCTTTTGGCGAGCAAATAGCAGATGCCGTGCTTGAGGATCTAGGTTTGAAGCGCAAACACTCCACTCTGGACCTGCGCATCGGTGGCGGCGCAGACTACCCTCACACTGAGACGCAGAAACAACGCTGGCTCCAATCTGTAATGGCAGAAACCGGTGTGCTAGAAGACCGACTGAATACCCTGTTTGAGCGGTACGGCACCAAAGCGAGAGATATGGCGTTCGCCTGCTCCAACCAACAAGAGAAGTCGCTTGCCGGAGCAGAAAGCTACTCTCATGCCGAGATAGCCTACCTCCTCAGCTCCGAACACATCACAGGCCTGCTGGATTTAGTTCTGAGACGCACAACCCTCGCTATCTCCGGCGCTCTTCAAACGCACGCACTCAATGAAATCTCCCAGATATTTGCTGCGGAACGAGGTTGGAGCGAAGCACACCGCCAGAACCACGTCCTTGAGGCGCGCAATTACCTGATCGCCTATCACGGCATGAAACACCTTATTGAAACACAGATTGAAGTGGAGACCCCCCATGTATCTTAGCAAAAAAGTTCGGATGAACCGCCTGTTTACAGGTGGCAAGTGTCTCGACGTTGCCATTGACCACGGCGTTTGTAATGAGCCAACGTTTATGGGCGGCCTTGAAGACATGGCAGGGGTTGTAAACACTCTGGTTGATGCCGGGCCTGACGCGATCCAGATGAACTACGGTCAATCAGACCTACTGCAGTCAATCGACGGCAAGAATAAGCCTGCGCTGGTGATGCGCATCGATATGGGCAACCCTTACAACGCAGATCGCCACCGCCATATGTGGGCACTGATGCAGAACGAGGAAGAACCGATCCTCTCTGCCCTGCGCATGGATGCCGCTTGTGTGGTTGTGAACCTGTTTATGCTGCCGGATGAGCCGGACCTGTTCAAACAGTGCGTTCAAAACATCTCCCGCCTCACCAATGCCTGCGAAAAATACGGCATGCCGTTGATGGTTGAGCCTTTGGTGATGCAGCCAAACAGTGCCCGTGGTGGTTACTTGGTAGATGGCGATGCCGAAAAGATCGTAACACTTGTCCGCTTGGCTCGTGAGCTGGGAGCAGACATCATTAAAGCTGATCCAACCGATGATCCGGATGAGTTCCACCGTGTGGTGGAGGCGGCTCGTTGTCCTGTTCTGGTGCGCGGCGGCGGTAAGGATGATCTCCTCAAAGTCTTTGAAAAATCATCCCGTTTGATGCGTCAAGGGGCGCATGGCATGGTTTACGGTCGTAATATTTACCAGCATGACAATCCACGGGGAGTGGTTCAGGCTCTTATGGCAATGATCCACCGGGATGTTGATGCGGCAGAAGCTTGGGCGATCTATCAATCTGCCTTCGAAGCAGCTTGATTGAAGAATGTGAGGAGGAACTATGGGCTCTTATCTACTCGGGCTTGATGCCGGTAACACGGTTATTAAGGCGGTCCTGTTTGATCTAACAGGCAGGATTGTATCTATGGCCGGGCGGGATGGCGTATCCTCTAGCCCAACGCCCGGTCATGTTCTTCGAGATCTCGAAGAGCTCTGGTCCAATGCAGCCTCTGTTATTTCAAAGGTCATAACTGATGCCAGTATCTCGCCTGATGAGATCGTCGGCGTCGGGTGCGCCGGGCATGGCAACGGCTTATATCTGCTGGATAAGCAAGAGAAGCCGCTCCTTGCGGTCCAGTCTCTGGATACCAGAGCCATTGAGACGGTAGAGCGCTACCAAACAGAAGGAAAAGCCGACCCGCTGTATGACCTCTGCCTGCAAAAGCCATGGGTTTCCCAAACACCAACATTACTGCGCTGGGTGAAAGACAATGCCCCCGAAACCTACGCGCAGATCGGAACTGTGTTCCTCTGTAAGGATTTCATCACCCATAAACTCACAGGCAAGCGTGTCAGCGACATTTCCGATATGAGCGGATGCGGCCTGCTGAACATGCAGAGCAATGCCTACGATGCTGAACTGATGAAACTCTACGGCCTTAGCGATGCCATGGAATTCCTGCCGGAACTGTTAGCTCCCGAGGAATGCGCAGGTAAAATCACCGCACAAGCCGTTGAGACGACCGGTCTTGCAGAAGGTACACCCGTTGTTGCTGGTTTGTTTGATGTGATTGCAAGCGCATTGGGCTCGGGAGTGGTGAAACAGGGAGAAGCTTCCATCGTCGCAGGCACATGGAGCATCAACCAAGTCATCACTGAAAAGCCATTGCATGACCCACGCGTCTTCATGGCCTCCAGTTTTGGTCCCGGCAAACTGATGGAAATCGAAGCCAGCGCCACCTCTGCTGCCAATCTGGAATGGTATGTGCGCGAGTTCATTGAGCGGGTGAACCCGCAGCTGGAAGGCGCGGAGGCATTCGCGCTGTGCAACGAGATGGTGCAAAGCGTAACACCATCTGATGATTTGCCTTTTGTTCTGCCGTTCCTATACGGTTCAGGCCCGGAACCAAGAGCGCGCGCCAGTTTCATTGGTATTGCAGGTTGGCATTCACAGGCACATTTGCTTTACGCCCTGTATGAAGGGGTCGCCTTCGAGCATCGCCGCCATATCGAACAGCTCAAAGCAGCTGGAGCCACGTTCGAGAGCGCAATCCTTTCCGGCGGAGGCTCCCGCAGCCAAATCTGGCCGCAGATCTTTGCGGATGTGCTCAACATTCCGCTTTCCATCTCGGACTGTCAGGAAACCGGTGCGTTGGGCGCCGCCATTGCAGCAGGTGTCGGTGCAGGTGTGTTTTATGAGTTTGAAGCCGGTGTTGAAGCCATGACCAACCAAACCCGAAACTATGCACCGCAAGCTGACCTGCGCAACCTCATGGACCGTCGCTACACAAAGTTCCAAAAGCTCAGCGTACGCTTCAGCATCCCGTTGGAAGAGGAGGAGTTGGCATGACATCCTCCCGTCCCTCCCTCGGCACCTATGATTACATCGTGGTTGGCGCGGGCTCCGCTGGGTGCGTGCTTGCAAACCGCTTAAGTGCAAACCCAAACAACAAAGTGCTGCTGTTAGAAGCAGGCGGATCAGATGCCTACCACTGGATTCATATACCGGTTGGTTACCTTTACTGCATCGGCAATCCAAGAACAGATTGGTGCTTTAACACCGCCTCGGAAAAAGGGTTGAACGGCAGAAAACTCGCCTATCCGCGTGGCAAAGTGCTAGGTGGATGCTCTTCCATCAACGGTATGATCTATATGCGCGGCCAATCCGCAGATTATGACCAATGGGCGCAACTGGGCAATGCCGGTTGGGGTTGGGACGATGTTCTGCCCTACTTCACAAAATCTGAGGACCATGCTTTCCGCAATGGCGCTCTGCGCGGTCAGGGCGGAGAGCTTCGCGTCGAAAAGCAACGCCTGAAATGGGATATCCTAGACGCCGTCCAAACCGCTGCAAGCGAGATGGGCATTCCCGTTGCTGATGACCTGAACGACGGCAAAAATGAAGGCACATCATATTTTGAGGTCAACCAGAAAAGCGGGTTCAGATGGAGTGCGGCCCGTGCTTTTCTCGACCCGGCCAAAAAACGCAGCAACCTCACTATTATCACCCATGCACAAGCAGAAAAGCTGCTCTTTGAGGGGAAAAAGGCAACAGGCTTGAACGTGACTGTCAACGGCAAACAAATGACCGCCGCTGCGGGCAAAGAGGTTATTCTGTCTGCTGGCGCTATCGGGTCTCCGCAGCTCCTCCTGCTTTCCGGTATTGGTCCATCAGAAGTGCTCAAATCTCACGGCATAAAGGTGCATCACGAATTGAGCGGCGTCGGCGCAAACCTGCAAGACCACTTGCAGCTGCGCACCATCTTTAAAATAGCAGGTGCCAAAACCCTCAACGAGATGCAAAGCACGTTGTGGGGCAAGGCAAAAATAGCGGCGGAATATGCCTTGAAGCGATCGGGCCCAATGGCCATGGCTCCAAGCCAGCTCGGCATCTTCACCAAATCATCCGAGCGCTATGAGACACCCAACATCGAGTATCACGTTCAACCACTAAGCCTCGACAAGTTCGGTGATCCTCTACATCCATTCCCAGCCGTGACAGTTTCAGTTTGCAACCTCCGCCCGGAAAGCAGAGGCACACTCTCGCTGCAAAATGCGGACTACCGCTCTGCTCCAATTATCGCGCCGAACTATTTAAGCGCACAGGAGGACCAGCAAGTTGCCGTGGACTCCATTCGCCACGCCAGAAAGCTCATGGCAACATCAACCATGCAGAGCTTCAAAGCATCGGAGATCAAACCCGGCCTTGCTTATGAGAGCGATGAAGAATTGCTAGAGGCAGCAGGAGATGTAGGTACAACCATCTTCCATCCAGTCGGCACAGCTAAAATGGGACAGGACGATAAAGCGGTCGTTTCAACAGACCTCAAAGTCCACGGCATAGAAGGGCTCCGCGTTGTAGACGCCTCCATCATGCCAACCCTCACCTCCGGCAACACCCACGCCCCGGTCGTCATGATAGCCGAAAAAGCCGCAGAAATGATCTTGCGGGGAGCGTGACTGGCAGAATCCTACGGAAAATTCGATGCAAACGCAGCCAACGCCTTCCTATCGAATATTTGAGAAACACTTACGCCCCACCTTCTCATAACCCGATTTAACAAGCCCACAAAACCTTGCTGTCTTGTTAAACCTGATAATTCCGCCACTGCAAAAGATCTCCGCATAATTATCCCAGAGCCAATCACGAGACGGATATAAGATGGCATGACACACTCGATGTAATCAGGGGCGCACAGCGCTTTTGACAAGCGTAGTTCTGGCAAGCCTGATGTGTGTTGCGATTCTGGTACCTTTACCGAAATACACAGCCACGCATAACTATCTAAGTGCTTGAAAAATATGGTGCACCCGGCGCGATTCGAACGCGCGACCTCTGCCTTCGGAGGGCAGCGCTCTATCCAACTGAGCTACGGGTGCATATTGCAGGGCTTGGGCGCCCTTGAGGTTTTGTAGTCTTTACCCGATCCTTGGCTGCGCTGCAATGCGCCAATTTCCGAGACGGCTGTAAAATGTGGATAGGCGTGTAAAGAGCTTAGCTACTCTTCAATATACCCAGTGGTGTCAGGTGGTTATCCCAGCTGATGCCTGCTGTTTGGTTGATAACTTGTGCTACCCTGTCTTCTGCACTGCCAAAGCTGAGGGCGCCATTGCCATCAGTAATCGCGAAGCTGCCTTCGTCCAACGGTGCAACACCGCAGCCGTCAACCACATCATGGGCACCGATAAAGGAGCGCTTGGCCACATCCCAGTAGAGGATCTTGCCGCCGCGGGGGCAGGAGGCTGCAATCACGTCTCCGCTCTTATTCATCTCGACGCTGCCAACGTAGTTTTGCAGGCTTTGAGTAATATCCTGAGGCATCTCCAGAGCCGTAGCGGCTTTATCCTGACCCAGATGCACCATCAGCGGAGGGGTTTCGCTCTTATCGCCTTGAAACTGCCCTCCAACCCAAACATCACCAGCGCCATCAAAGCTCATATGGCGCAGGGAAACCTGGTGTAACTCGGAGCCCAGCGAATGCTCGGCAAGTAGATCACCGGAAGCTGTGTCGATGAAGGTCACGGATGGTGTCATTGTCTCAAGATTGAGCTTCTCGCGCCCTTTATCGGGATGCGTTTGAATACCGCCATTGGCAACGACAAGGCGCTTGCCATCAGGTGAGAGCAGCAGGTCGTGTGGACCAATGCCAAAGCTTTCAAATTCTCCAATACGGCTGGGTACAGCACCAGACATATCGTAGACGCCGATTACACCGCGTGCATTCTCAAAGTCGTTTTCTGGCGCATAGGCAAGGCGTCCATCAGGAGAAAACACCCCGTGGCCGTAAAAGTGTCGTCCTTCTGGTGCGGTGAACACCAAAGGTTCGCCGCCAGTCATAACATCAATCAGAACAGCGAAATTCTCGGGTCGCCGTGCAAAGGAGAGCAAACGCCCATTGGTGCTATCGAAGGATATTGCGTGGCCACGGTCTGGCAAAGGAGCCTGAAACAGGATCTCGCCATCTTCGCTCACCACTGCAAGGGCATAGGAACCGTCCGGCCCCCGCAAAGCACTGGCGAACAGCTGCAAGTCTCGTGCGCTATCCAACTTCAGTGCATTGGCAAATGCGCTGGAAAGACCTGAGCCTAACAGTAACCCTGAGGCACCTAATCCTGCTAGGAAAGCTCGCCGGCTGATTGCAAGGGGTTTAGTCGCCGTCAAGCGCATTGAAGCCCCCAGCTAGTCCAAGGTATCCGGCAAGATCAGCGGCCATAATATCTTTTATGCCGCCAATGATAGTGGAGAGGTAAAGCAGCTTGTCGCGCACGTCCGGTTGTTTGCCTGTTTCCTGCAAAGGCTGCGGCAAGGCAGCCAAAAGACGTTGCGCATTGGAGAATTCAAAGCTTAGGGAGTTTGCAACCCAGCTCTCCTCACCTTCCAGTTGGTCGGCATAGTTGCCCGCGAGGTAGGCACTTTGAATGCCCTGTAAGCTGGCAGAAAGATAGGTTATCGCGTTGCCACTGCGCGCAAACGGAGCCTTCTTCGGATTAGCCTTTTTGGGGGTCTTCCCAAGCACTGCCAGTAGGTATTGATCTTTGTCAGCAATCAGGCCAGTCGTCAGACCGTTAAAGATCATCTCAGCCGCTTCTTTGTGCGTCTGAACGACACCACCATCTTTGGTTGGCTGCAACAGAGTTTTGGAAAAGCCATCGGGCTCAGCCCAGGCCGCTTCAAGCTCAAGAGCCGTGCCGCCAAGGTTGATGGTGATGCTCTCGGCATACTCACACAGGAAGGTCTTCTGCGCCCCGCTCTGGCCCAAAATCAGCTTCCCATCAGCGTCATAGGCAATCCGCTCCAAAGCGGTCAGGCCCTGAAGAGCGACGCTTTTGATGGAAAGAGACGCTGGATCAGTCACTGTCGGGTCAGATTTTGCAGTGATTTTAGTCACCTGCCGGCGAACAACTCCGCGTCCATCTGGCAAAAAGGCAAGACGTTGCGCAATGTTAGCCTGCCCCATCGGCCCAAACCGCAAAAAGTCGACGCCTGCAAGTGCAACGACCGCCTCTTTGAAGGCACTTGAAAATGCGGCGTTGGTCTCCGCGTTTGGTGTCGTGCAGACGGTGCCAGTGTTCTTTTCAAGCTGAGAAAGCGTAGTTACCAGCGTTTTTGTTGCCGGGCGAATGTAACCTTCCACGGTGGAAGATGCGATTTTGGCATAATCGGAGGTCTTACCCTCCTGTGCCTGTGTTCCTCCGGTAAAAGCGGCGGTAACAACAAGGCCGGCAGCAAAAACGCGCTTAAAGTGCATCAAAGAGACTCCAGGAACCGGATCAAGTTAGCTCGATCTTTGGCAGGCATTTCAATCACACGGTTCTTGGCGGTTTCCGCTTCTCCACCGTGCCACAGCACAGCTTCCAGCAGGCCACGCGCTCTGCCATCATGCAGAAAAAACCTGTGATTGTTGACTGTTTCAGTCAGACCAATACCCCAAAGCGGCGGAGTTTTCCATTCATTCCCATTGGCAGAACCAACAGGGCGATTATCGTCGAGGCCGTCACCCATGTCGTGCAGCAACAAATCGGTGTAAGGCCAGATCAACTGGAACTGCTGTGCCTTGGCTTCAGCATTGCGGTTGGTCACGTATTTTGGAGTGTGGCAGCTGGTGCAGCCGGTCTCGTAAAACACCTTTTTACCCGCCAGTACATTCACATCCTCAACATCGCGGCGGGCAGGTACAGCAAGGTTTTGTGAGTAGAAGGTGACCAGATCCATGATCGGATCCGGCGCTTCGGACACTCCCAAACGTTCCTGTTCACCATTTGGCAGTTCAAAGCACTTGGTCTGTGCTTCTGTACAGTCGCCATAGTTGTTTGGCTTGTACGGTGTCGAAATGCCGATATCGCCGGAGAACGCTCCAGCAGTTTGCGAACGAATGGTTGCGTTGCTGCCCTTCCAACCAAAGCGGCCAATGACCTTCAGGTCCTCATCAGCAGGATTAATCCAGCTCACACGTCCTGAAATTCCGTCGCTGTCAGAATCATCGGGGTCAGCTTTGGCAATCAGATCAGAAGGCGCAATCGCTTCCAGTAAACCAAGGCCAATCATGGGCGGCGCAACGCGCGGTGACATCAGCGCATGTTCGGAAAGAGAGCCATACGCCAGATTCTCGATGCTGTAAGTTGGCTTGCGAAGAGAGGCTGTTTCACCTTCGGAAAGCTGAACTTCAATCTCCTCGTAGGAGATCTTCATCTCACCTTCACCCGGCAAACCCGGCACGCCAAAGTTTTGCAACTGGCCGCCATAGGTCGGCTCAGGAATAAGAGGCAGTTCACCGCTTTCAATCAGAGCGCGCTCTTCGTCGGTTGAGGGCGCAACAGAAAGTCGAAGGAACATAGAGACTGGTCGCTCCTCACCAATTGGCGGGCGCCCACGTCCATCTTTCAAATGGCAGCTCTGGCAAGACCGTGCGTTAAACAGAGGCCCCAAACCATCAGAGGCTTGAGTGGAACTTGGAGACGACACCCAGAGCTTTTTGAACAGCCCGTTGCCGAGCTTGAATTCTTGTTCCTGCTTAAAGGTCAGGTTTGCACTCGAGTGAGAAAAAGAATCCCGATTGGTATGTTTGAGAGAGGTTGCCTTGCCAGCCTGCATACGCTCAAACACCTCAGCTTTACTGAAGGATTTTGGAGCAGCCAGAACACGAGTAACTTTCGCTTTATCCTCTGCGCTCAGATCGCCGCGCAGATCAATACTATCAGCACTTGCAGTAAGGGGGATAAGGAGGCTTGTGAGGGCTGCGGCGGTGGTGGCTAGCACTCCGGCACGAGGGCGAAGTGTGGCTGGAACCTGTCCTGGCATAGAAAGCGCCTATATTCTCTAAAAGCTTTCACAAAAACGCTGATCCACGCAAAACCTTGCAAACGTCAACGCAAATGGAAACGGGAGGGGAATAAGCCCCGCATAAGATGCCTCATGCGGGACCGGATTTCTTATTCAAATACGGCAGAAGGGCTGTCGAGGCTGTCGGAACCTTCAAATGCAATCTGTTCCAGCTTCAACACCTTTACAGCGCGCTGAATGGAGGTTGTCTGGTCGATCAGGCTATCGATAGCAGCCTGCACAACTGCATTTCCTTCAGTGTTTCCTTCGCCAATCATCTGGTCGTAGGCTTCAGTGGTTTCTGCGCGGACTTTCAGAGCTGTGAATGTGCCCATAGAAGCTGTCAGCTTGCCGGAAAGCTCGGTAGAAATTGCTGCATCTGCCTTTGCAATCAAGTCTTTAAGGGAAGCGCCCTTAACTACTGTGCCATCTACACGCTTGTATTCACCAAAGAAGACGTTGTTGATGCCTTTAACGTCGTTGTAGTGAGACATGTGCGTGTTGTCAGAGAAACAATCATGCTCTTCTTCAGGGTCGTTCAGCATCAGGCCAAGCTTCATACGCTCACCAGCCAGCTCGCCGTAAGATAGGGAACCCATACCAGTCAGGATGGTTGCGATGCCGCCAGCATCACCCTTGTCTGCAAGTTCTTTACGGGCTGCGCCATCAACCTGCCATGCGGCAACCATGTCTTCCAGATCGGTAATAAGGAGCTTGGTTGCTGCCTGAAGGTAGGCTGCACGGCGGTCACAATTGCCACCGGTGCAATTCTTGGTGTCGTAGTCAGTTGCAGGGCGGGAGCCAGCACCTTTCCCCGTACCGTTCAGATCTTGTCCCCACAACAGGAACTCAACAGCGTGGTAGCCGGTTGCAACGTTTGATTCAACTTCACCAGCTTCCTGCAGCTTTTCAGAAAGCAGAGCAGGGGTGATGTTGGTTGCGTCAATGTCTTCACCAGCAATCGTTACTTTGGTGTTGGCAATAATGTTGGCTGCGTAGAATGGGTTTTCTTCGGAGTCAGCACCGTAAGACGCATCAACGTAATCGATCAAACCTTCATCGAGAGGCCAGGCGTTTACTTTGCCTTCCCAGTCATCGACGATTGCGTTGCCAAAGCGGTAAACTTCAGTCTGCTGGTAAGGGTTACGTGCAACAAGCCATGCGCGGCGTGCAGCTTTCAGGTTCGCTTCGGTTGGCTCAGCAACAAGAGTGTTGATTGCTGTTTCCAGACCCATAGCAGTGCTCAGGGAATCTTCAAATGCTGCCTGTGCAATGTCGCCGTAATTGGCCAGTACATCAGAAGGTGTTGCTGCCATAGCAACGGAAGAAAGGCTGCCAAATGCGACTGCACCAAGCAGTGCGCTACGGATAATGCTCATTGAAATCCCCTTGTTGTGCAGCGCAAACGCGAGTCTCTGTACTCGTGTTTTAAGCAAGCTGCACTAATTCAGTTAGAAAACCTGTCCACGCTCTTAAGCGCGAGAAAACTAGGGGGTATTTCATATTCTTGACTGTTGATGTCAAGTTTAAATCTCTATGGTTTCAGTAGTTTAGAGTGTTTCTAAATATGAGTTTTTACTGCAACATATTGGCTTCAAACGCTTTTCATAAGTTTTGCACTTGCAAATCATTCGCAAAAAAAGTTTGAATAATTGCAGGAAATCAACGAATCCCCTGTTCTCTTATTACGCTTTGTTGCCCATATCTTGACTTCACACCTGCCATGAGTTCTTAACGAACCTTCTCCAGATAGAGTTGCAGCGGCATAGTGCGGCCAGTCCATCTGTCTGCTTAATCATCAACAATAAGATCAGGGTATGGCAGCTAGACTACACACACTTGGCCAGTTGCTTTTGCGCGGATGGAAGGCGAATGCATTTCGCTTGTTTCTTGTGCACTATGCCTTTGTTTTTATTGGAGCTGTTGCCATTACACCTGTGGTTGCGGGTCTAAGCAATTTCCTAATTGGCTTGTCTGGCAATGCTGTGCTGGCTGATTATGAAATTGCTTCGTTCTTCCTTTCTCCAATTGGACTGTTTGGTGCGTTCTGCTTTGTCGTTGTTGTCATCGCAATGGCCCTGCTGGAACAGGTCGCCTTGCTTGCGGTGCTGGACCGGCCTGAACATGCCTTACCCGCAACCCGGAATGCCTTGTTTTCTACGCTTGGCATGTTTCCCCGGCTTGGCATGTTTGCATGGCGTCTGACGCAAAGGCTGCTGGTTGCGATGGTTCCGGGGCTGGTTATAGTCGCCCTGAGTGTGCTGATTTTCCTTCAAGATCACGACATCAACTATTACCTGCAGTATCAGCCGGTGGAGTTTTGGCTTGCCGCATTCTTTATCGGCATTGGCCTGGCTCTGGCGATTGTGGTGCCTCTTTACGCGATCCTTGTCTGGGGCTTGACGTTGCCACTTGTGGTCCTGAGAGATCATCCTGTCCGATCTGTCTTCCCCCGCGCGCGCTTCCTATCTCGCGGATTAAGGCATGTGTTCGCCGGAGCTGTATCAATATGGCTACTGGTGAATGTTGTGATCCATGCGGTCTTCCTCATTCTTTTGGAACTGCTCGGCTCCTACGTCATCTCATTCACAGAACAATCCCCAAATGCATTGGCAGCCATACTGGGCAGTCTGGTGGTGTTGCTACTGGTCGGAAATACGCTGATCAGTGGCTTGATGTCTGGCAGCATGGCGTTGACTTTCAAAGCAGCTCTTTATCTGGCAGATGGGAAAGGCCACACTTTCTCCGAGGTGCCGCATACACCTAAGTTGGAAACCAAGTGGACCAGTCCTCTTACACCTGTCCGCTTGGGGCTTCTGATCACGCTTGCAGCGGTTGTCGTTGTCACAACAGGTACTTATTGGGTGTCAACGGATCTGCCTCAAAGAGAGGTTTTGATCATAGCGCATCGCGGAGCATCGGCCCATGCACCTGAGAACACCATCGCTGCGCTGGAAAGAGCCATTAAAGACGGCACGGATTGGATCGAGGTTGATGCGCAGGAAGCGGCAGATGGGACCATTGTGATCGCACATGACAGCGATTTCATGCGCCTGGCAAGCAACCCCGTCCGGGTCTGGGATCTCACTCTGGATGAAATCAAGGGAATTGATGTCGGTAGTTGGTTTGCAAAGGAGTTTCGCGGAGAGCAGGTTCCAACCCTTCGTGAGGCACTTGAGACAGTCAAGGGAAAAGCAACTCTCCTCATCGAATTGAAATTCTACCCACGCAGCCTCAATAAAAATCTGGAGCAGGAGGTGGCGCGAATTGTCGCAGAAGCGGGAATGGAAAAAGATATTGCGATCATGTCTTTAGAACGTTCTGCCCTCACAAAGATGCGTGAATTGGAGCCAACATGGAACACAGGTCTTCTTACCGCCACATCTATAGGTAATTTCTCAGAGCTTGAAGGAAACTTCGTCGCCGTATCGACCGCCTCTGCCTCTCTGAATTTTATAAGAAGAACACAAGAGACAGGTAAAAAGGTTTTTGTTTGGACGGTTAACAATCCATCTACCATGTTCAGGTACATATCCATGGGCGTAGACGGAATTATCACCGATGATCCGGCACTGGCGCGAAATACATTGGAAGAATATAAAGAAATGAACCAGTTTGAGCGGCTATTGCTTCACACTTCGGTCCTTTATAATCTGAGTTTAAATTGATCTGGACCTCTAAAGAATTTTGCAAATGCCATATATCCTAGTAATCTTTTTGGGCGCGTTACTCACAGCCCTCTCTCTGGTCAACCCAGCGACCTCCCAGTCTCCTGCGATCGTTCTTGGTGACCGCGATACCGTCAACGCGATCGTTGATGAAGTTGACCTCCCGGATGATCGTCGTGGACTTGTTCACGCTATTTTGGAAGACGCTCGCGTAAAGGCGGAGCGAATGGATGGCGCGTTACTGCCAATTTCAGCCACTGCAGAACCTTTGGTTCAGTTACCGGAAGAAGGTTTGATGCTTGAGCAATTGGACGAAGAAACACGTAGTGAGCTCACCGATGTCTTGAGCGAGGAACAAATGTCCGAGCTTCACCGCGCCATTAAAGTGGTGCTGGTAAGTAACAGAACCACCAGCATAGACTGATTTTAAACAGCCACTTATCTTATTGAAGTAATGAGCTTATTATTCTGTATCTTCGTTATCGTCTGGAATAGCCAGATCCACGGCTCCCCCAACGATACTTGCTCCCACTTTGGCAGTCGTTGTTACTGCAGTTGTTGCAACAGAGACGGCAGTTCCGCCAACTGAAACAACCGCACAACCAGAAATTACAGTCAATACTGCCAAGGCGCAGGTGGCACGTACGGTAAAATTCATTTATTCCCCCAAGAATACTATAATAGACCTCCCCGAAGGTCGCTTATTACCCTTTAATTAAAGGGGTAATAATTACGAATTCGCTACTTTATCCCCCTTCGCACAATGCTCTTTCCGAATTATCGTTGAAACGACAGCAAAACGATCAGCATCCTGCTTAATTTGCCAGCAACGCAAAAAAGCGCATCCTGAACGTCAGAACACGCTTTAAATTACAAAATGGCGGTAAGAGCTTTATGTGAGCAGCGTGAAAAACTTTAAACGCGCTTTGTGAGCTTCAGCAATGTGATGGCGGGCAGCACTATCTGCGCGGTCACAGTCACGTTTTGCAATCGCGTCTACAATTTCCGCATGCTCTTCAATGGCAAGACGACGGCGATCATCGTCAGTCAATGTCGTGCCCGCAAGCAGCAGCAGGGATAGCCGCATATGATCAATCTGTTCAACCAGATAGCGGTTGTGGGATGCGAGGTAAAACCGGCGATGAAACTCGCGGTTGGTTTTGATCAGGCGCTCAGCATCTGCCAAGTTTTGCAAATCGGAGTCCACCATCTCCTTCAAAATTTCGATTTCTGCAATTGAAGCGTGTTGAGCTGCAAGACGACCGGCAGTTCCTTCCAGAACTTCACGAAGATAATAGAGTTCGCTGATCTGGTTATGGTCCAGACTAGGGACAACCATACCCCGGTTCGGTTCATGAACAGCGAGACCTTGTGCCTCCAGCCGTTTCAACCCTTCACGGATTGGAGTACGGCTTACGCCAAACTTTTCAGCCAGCTCTGCTTCGCGCAAGCGACTTCCGGGCTTGAGTTCACGCGTTTCAATCGCCTTAATAAGGCGGCGATAGATCTCAGCTCCATTTGGTGAATTGGCAGTCACGATGCATTCCTGGGATTATTGAACGGTCTTGCGAACTTTATTCAGCCAAAACCTGTTTGCATAAATTTTGGCAGGGCCTCTGTATGAGACCCTGCCAATTAGAAGAGCGATTTCTCGCAATTTCGATCAGGCATAGCACGCGCTGGTTAATAACTCACATGCCTGAGTTGCTTTATGCTTACGCACCACCAGCAGGCCAAGGGCCGTGGAAGCCGGAACCGTCTTTATCTGTACGTTCAAAACCATGTTGACCAAAGAAGTCACGCTGGCCCTGAATAACATAAGCAGATGTACGCGTCTGGCGGATCATGTCGAAGGAACCAAGAGCGGCGGAAAGCGCAGGTGTTGGGATCCCGTTGCTGATGCCCATGCACAGGACGTCACGAAGGCCAGGGACCGCATCTTTCATGCGCTCAGCGATGGTAGGAGCAAGGTAGAGGGACGCCAGCTCAGGGGTCTCGTCATAAGCCTGTGCGATCTCATCAAGGAAGCGGGAGCGAATGATACAGCCTTCGCGCCAAATGCGAGCGATATCGCCCATTGGTAAGTCCCAGCCGTTTTCTTTGCCGCCAGCAGCTAGCACAGAAAAACCTTCTGCATAGGCAGCGATTTTACCAGCGATCAAAGCACGCTCACAAGCTGCGATGCCTTCCTGCTTTTCATCCCAGGCCAGTGTTTCGTCAGATTGCGGGTAGATTTCAGCAATTTCCTGACGCAAAGCGTGGTTTGCAGACATACAACGAGCTGCAACAGCAGCGTCGATAGCTGTTGCAGGAACACCCAGCATATGCGCTTCAACAGCAGACCAGCGACCTGTGCCTTTTTGGCCTGCCTTATCCAGAATAACATCCAGAATTGGCTTGCCGCTCTCTTCATCAACCACACCCATCACGTTAGCCGTGATTTCAATGAGGTAAGACGCAAGAGGGCCTTGGTTCCACTTGGTGAAGATTTCGGCCTGTTCTTGAATGCTCAAACCAAGGGTCTTGGTCAGGACTTCATGAACTTCAGCAATCATCTGCATGTCAGCATATTCGATGCCGTTGTGCAGTGTTTTCACAAAGTGGCCAGCACCTTCAGGACCCATCAGGGCACAGCATGGCTCGCCATTGTGTTTTGCTGAAATTGCTTTGAGAATTGGCTCAATGCGCGCATAGGCTGTTTCAGAAGCACCAACCATGATGGATGGGCCGAAACGAGCGCCTTCTGCACCACCGGAAACGCCCATACCTACAAACGTAAACGGCGTATCAGCCAGTTCTTTGTAGCGGCGATTACTGTCGTGGAAGTCGCTGTTGCCTGCGTCGATAAGGATATCGCCGTCTTCAAGGTGCTCTTTCAAAACTGCGATCTGTTGGTCAACAGGGTCGCCAGCCGGCACCATCAAAATGATGGGGCGTGGAGCCTTGATGTTGGCAACCAGTTCTTCCGGGCTGTAGCAAGGAATGAACATATCTTTGAGATGGCCAGCGTTTTCTATAAACGCCTCGGTTCCTTTTGCAGTTCGGTTGAACACAGCTACCTTGTAGCCGTTGTCTGCAATATTGAGTGCCAGATTGGCCCCCATGACGCCCAGTCCACTAAGACCGATATCCGCCTGTGTCATCAATACTCTCCGCGCTGCAAGATGTGCACAAGGCCGACTGAAAACTTAGCCCAAAAACCAACTTGGAGGTTGTATGCGCTTGTGCATCAAAATCTAGGTCTGTGGCATATGGGAAAAACGGCATTTTGCCAAGGCAGGAATAAAAAAATTCCGCAAAAGCCCAATAAAACGATCAAAACAGGGCTCTTGCGGAGTGTTCTTTATTTTAGGTGCTTGGAAAGCACTTCGTTTGCTGCAGTTTCCAACGCAATAGCAGAAGCTTGCAGTTGGCTGTGCTCAAGCTCGTCCAGACTAGGCAGAAGCGTGGCTTCAATGCCTTTAGCTCCAAGAACGCGCGGAACAGACAATGCAGTATTTTTCACGCCAACAATCTCTTCATTGACGATCGATAGGCTGATCACAGCATGCTCGTTTGTCACGATGGCTTTTACGATGCGAGAAAGTCCGGCACCAATGCCGAAATTGGTTGCGCCTTTGCCTTCGATAATGGAGTAGGCCGCGTACCGAACACCATGATCAATGCGATCACGGACCTCTTGAGTAATTGGCTTGTTGATTTGCTCAGCAAACGTAAACAGAGGTGAGTTACCTGCTTTGGCGCCAGACCAGACGAGCACTTCGCTATCTCCATGCTCACCAAGGACATCCGCATGCACAGAGGTTGGCGTGATGCCAAGATGTTTACCTAACAGGGTACGGAAGCGAGCGGTATCGAGGATGGTACCAGATCCGATAACACGGGTACGAGGAAGACCTGAAATCTTCGTTGCAACCTGTGTCATGATATCGACTGGGTTTGTCGCAATGATCAGGATTGTGTTTGGGGCGTACTTCAGCACTTCCGGGATGACGGTTGCGAACACGCCTGCATTACGGGCAAGCAGCTGGATGCGAGTCTCGCTCGGTTGCTGACTAACCCCGGCAGCGATGACAACAACAGCAGCATCTTTCAAATCGCTGTAGTCACCACCAATAATGTTCATCGGACGGGAAAACGGTGTTGCGTGAAGGATATCTTCTGCTTGAGCAATCGCAAGTTTTTGGTTGTGATCGACAAGTACGATTTCATTGCCCACACCGCCCATGGCCATGGAATAAGCAGCAGTACTTCCAACTGCGCCAACACCAACTACACCGATCTTCATAGGGCCATCCTTTTATGATTGTCCGCCGGGCAACCGCCCGAAACAGAATTCTATGCAAGTCTCCTAGTCATTTGCTTAACCGAATGCAAACCAATGGCGCGTGACATATCAGCTTGCGTAAATCATTTCTGGCACTGAGGGCAAAAGAATGTTGAACGGCCATGTTGCACTTTCCGTTCAATTACGCCTGAACAGCCCGTCGTTTTACAAGCTTCACCTTCCCGGCCATAGACAGAAAAATTGTGCTGAAAGTACCCCAGTGAACCATCTGCTTGCCGGTGATCTTTGAGAGAAGAGCCCCCTGAGGCGATAGCTTCCTGAAGGACCTCGCGAATGTGATTGGAAAGCTCATCTGCCTTTTTGAGGGACTTACCGGATTTCCCGGAGAGACTTCCCGCACTGTTGAAGGGGTTGAGGCCAGCTCTCCAGAGAGCTTCGCACACGTAAATGTTACCAAGTCCGGCAACAAATTTCTGATTGAGCAAAGCTGCTTTCAGAGTTGTCTTACGATTTCCAAACAGGTTTGCGAGATAAGCCCCATCCAACTCATTACCCAATGGCTCAATACCCATCTCGGCAAACATGGGGTGCGCGGCAAGCTCACTTCGTGGGATCAAAATCATGAACCCGAACCGACGTGGATCATTATAAACGATTTTGACTATGGTTTCCTGTTCGGCGGGTCGCACATGAAACACCACATGGTCATGTTGTGGGTGTTTTCCTTGAGCATGATACATTTCAACGGTTTGCTGCGGCTCCGCATCATCGGTCTCAATCCACCGGAAGGAGCCGGACATTCCTAGATGCATAACCAGAACATCACCGCTATCCAGATCAAGCAGGAGATATTTTGCTCTGCGTGTGAACGAAACGACTTGCCGGTTTTCTATCCGTTCAACAAAGTCATCTCCAAATGGAAAACGAAGATCAGGACGGCGTTGTTCGACCCTGCAAATTGTTGCATTGTCGAAAAATGGAGCGAGTCCGCGGCGGACTGTTTCAACCTCCGGTAATTCAGGCATAAGATATCCGTTGGTACACTGGTTTGCGGCTGGGCAAAGATTACGTTCAAGAATAGCGCTTTGTAACAAGCTGTACTATGTTCGCCCGCGAAATGGAGTGATTTGATTATGGCGCGTGAATTCTCAACCCCTGAGCAAGCTTCGGTGACAGATCCGTCCGAAATGGCGACAAGCTTCGGGTTTCGTACCGTTCGTGAAGGTGAAAAGCAGGATTTAGTGGATGATGTTTTCCACAAGGTAGCCTCGCGTTATGACCTGATGAACGACCTGATGTCTGGTGGATTGCACCGTCTTTGGAAAGACGCGATGGTTTCCAACATGCGACCTCCCAAGAATGGCGCCCGCGAATGGCGACATCTGGATGTCGCAGGTGGAACTGGTGATATCGCAACCCGCGTGGTTGAACGCTCAAACCGAACCGTAATGTCCACAGTGTGTGATATCAACGGCTCCATGCTCGGTGTTGGCAAAGATCGCGCAGCAGCTGCTGGACTTTCCGGCAATATCGAATTTGTTCAAGGCAACGCAGAAGAACTCCCATTTCCTGATAAACATTTCGATGCTTACACAATTGCTTTCGGTATCCGTAATGTGCCGCAAATCGACAAAGCGCTAAAAGAAGCACATCGCGTATTGAAACGCGGCGGACGCTTTATGTGTCTGGAGTTCTCTCAGGTAGATGTACCCGCGCTGGATAAAGTCTATGATTTCTTCTCCTTCCATGCGATCCCGAAAATCGGAAAAATGGTAACAGGGGATGGCGATCCCTACAGCTATCTGGTCGAATCCATCCGCAAATTTCCAAATCAAGAACGATTTGCGCAGATGATACGGACGGCAGGCTTTGAACGGGTCACCTACCGTAATTACACCGGCGGTATCGCTGCACTTCACTCCGGCTGGAAAATCTAACCAGTTATGATCGCAAGTATTTTACCTCTCTTACGTTTAATCTACGCGGGCTTTGTTATGGCGCGTGAAGGTGTGTTCGGCTTGGTTTCCTTGCCAGATCTACCACCCGGCCCGCGTTTGGCTATTGGAATCGCTCGCCTTGCTGAACGCCGTGGTGTTGAGAAAAAAGACGCCGCCGCACGCCTCACAGTGGCTTTAAACCGCCTTGGCCCCTCCTATATCAAACTGGGTCAATTCCTTGCAACGCGTCCTGATGTGGTTGGCAAAGAGGCTGCAAAAGAGCTTTCTGAGCTGCAGGATAATGTTCCTGCATTTGCGATCGAGCACGCCCGCAAAACGATTGAAGAGCAACTCGGCGGCAACGTTGAAGATCATTTTGAAGAGTTTGGCGAGCCAGTAGCCGCAGCCTCAATTGCTCAGGTTCACCCAGCATATTTTCGGAACCGAGATGGCGATTTGCAAAAGGTCGCGGTTAAAGTTTTGCGGCCCGGTGTTGAGCGTGGTTTTAAGCGCGACTTGAAAAGCTTCTATCTCGCTGCTGGTTTAGCTGAGCGATTTAGTGCAGCCAGCCGTCGACTTCGCCCGCTAGCAATGGTTGAAACCTATGAAGCAGCCGTCCATCTGGAGATGGATCTGCGTATGGAAGCTGCTGCGCTTTCAGAAATGGGCGAAAACAGCAAAGAAGACGAATCCTTCCGTGTTCCTTCGGTGGAATGGGCGCGTACGTCTCGCTCCGTCTTGTGTATGGAGTGGATTGACGGTGTAAAGCTCTCCAACGTTGAGGGAATTAAAGAAGCTGGTCACGATTTGGCTGAGCTCGGCAACAAAATTATTCAAAGCTTTTTGCGCCATGCTGTCCGCGATGGATTCTTCCATGCAGACATGCACCAGGGGAATCTGTTCGTAGAGGCCGATGGCACTCTAGTTGCTGTTGATCTGGGCATCACGGGACGTCTGGGCTTTGCAGAGCGTCGGTTCCTGGCTGAAATCCTCTACGGCTTTATAACGCGTAACTATGTCCGCGTGGCTGAAGTGCATTTTGAGGCAGGCTACGTGCCTGCGGATCAAGATGTGAACGTGTTTGCACAAGCAATCCGGGCGATTGGCGAGCCAATTCACGGTCATGACGCCAGTGAAATCTCAATGGCCCGCCTGCTGACCCAGCTGTTTGAAGTGACTGAGATGTTTAACATGCATACTCAGCCACAACTGATTTTGCTTCAGAAAAACATGGTGCTTGCAGAAGGCGTTGCCCGGTCGTTGAACCCGCATCTTGATATGTGGAATACGGCTGATCCAGTCGTAACCAGTTGGATTCAAAGAAACCTCGGGCCTATGGGGCGGATCTCTGATCTGGCAACAGGGCTAACTATTATCGGTCGTTTGGCAACTGACCTTCCGATTATTGCAGACCGCGCCAGCAAATTTTCCAACCAATTGGAAGCGATGGCGAACAACGGCTTGCGGTTTGATGAAGCGACAACAGAAGCAATTGGCAAATCAGAAGCGAAGCACAGTCGTTCGAGCCGCGTTGCGCTTTGGGTTATCGCAATAGCACTTTCCGTCATTGCATATAGTACTTATACCTAAATGAAAATCGCAATAGTTGCAAAGACACGGGAGCTCATGAGCTCCCGTTTTCTGTTTCAGGAAGCGAATTGAAAACTATTTCATGCTTGGTTTTTCAGTTAATTGAAATACTTATCAAGTTACTACATATTTTTATCTAAGTTTTATATAGTCATTGCAATTAATGATATGAATTATAGGCGGGTTGTTACTCATTAAAACGTGCTAAAACCGGAATAGATCGATAAGAGTATTTGTGAAATCTAAGGGGCTGTTCGATCTCCTTCAGATTTGCAGTACATATGTGTAACTATCTTCCTGGAGGTGCTGCTGTGCCAGACAGTTCTGTAATAGGGACCCGTGAACGGTTGCTTGATGCGGCCGAACGCTTGCTCGCTGAACATGGTCTTGCGGAAACTTCTGTGAGAATGATTACCGAAAAAGCGGAGGCAAACGTCGCCGCTGTGAACTATCACTTCGGCAGTAAGGATGATCTTGTCAAAGCCGTATTTATGCGTCGTCTGAGAGAGATTGATGACATGCGTATGCAACGGCTTGACGCTTTGGAAGTTGGCGGACGCCAGCCCGATGTTGAGGAAATCACACGTGCCTTCATGGAGCCCTTGGTTGTTCAGGGAATTTCACGGGAAACCGGGAAACTCGTTCCGTTTGTTGTGCTTATCCGGCAGGTGTTCTCCGATCCGGAATCCGGTCAAAAGATCATGCATTCCTGGGAGCCGCCCAAAATTATCCTACGCATCACAAAAGCCTTGGCCAAAGCAACGCAAAGTGACATCCCAAGCGGACCGCGCGCCCAACTTTTGATGATGCTGATGCACAGTGCGACACTTGAGGCGCTTTACGTCGTTACTGGAGCCTCCAAAGGTCCATACGATGAAGAAATGGATCAAGATGAAATCGTAGAAGGCACAATCCGGTTCGTATCTAGTGGCATCCGTGCATTCTTCATGTCAGACGCATTGGAAGACGCCTAAGTCTCTTTAAATTGGCGAAACGCGCCGTAATGTAAGGTTCAGCCGGCCTCCATCCTTCAGGAGGCTGGAACTGCCTCCTTGAATGCGATCAATACCGTGATAGCAAAGCCGTGCATCCCCACCAAGAACGACAACATCCCCTGATTGTAACCTAAGTGATTTAGTAGGCCCGCCTCGTTTGACCCCGCCCAACTTAAATATAGCGGCATCTCCAAGGCTTACGGAAACCACCGGTGCATCAAATGTCTTCTCATCTCGGTCCTGATGCATTCCCATTTTCGCGGTCGCTGCATAATAGTTGACGAGACAGGCCTCCGGCGGCGCTGCGCAATGTCCAACCTTCTGCCACAGATTGATGAGAACCTCAGGGATAGCAGGCCAATTTCGACCGCTCACTGGGTGTTGTGCTTGATACCTATATCCCTTGAGATCAGAAACCCAACCAAGATCGCCTAGATTTGTCATGCGAACTGAGAACTCTTTACCCGTTCGCGGCATGACAGGTGTGAAGAGCGGCGCTTCGGCAACAAATTCCCGGAGTAGACCAACCAATTCCCTCTGGTCCTTCTCTGAGAAATAACCTGGGAGGTACTGAAAACCTTGGGGAAATGCATCACCCATCTGCATGTATACACCTAATGAGTATGAGTGCTTCCTCTCTAAAGGGAAGACTAAAAAAACTGGAAAATATCAAAGGATTTACCACAAGCGACTTTAACCCATTTTCTTCAAAATATATGGCTTCTCAATTAAGGAGAACTGCAAATGCATTTGTTGCCCCCATTGCTCAGTGCTGTACTGAATATTTTTGCTGCAATCGTCTCCTTAACTATCCTCTTTGCAGTCATTTCGGTGGTTGTTCTTTATGTGATTGACCGGCGGCAGCATAAAGATGCGATACGGCACAATTTCCCTGTTGTTGGACGTTTTAGATCGCTTTTCACATATCTGGGCGAGTTTTTTCGGCAATATTTCTTCGCCATGGATCGCGAGGAAATGCCGTTTAACCGTGCCGAGCGAACCTGGGTGGATCATGCGTCTAAGGCTGAAGGAAATACGATGGCTTTCGGTTCTACAAAAAACCTTAGTTTGCCGGGAACCGCGCTCTTTGTGAATGCGCCATTTGCGAAGCTGGAAGAAGAAATTGACGAACCTGAACCGTTGTTGATCGGCCCATACGTCGAAAACCCCTACATCCCGCCAAGTTACTTCAACATCTCGGGTATGAGTTTTGGGGCTATTTCACGACCAGCAGTTCTGGCTCTTTCCCGTGGTGCCAAAATGGCAAACTGCTGGATGAACACTGGGGAGGGAGGGTTGTCTCCCTACCATATTGAGGGGGGAGCTGACATCGTCTTCCAAATTGGCACAGCCAAGTATGGTTGCCGAAATGATGACAGTACTTTGAATGAAGATAAGCTGCGGAAAATAACTGAGCATTCTCAGGTGAAGATGGTTGAGATTAAGCTCGCACAAGGCGCAAAGCCGGGCAAGGGTGGCTTGCTTCCAGGCGGAAAAGTTACCCCGGAAATAGCAGAAATTCGTGGCATCAAAGTTGGGCAACCATCGCACTCCCCCAATAGGCATCCAGAAATCAGTAATACTGGGGAACTGTTGGATTTTATTGACCGAGTCCGAAAGATCGCCAAAAAGCCGGTTGGTTTTAAAACGGTGATAGGGTCATCCCTGTGGGTTGAGCAACTCTGCAAAGAAATAAACCATCGTGGCATCGAACATGCGCCAGATTTCATCACTATAGATTCAGCTGATGGAGGGACAGGTGCAGCCCCAATGCCGCTTATGGACAATGTCGGCCTGCGCATTGCCGAAGCGCTCCCCATGGTCGATCAGGTGCTGCGGAGACATGATTTGCGCGGGCGTATACGCATCATCGTGTCGGGAAAACGAATCACACCCTCAGCAGTTGCTTTGATGTTATGTTCAGGTGCTGATTTTGCGGTCACTGCGCGCGGGTTCATGTTTGCTCTTGGCTGCATTCAAGCTATGCGGTGCAATAAAAATACATGCCCAACCGGCATAACAACGCATGACGAAGCTCTTCAAGCAGGTCTCGACCCAACTGACAAAAGCCACCGTGTTGCAGCCTACTGTCATAGTGTACGCAAAGAAGTAGATATGATCGCCCATGCATGTGGTGTTGATGCTGCGCGAGAACTTTCACAAGAGCATGCCCGCATCGTCCAAGAAAACGGGCATTCGGTATCTTTAGAAGAATTATATCCACATGCTCCCCACTAGAAATGGGGGTAATGTTGGAAAGAGTGATGCGCTAGAGGTGTTACTAGGTGGTTTTCCAAAGAAAAGTTCAATTTCTTAACTCAGAAAAGGCTTCCAGTAGCTCTTGTGTCGATATATCGGGTGCTGTCTCTTGCAGGGGCAGTGCACCCCTCTTATATAGCCAATTGAAGTTTTCTTGCGTGTTTGCGACAACTCACGCAAGTGCAATGTGTTGGGGACCGGGCTGGAAGCGTATCCAGCCTTACTCGAAGGCCTACGGGGTTCGGGCGGTCTGCCTAAAGGAGAGTGAAAAACATGGCAAAGGTCATCGGAATCGACCTCGGCACGACTAATTCGTGCGTATCTGTAATGGACGGCAAAGACGCCAAAGTAATTGAGAACGCAGAAGGTGCGCGTACTACCCCTTCTATGGTTGCGTTCGCTGATGATGGCGAGAAGCTTGTAGGTCAGCCGGCTAAGCGTCAGGCTGTTACCAATCCAACAGACACTCTGTTCGCAGTTAAGCGTCTTATCGGTCGTCGTTTTGACGATCCAACAGTCGCTAAAGACAAAAAGCTGGTTCCATACGAAATCGTTAAAGCTGACAACGGCGACGCATGGGTAGAAGCTGAAGGCGAAAAGTACTCCCCATCTCAGGTTTCCGCTTTTATCTTGCAGAAGATGAAAGAAACGGCTGAGAGCTTCCTGGGTGAAACTGTTACTCAGGCTGTTATCACTGTTCCTGCATACTTCAACGATGCTCAGCGTCAGGCAACAAAAGATGCCGGTAAGATCGCTGGCCTTGAAGTTCTGCGTATCATCAACGAGCCTACCGCGGCTGCCCTTGCATACGGCATGGACAAGAACGACGGTAAAACCATTGCTGTTTACGATCTTGGTGGTGGTACCTTCGATGTTTCCGTACTGGAAATTGGCGATGGCGTATTTGAAGTTAAGTCCACCAATGGTGATACCTTCCTCGGTGGTGAAGACTTTGACATGCGTCTGGTTGACTACCTTGCTGGCGAATTCAAAAAAGAGCAGGGCATCGACCTTAAGAACGACAAGCTCGCATTGCAGCGCTTGAAAGAAGCTGCTGAAAAAGCAAAGATTGAGCTGTCCTCCGCATCTCAGACCGAAATCAACCTGCCGTTTATCACTGCAGATGCTTCCGGTCCTAAGCACCTTACACTGAAACTGACACGCGCTAAGTTTGAACAACTCGTTGACGATCTCGTTCAGCGGACTGTTGCTCCGATGAAAGCAGCCCTGAAAGACGCTGGTCTTACCGCAGGCGACCTTGATGAGGTTGTTCTCGTTGGTGGTATGACCCGTATGCCTAAAGTTCAGGAAGTTGTGAAGCAGTTCTTCGGCAAAGAACCTCATAAGGGTGTGAACCCAGATGAAGTTGTTGCGATGGGTGCTGCTATTCAGGCAGGCGTTCTGCAGGGCGACGTTAAAGACGTTCTACTTCTTGACGTTACTCCACTGTCCCTTGGTATCGAAACTCTCGGTGGCGTATTCACCCGCCTGATCGACCGCAACACCACTATCCCTACGAAAAAGGGACAGGTTTTCTCTACAGCTGAAGATCATCAGACTGCAGTGACCATCCGTGTGTTCCAGGGCGAGCGTGAAATGGCTGCGGATAACAAAATTCTGGGTCAGTTTGACCTGGTTGGTATCCCTCCGGCACCACGCGGCGTTCCACAGGTTGAAGTTGCCTTCGACATTGATGCGAACGGTATCGTGAACGTGTCCGCGAAAGATAAAGGCACCGGCAAAGAACAGCAGATCCGCATTCAGGCATCTGGTGGACTATCCGACGCTGATATCGAACAGATGGTGAAAGACGCTGAATCTCACGCTGAAGAAGACAAAAAGCGTAAGGATATTGTCGAAGCCAAAAACCAGGCTGAAGCCCTTCATCACTCAACAGAGAAATCTGTCAAGGAGTACGGCGATAAGGTTTCAGATGAAGATAAGTCTGCTATCGAATCCGCTTTGGCTGCATTGAAGGTGTCTCTTGAAGGTGAGGATCTGGAAGATATCACTGCGAAGACACAGACCCTCGCTGAAGTTTCCATGAAACTTGGCGAAGCAATGTACAAGGATGCACAGGAAGACGTCGGTGAAGAGCCTGCTGATGACGGTGCCCCTGAAGCTGTAGATGATGTTGTTGATGCTGATTTCGAAGAAGTCAAAGACGACGACAAAAAATCCAGCTAAATTATGCTTTTGGCCCGCAAGTTCAAATGAGCTTGCGGGCTTAGCTTTATTCAAGTATTTCCCGATTGTACGGAAGAATTAAATTAAAGAGATCATTTCGGCTGCAATTGCATTTGAAAGATCTGCTTCCTACATATGGAATGTCAGTGGCGTGTGCGCTGTTTTTATGGCTGCACCGAAAAACTGGCTAAGCAGTAAACAGATTTGTTTTGAAGATGAGCGCTGTCTGCGAATTCGTTTCTCTCAATGAGAAAGTGAGTTTGGTTGACGCTGATAATTTCGGACAGAGCCTAAGGCTCTTCTGAAACTTCGAAACGCAAATAGACGTCATGTCTTTGGAGCTTATTTCACCATGTCTAAACGCGACTACTACGAGGTGCTGGGGGTAGCACGGGAGGTCGACGAGAAGGCACTGAAGAGCGCTTATCGCAAACAAGCAATGAAGTTTCATCCTGACCGGAATCCTGGAAATGATGAAGCGGAAGCAAACTTTAAGGAAGTAAGCGAAGCTTACGAATCCCTGAAAGACCCGCAGAAGCGCGCTGCCTACGATCGATTTGGCCATGCAGCCTTTGAAAACGGCGGCCCTGGTGGTGGTGGAGCTGGTCATGGCGACTTTTCTTCAACCATGTCAGACATCTTTGACGAGTTCTTCGGCGGTGGCGGTGGCGGCGGTGGTCGTCGCAGTTCAGGCCGTGAGCGCGGTGCAGATCTTCGTTACAACCTGGAAGTCTCTCTTGAGGAAGCTTACGAAGGTAAGTCCGTTGAGATTGAGGTTCCAACTTCTGTAACCTGTGAGCCATGTAGCGGTTCTGGTGCGAAGTCTGGCACACGGCCATCTACCTGCCCAACCTGTGGCGGTGTAGGTCGTGTACGCGCAGCTCAGGGCTTCTTTACTATGGAGCGGACCTGCCCAACCTGTCAGGGGCGTGGTGAGATTATCACTGACCCATGCGATAGCTGTGGCGGTACTGGTCGGACGACAAACGAACGCACCCTCTCTGTAAGCATTCCATCAGGTATCGAAGACGGAACTCGTATTCGTCTTTCTGGGGAAGGAGAAGCAGGTGCACGTGGAGGTCCAGCAGGGGATTTGTATATTTTCCTGTCTATTCGTCCACATGAATTCTTCCAGCGTGATGGTGCCGATATTTTCTGTCGTGTGCCGATCTCAATGACGACTGCTGCTTTGGGTGGTCAGTTTGAAGTTCCAGCGCTGGATGGCAACACTGCGCGTGTAAAAGTTCCTGAAAGTACTCAGACTGGTAAGCAGTTCAGACTGCGCGGTAAGGGCATGCGTGTTATGCGGTCTAGCCAGCTGGGGGATATGTATATTCAAGTTGCAGTTGAGACTCCCACAAGCCTGACGAAAAGGCAGAAAGAGCTTCTAACAGAATTTGAAGGTGAATCTTCGAGCGAGAACCACCCTGAATCTACAGGCTTTTTCGCGAAGGCAAAAGATTTTCTGGAAAATTTCAAAACTTAGACCTTTAAAAACCCTCTAAGTAGTAATATCTCTGTTGAGTTCTATACAGGCGCAACGGAGAGTTGAATGTTTGACGAAACGAGGTCACGGGCGGAGAACGCCTTGAACAAATTTCGTGAACCCTCAAGGTTTCTTCGGGCGTGGGTGGAAGCACCACTCACGACCGGAGCTGTCGCGCCTTCAGGCGCAGTCCTTGCTCGACGGATGGCAGAATTTGTCCCCGTCGACTCAGTGAATCCAGTTCTGGAACTTGGGCCCGGCACAGGGCCGGTCACCAAAGCGATCCTTGAAGCCGGCATTTCCAAGGAACGGCTGACTTGCTTGGAATTCAGCGGTGATTTCTGCAAACACCTCTCAGAAAAATTTGATGGACTTCATGTTGTGCAGGGGGATGCTTACAATATGCATCCTAGCTTGCGGCACATTGAGCCGAATTCACTATGTGCGGTTGTCTCAAGTCTGCCATTGGTTTCGAGACCGATGGAATATCGGCTCAAATGCATACGTGATGCCTTCGCGCTCATGCGACCGGGCGCACCGTTTGTCCAGTTTTCATATTCTTTGGCATCTCCAGTTTCACTGAAATCAAAAATGTTTAGCTGGTCAAAAACTGGCTGGATAATAAGAAACATCCCGCCTGCACGGGTATGGATTTACCGTAAGCCGTTTTGATGCTCCGTGGTTTTGACAAAACATGCTGTAGACGCCTAAAAACGCTCTCCTCACATAAACCTTACGCTCGGTCATTCTGAGGTATTCTCTGCACCGGAATTATTCGAGTTCAGTTTTCTCCTGAAAACAAGGAGTGCTGAGCCATGGTTGTGAGGATCTTTTGATGAAGCCCAAGATACTTGTTTTTTCAGGTTCAACGCGAGTTGGTTCGTTTAACAAAATGCTGGCAGAACTGGTGGCTAAGCACCTGACATTGGCAAATGCTGATGTCACCATGATCAGTCTGGCAGACTACCCACTCCCAATTTATGATGGGGATTTGGAAGATGAAAAAGGGATTCCGGAAAATGTGTTCAAGCTGAGAAAGCTGATTGAGACGCATCACGGCATCTTCATTGCAAGCCCAGAATATAATTCTTCAATCACTCCGTTGCTCAAAAATACTCTGGATTGGATCAGTCGCATTCAACTGCCGGAGGAAGAACCGCTTCAGTTGTTCCATACCTCAATCTACGCTGTAGGTGGCGCCTCGCCGGGGGCACATGGGTCGCTGCGTGGTTTGATGCATCTGCGGACAATCATGGAAGTGTCGCTAGGATGTCTTGTTCTGCCAGAAATGATCTCGATAAACTTTGCTGGAAAGTCATTTGATGAGAACGGTGATCTCACGAAAGATCACATGAAGAAGCGCCTTCACAAGCTGGTTGAGCGCTTTGTGAAAGCGGCCGGTCACGTAAAGCTGCAGGATAACTGAGTTTTTTTGAGGAGCTGCATTGGCAAGGCGGAGAGGACTACATACATAATAGCTCAGAACATGTTTTGAAAATGAGTTGAGCGTGAGTTTGCTCCGCCGCCAATAAACTCTGGAGATAAATGAATGAGTGAACCTGAACAGTGGCACGGAACGACAATTTTGTCTGTACGCAAAGGCGGCAAGGTTGTCATCGTCGGGGATGGTCAGGTGTCTCTTGGGTCCACAGTCATCAAAGGGACAGCGCGGAAGGTTCGCCCGCTCGCGAATGGTACGGTTATTGGCGGGTTTGCTGGTGCCACGGCTGATGCATTTACGTTGTTTGAGCGCTTGGAATCCAAGCTGGAACAATATCCGGGCCAGCTCATGCGCGCCTGCGTTGAATTAGCAAAGGATTGGCGTACAGATCGCTATTTACGCCGTCTTGAGGCAATGATGCTTGTCGCGGACAAGAGCAATTCATTGATCTTGACAGGGACGGGTGATGTTCTGGAACCAGAAAATGGCGTGATGGCCATTGGCTCCGGTGGTAACTTCGCACTTTCTGCCGCACGCGCATTGGTTGATATGGATCTCACAGCAGAAGAGATCTGCCGTAAATCCATGGCTATTGCAGCGGATATCTGTGTTTATACAAACAATAATATTACGCTAGAATCTCTCAACGAAGAGTGACGTTGGCGACAAGTGTAGGCTGGGGAGCCTTGGCCATAGGTTCTCCGGCACTTTTCCAAACTGTACATTTTGAGATCAGCTTAGATTGTTAAACCAAATATACTTGAACCGGTTATCGTTCCAGTTCGAATTGACGAGGATCTGATGATATCACGAGCGTCCCTTACCGGAGCTGTTTCTGCCGGAATTATCAGTTCGGAGCAAGCTGATAAGCTTGTCCCCTATTTGACACTCCAATCCGAAAACCCTGAAAAAATCCATGCCAATGAATACCCTCACGATCCCGAGGAAGTGCGCTTCACTCGTGGGTTTCATGATATCTTCATAAGCCTTGGCATCCTCATTGTTTTCGCAGGCTATTGCATCGGTCTGGGAGATCCTCTAACGAGCGGCGGAAACTCAACTGCGTATGTAGCAGGCGGTGGCGCGGTTATCGCTTGGGCGTTGGCTGAGTGGTTTACCAAGAAAAAGAAACTCGCTCTACCATCAATTCTTTTGACCGGTATTTTCGGGGCGGCCATGGCTCTGATTGGTTTTGGGTTATTTGCGCCCCCAATCCGTATCTTTAGTCCCGATGCCACCCAGATTATTCTAAGCTCACTCTTTGCGTTGGCAGGAGCAGCTCTTTTCTATTGGCGGTTTAAAGTGCCAATCACACTGACAGTCATTATTGCTGGAATAATGGGCTTGATCGTTGGTCTGCTTGCTAAGGCGACAGATGGCAAGATTGTTGACTACCTGTCATGGGTCTCTATGGCCTCCGGGTTGTTCGCATTTGCCTGTGCGATGTATTTTGACTCTCGAGATGTCAAACGTGAGACGCTTAATACAGACAAGGCTTTCTGGCTTCATCTGCTGGCAGCACCTCTTATCGTGCATTCCATTTTAAGTGGCGTGTATTTTGAAGATCTGACTGAAACCTATGCTTTGCTCTCAATCGCTGTAGTTTTGGCATTTGGAGCGGTCGCGCTTGTCATCGACCGACGTGCAATGCTTGTTGCAGCCCTGAGCTATCTTGGGTTTGCTCTCGCTTATTTGCTGGAGTTAGCCGATTTCTCCGCATCACAACTAACTGCTATCTCTCTCGTTCTACTCGGGAGTTTTGTTTTGCTGCTGGGTTCAGGTTGGAATGTGGCGCGACGGATCGTCATGCGCCCTCTTGCAGGAACCGCCCTCACTACATATCTGCCACCTATTCGGAACTAGAAAGTAAGAAAATGACAAATTTCTCTCCTAGGGAAATCGTAAGCGAGTTAGATCGCTACATCATTGGCCAACATGATGCGAAGCGTGCAGTGGCGATTGCACTCCGCAACAGATGGCGCCGTCAGCAGTTGGAGGAAGGACTTCGTGAAGAAGTTCAGCCAAAGAACATCTTGATGATCGGCCCGACTGGTGTTGGTAAAACTGAAATCTCGCGCCGCTTGGCAAAGCTTGCGAATGCTCCTTTCACAAAAGTTGAAGCAACCAAGTTTACAGAGGTTGGCTATGTTGGTCGCGATGTAGAACAAATTGTTCGCGATTTGGTAGAGCAAGGTATCGCTCTGATTCGCGAAAACAGCCGCAAGGACGTGGAAGCAAAAGCCCACGTCTTGGCTGAAAATCGTGTGCTCGATGCTCTGGTTGGCAACACCGCAAGCCCAGCCACGCGAGATAGCTTCCGCAAGAAACTTCGTGAAGGTGATCTGGACGATAAAGAGATCGAAGTCGAAATTCGCGCAAGCGCGCAAATGCCAAGCTTCGATATTCCAGGTATGCCTGGCGGTAGCGTAGGTGTCATGAACATCTCGGATATGCTGGGTAAAGCATTCGGCGGCCAGACCAAATCTAAACGAACCTCCGTGAAAGACAGTCACCAACTGCTTCTGGCTGAAGAGTCTGATAAGTTATTGGATGACGAAAAGATTGTTCAGGAAGCAATCGATTTGGTTGAGAACTCCGGTATCGTTTTCCTCGACGAGATCGATAAGATTTGTGCCAAGGACAGTCGTAGCGGTGGAGATGTCTCTCGTGAAGGCGTGCAGCGTGACTTGCTGCCGTTGATCGAAGGAACTGTGGTTTCAACAAAGCATGGGCCCGTCAAAACAGACCATATTCTGTTTATCGCGTCCGGTGCATTCCACGTTGCAAAGCCGTCTGATCTCCTTCCAGAGTTGCAGGGCCGTCTCCCAATTCGTGTTGAGCTCAAAGCGCTCACGCAAGAAGACTTCCGCAAGATTCTGACGGATACCGAAGCAAGTCTGATCAAGCAGTACATCGCTCTGATGGCAACTGAAAGCGTCAGCATCGAGTTTACCGATGATGCGATTGATGAGATCGCAACTGTTGCTGTGAACCTTAATGCAGCCATTGAAAACATCGGCGCACGCCGTCTGCAAACTGTTATGGAACGTGTTCTCGACGAGATCTCTTTCACAGCTCCAGATAAACCGGGTGAAAAAGTCGTTGTCGATGCTGCATATGTAAAAACACACGTCAGTGAATTGGCAAAGAATGTCGATTTGTCTCAGTTCATTCTCTAACTGACTCAAAAAAACAGTCGGAAACTAAAAACCTAGCGGTATGTGGCAAGGAAAAATACTTGCCGCATACCACCGCAAGTGGCAGCATGCGCGCATGGTAGCTATTCGAAAAAGTAATGAAGAAGGTCACGACCGCAAATTTCTGGTTGTCGTTGATGACACGCCAGAATGTGGCCGGGCCATTGTCTATGCCTCAAAGCGTGCCGCCCGTACGAGTGGCATTGTGTTGCTGCTCTATGTCATAGCGCCGGGAAATTTCCAGCACTGGCTGGGAGTTGAGGATATAATGCGTCAGGAAGCGCGCGATACTGCTGATACGATTCTTGCTAAAGCCGCAGAAAAAGTACGAGCTGCAGCTCGTACAGAACCAGAACTGGTTGTTCGTGAAGGCAATCAGTCGGATGAGATTATATCGTTGATCGAAGACGATGCAGATATTGCGATTTTGGTGCTAGCGGCTGGTACAAGCAAAGAGGGCCCCGGACCGCTTGTTTCTTCAATTACTGGCAAATCAGCCGGAACATTTCCTATTCCGACGACCATCGTGCCAGGAAATTTGGACGATGATGCATTGGATGCCCTTGCCTGATCAGGTTTACCTATCATATAGAGCAGGAAACAGTAATTGCTGAAGATTTGAGTAGAGTACACTGTGCAGTCACTACTCTTGGATATTCTTCGGTATAAAAGTTGGAAATAAAACCATGTTTATTCAGACCGAAGCGACACCAAACCCGGCAACCCTTAAGTTCTTGCCGGGCCGCGTCGTATTGCAAGAAGGCACACGTGACTTCCGCTCGGCAGGAGAAGCAGGTATCTCGCCTTTGGCTGAGAAGCTCTTCTCTATTCCGGGTGTTGTCGGAATTTTCTTCGGTCATGATTTCATCACGGTCACCAAGGACGAAACCGACTGGCAGCATATGCGCCCGGCAATCCTGGGTGCAATCATGGAAAACTTCATGGCCAACACACCAGTTCTTCGCGGTGAAGAAATTGGTGATGGTGACACTGGAGAAGAGTTCTTCGATGCTGAAGACGAAGAAACCGTGACCATGATTAAAGAGCTTCTTGAAACGCGAGTTCGCCCTGCGGTCGCGCAAGATGGGGGTGACATAACATTCCGGGGATATCGTGAGGGTATCGTTTATTTGACCATGCGTGGCGCTTGTGCGGGTTGCCCGTCATCAACAGCGACACTCAGCCATGGTATTCAGAACCTCATGCGCCATTTCATTCCTGAAGTTCAAGAAGTTAAGCAAATGTAGTTTTTGCTAATGTAATTCCATAAAAATGGGGCAGCGATGGCTGCCCTTTTTGTTGCAAGCTAAAAAAACACTCTGGGTGTTAAACGAATTGGTTGCTCGACAATCATCTGCCCTAACGATAAGCCGAATATATGAAGTTGCTTGCTATAGATACCGCTCTAAGTACTTGTGCCGCCGCTGTTTTAACAGAACACGGTGGGACCTCTGATATTGTTTCCCAGTGTGAAGACTTGGGAAGAGGACATGCTGAGCGCATCATGGGTATGGTTGCGAGCGTGATGGCGGAATCGTCGACCACGTTTAACTCGCTGGACCGCATTGTTGTGAATGTGGGGCCGGGCAGCTTTACCGGGCTGCGCGTTGGTCTTTCCATTGCACGCGGGTTTGGTCTGGTGCTTGAAAAACCAGTGGTGTCGGTAACGAGTCTTGCTGCAATTGCTCATGAAGCGCTGGATAATGCCCCTGTTCGCAAACCGATCCTTGTTGTCTTGGATGCGCGCCGCAATGAGGTTTACTGTCAGAGCTTTGATGAAAGTGGTCAGGCAATTGGAGAAGCGAGAGTTTCCACAATAAAAGATCTTTCTCACGAACTGGCTGATGATATCCTGCTAGCAGGTTCTGCTGCTCAAGCAGTTGCAAATGCCGCTGGCATTGATAAGGCCCGTGTGTGTAATGATGCTGCGGCTGCCTCTATCGATTACGTTGCTAGGCTTGGCAAAAGCGCTGAGCGTCAGGACAAAGCTCCTATGCCGCTTTATCTGCGTGCACCTGACGCTGTTGCCGGAGAAAAAGGAAGGGTCCGCCGTCTATGATGTCTTGGTGGACCACAGCAAAGCCTCCTGTCATAGAACGAGCCGAGAAGGGCGAGTTATCCAATTTGGCAAAGCTCCATGCCGAATGCTTTAAGCAAAACTGGGGAACCGCGGAACTCACTACAATGTACGAGCAGAAAGGGGTTTTTGTCCTCACGGCTCGGACATCTGGAGCAACCGGTAAAGCAGATCTTGGGTTTGTTATTATTCGTTCCATCGCAGGCGAGGCAGAAGTATTGACGATTGCCGTCTCCCCCAAACAGCAAAACAAGGGGATAGGGCAAAAACTAATGGAAGCGGCCATCTTCCAGCTTTACTCTGACCGTACCGAAGCACTCTTTCTTGAAGTGGATGATGCGAACCATTCTGCATTGAACCTCTACAAAAAACTGGGCTTCAAGCAGGTTGGGGAACGGAAAGCATACTATGCGTCAAGTGAGGGCGGTGGAACAGCGCTTGTCATGCGTTGTGATCTCCTTTAAGCGACAATACGCATGTGAGTTGAGGCTTATAGCTCGCGTTTAAACTCCATTGCAGCAAAACTGGTTCTTTCCTCTCCCGTTTTTGGGATGTAGTATAACATCACGAACCGAAGCTGCTGTTTGGGCGTGGTTTTTGAGGAATATTGGGCAAATGACGGCAGAAGAAAAAATGACGCTGATTGAAATGTGTGCTCATAAGGGCATGCGTATGACTGACCAGCGTCGGGTAATTGCTGATGTAATTCAGACTTCTGAGGATCACCCAGATGTGGAAGAGCTTTATAGAAGAGCGTCCCATATCGATCCGAAAATTTCTATTTCAACAGTCTACCGAACTGTGAAGCTCTTCGAAGATTCAGGCATCATTGAACGTCATGATTTTCGTGATGGCCGCTCTCGGTATGAAACCGTTTCTGACGAACACCATGATCACTTGATCGATTTGCGCACGGGCGACGTCATCGAATTCCGCAGCGAAGAGATTGAAAAGATGCAGGAAGAAGTCGCCAGAAAGCTCGGTTTCAAGCTGGTGGATCATCGTTTGGAACTCTACGGTATTCCGTTAGAAGACAAATAGGGGCCGCGTATGGCAGCTGTCAGAGCAGTTTGCATTCTTATCGCGCTTACATTGGTGACACTGGCTCTCATTCCCCTTCAGTGGGTTGCAATGAAAACCGGCTGGTCTCTTCAACGAAAACTGCCTTTGCTCTGGCACAAAGCTGCTTCACGCCTGATTGGCATTCGTGTTCGCCAGCATGGAAAGATGGCGGAGCAACGCCCTCTATTAGTGGCAGCTAATCATTGCTCCTGGCTCGATATTGTTGTGATTGGTTGTACAGCCCCACTCAGTTTCATCGCCAAATCAGAAGTTGCGGGTTGGCCGATTTTGGGAATGTTTGCGAGGCTCCAGCGTACAGTTTTCGTAAATCGTCAGCGAAGGTCCGATACTGGTCGCGTTGCTAAGGCCATAGCAAGCCGAATGGTTCAAGGCGATGCAATGATCTTGTTTGCTGAAGGGACGTCGAGCAATGGCAATGAAGTTTTGCCATTTCGGTCTGCTCTCGTTGGAGCTGTTCATCATGCTATGAGTTTTGATGAGGACGCCGCAGCATACGTTCAGCCGCTATCAATCGCTTATACTCGGCTGCAAGGCATGCCCATGGGCCGCTCTTGGCGTTCGCATGTTGCTTGGTACGGTGATATGGAATTAGCGGGTCATTTGTGGTGCGTCCTAAAAGAAGGCGGATTGGACGTTGATCTCACTTGGGGTGAAGCTGTTCCGATTGAAAAAACAACTAATCGCAAACGGTTAACCCGAGATCTGGAAGATCAGGTTCGAACGATGACTATTGAAGCATTGCAGGGAAACCTTCCCAAAGAGAATGCATTGGTCTAGCTCAATCAAAGTCAAGGCTTCTCATTCTGTGAAAAACAGAGTAAAGCTGCCAAAATTCGAAAAATGAAGAGCTGATGCTGCTTTTGAATTGAGCAGGCGCGCTTGGAATGTTGGGATCGGAAAACCGAACTAAGCCCAACTGCAGATCCACCTGAGGATTTAATGGATAACATTATCGAGAATGAAGAACTGAACCAGTCTGAAAACACTGTGGCGGCGCCTGAAAAAACAGAAGCGACCCGCAAGGTTTTTATCAAGACCTATGGTTGTCAGATGAATGTTTACGATTCCGATCGTATGAGCGATGTGTTAACGAGCGACGGTTTTACCAAAACGGACAGTCTTGACGATGCCGATCTTGTGATTCTGAACACGTGCCACATCCGTGAGAAGGCTGCAGAGAAAGTTTATTCTGAACTTGGGCGTATTCGTAAGCTGAAGGCTGAAAAAGCTAAAAACGGAAAACAGATGATGGTTTCCGTTGCTGGGTGTGTTGCGCAGGCTGAAGGGGCGGAAATCTCTCGCCGCGCACCAATCGTTGATTTGGTGGTTGGCCCTCAATCCTATCACCGCTTGCCGGACTTGCTGAAAAAGGCTGAGAGCGGCGTAAAAGTGGTTGAGACCGAATTCGATATTCAGGACAAATTCAAACATCTGGCAACGCCCTCAAAGGAAGCTGTGCGCAAGCGCGGCGTGACCGCTTTTGTAACCGTGCAAGAAGGCTGCGATAAATTCTGTACCTTCTGTGTTGTGCCTTACACGCGCGGTGCTGAAGTCTCCCGTAAGGTTGAGCAGATTGTGATGGAAACGGAGCGTCTAGCCGCTGCTGGCGTGCGTGAAGTGACATTGCTGGGCCAGAACGTGAATGCTTGGCATGGCGAAGGTCCCGATGGTCGTGAATGGGGTCTTGGTGAACTTCTATTCCGCCTTGCAGAAATCGACGGCATTAAGCGTCTGCGCTACACCACATCTCACCCACGGGATATGGAAGATAGCCTGATTGCAGCGCACCGCGATCTCGATGTTCTCATGCCCTATCTGCACCTGCCAGTTCAGTCAGGATCTGATGCAATCCTCAAGGTGATGAACCGGAAGCACACCCGTGACGATTATTTCCGTATGATTGATCAGATTCGTGAAGCACGCGCTGATATCGCACTATCTGGTGATTTTATTGTCGGTTTTCCGGGTGAAACAGATCAAGACCACAAGGATACGCTCGATCTTATCCGTCGCGTAACCTATGGCTCCGCGTTTTCCTTCAAGTATAGCCCGCGCCCGGGTACGCCAGGTGCTACGTTTGAAGCGCAAGTCGAAGAACATGTTAAATCTGAACGGCTTGCAGAATTGCAACAACTGCTTAGCTCTCAGCAAAAAGATTTCAACACATCATTAGTTGGCAAAACAATTGATGTTCTTTTTGAAAAAGAAGGCCGCAAAGAAGGCCAACTTGCAGGGCGTTCACCTTGGCTACAGCCTGTTCATGTAAATGCACCCAAAGATCTCTATGGTGAAATTGGAACCGTAGAAATCGTCGCTACGAGTGCAAATAGTCTGGAAGGGCGCCTTGTTTAGGTGCATGATGCTTCCAGATTCTTGCGTGAATGTGAACGGAGGCATTATTTGAAGGGCAAAGCCCAGACAACGTCCACTTCAAGGACGGCCATGCGCCCCATTGCGGCATCCGATATGATGCATGTGGTGTTGGCATTCGAAGACAACAGGCTTGTGAACGACCTTTTCGGTCAGTTCGACCAAAACCTTGCGCTGCTCGAACAGCGGTTGGGTGTGGAGGCTGTTGCTCACGGCAATCAGGTCACCATCCGTGGCAATAAGACCGCAACGGAGCAGGCAAAGCTTGCTCTGGAGACGCTTTATATGCGCTTGCAAGGCGGCCACGAAGTGACATCAGGCGATGTGGATGGTGCTATCCGTCTGGCAGAAGTTTCAGAGGCGCAAATGGCCTTGCCGACGATGGAACCAAAGTCGCGTATGGCATTTGCCAAAATCGCGACGCGCCGTAAAACACTCGTCGCCAGAACGGCCGCTCAGGATGCTTACATCCGAGCTATGGATCGTTCTGATCTGACCTTCGGGGTTGGCCCTGCTGGTACCGGTAAAACCTTCCTTGCTGTGGCGTATGCTGCTGCTCTTTTGGAGCGTGGTGAAATCGATCGTATGATCTTGTCTCGTCCAGCTGTTGAAGCTGGTGAGCGTCTTGGGTTCCTGCCCGGTGATATGAAAGACAAAGTCGATCCATATCTACGTCCACTCTACGATGGCCTCAATGAAATGATGGCCCCGGAGAAGCTGGAGCGCGGCTTGGAAAGCGGCATAATTGAAGTTGCGCCGCTCGCGTTTATGCGTGGGCGTACGCTTTCCAATGCCGTCGTTATTCTGGATGAGGCGCAAAACACCACATCCATGCAGATGAAGATGTTTCTGACGCGTTTAGGTGAAAACTCCAAGATGATCGTCACAGGTGATCCGAGTCAGGTCGATCTGCCTCCAGGGCAAATATCTGGCCTGCGTGAATCTCTAAAAATTCTCGATGGTGTCGAGGGGATTGCTCGCGTGGAATTCACAGAATCTGACGTAGTGCGTCATGAGCTTGTAGGTCGTATCGTCGGTGCTTACGATAGTGAGAGCCGCCGTCGCTTGGAGGCGAAAGAGCGCAGGCAGGCCGAAGACATTGCCAGAATGAATGCTAAACAAGGCTCTAAGGAATGAGTGAGTTTCCAGCGTGTCCCGTACACGTAGATCTGTTGGTTGAGGCAGGTGACTGGGGCAGCGAAGATAAGCTTGAAGCGACTGCGCTGAAAGCCATCGCCGCTGCTTTTGCGACAAGTGATCTGGAAGTGCTGGAGAACACAGAAGTCTCTCTGGTTTTCACAGATGATGCCCATATTCAGGAATTGAACAAAACGTGGCGCCAGAAGGATAAGCCCACCAATGTCCTTTCTTTTCCTGGTGATGATGGTGAAGAGCCTCCGTTTGGCCCTCTTCTCGGTGATATTATTATTGCATTCGAGACGGTAAAGCGCGAAGCTAAAGAACTGGAAATTCCATTTGAACACCATCTAATTCATCTTATTGTTCATGGAACCCTTCATCTTTTTGGATACGATCACCAAATTGATGAAGAGGCGGAAGAAATGGAAGCCGAAGAACGTTTGATTTTGGCGATGCTCCAGATATCCGACCCATACAAAGACGCGCCATTAAAGGCAGATAAATGACACCCCTGTATATATTAGTGAAACAGGGAAAAACGAGAGAGAGATGAGCCCGGAACCTCGAAGTACAGAAGGTGGCAGTGCCTCCGATCAAGTAGAGACCACAGAATCTACTGGAAGTACCGGCGCAGCCGTTGTTGAAGAACCCCTTGAACCCCAAGTGATTAAGCCTGGTTTTTGGACTAGGCTGAAATTCAGACTAAATCCGCTCAGAAGCCTGCGGCGTAACGCGGCTGTTTCCCTGCGCGAGGATTTAGAGGATGAGTTGGCGCGTGACAGTGAGGGCGCAGATGCCGCCTTTACGAAGGAAGAACGCGAGTTCCTGACAAACATCCTCAAGCTACGTGAATCTCGTGTTGAAGACGTCATGATCCCCCGTGCGGATATTGAAGCGGTGGAAGACACGACGACTATTGGCGAAGTGATGGCGCTGTTCCATGCGTCTGGCCACTCTCGGATGCCAATTTATCACGACAATCTGGATGACCCGCGAGGCATGGTCCATATAAAGGACCTTATGTCGTACTTCGTGGAACTTGCTGCCAAAGCGCAGCAGGTAGATGTTCCGTTGGCTCTCGTGAAACCTGCGAAATCAGAAAAAAACTCCTCCGACAAATTTTCTGAAGAAGAGGCTTTGTTGGATTTGTCGTGTGTTGACCTATCAACGCCGCTAAATGCGACTAGTTTGGTGCGACCATTGCACTTTGTACCGCCGTCTATGTCCTCATCTGATCTCATGAAGAAGATGCAGGTCACTCGCGTTCAAATGGCACTTGTGATCGACGAGTATGGCGGAACTGATGGCCTCGTTTCACTTGAAGATATCGTCGAAACAGTGGTCGGAGACATCGAAGATGAGCATGATAAGGACGAAGAAGAACTTATTATGAACGTCGGGCCGGGTGTCTGGGTCGTTGATCCTCGGATTGATCTAGAAGACCTTCAGGAAGAGCTTGGAGCCGATTTTAAGGTTGGCGAAGAGCAAACTGATGAAGTCGACACCTTGGGTGGCTTGCTGTTCACAGTGTTGGATCGAGTTCCGGTGCGTGGTGAGTTGATTATTGATCGAAGCTTGCCTTCATTTGAGTTCGAGGTGATGGATGCTGATTTAAGGCGCATTAAACGCCTTAAGATTTCAAAGCGTCGACCAGATCAGCGTGTGGTTGCGCAGCGCGCACGTCCTCGTCGGTCTGAGGCAGCAGAGTAACGACTCTGCTGCGACTATATTTAAACCAATGTAATTTTTACGGGAGTAGGGCATGGTCTCTGCCATTGATAGATCTCGGGCAATGATAGCTAATATTCGAGGATTATCCGGTTGGAGACGTGTTGGCCTAGCGGCTTTGAGTGGCCTACTCTCAGCATTTGCATTCCCGCCATACGGCGCCTTCCCGGTTTTATGGGTAAGTCTGCCAGTGCTTATTCTGCTCCTTGATGGCTCTAAAGAACAAGCGGGTGGAAAACTTAAAGTCGCTCTGAAGTCTTTTTTCGTCACAGGCTGGTGGTTTTTCTTTGGGTTTTTTCTGGTTAACTTATTTTGGATTGCCGAGGCGTTTCTCGTTGATGCCAAAAGTTATGGGTGGATGATTCCGTTTGCGCTGATCATTCTGCCGGGCGGTCTGGCTTTATTCCCTTCAGCGATGCTCGGATTAGCTTCTCTTGTTTGGAAGAGTGGAATAAGCCGCCTTTTGGTCTTTGCCATCGCATTGTCTGTTTCAAACTGGCTACGCGGCAATGTCCTCACTGGGTTCCCATGGAACGTTTGGGGCTATGCATTTGCTGATAATCTAACGTTGATGCAAAGTTTCTCATTGTTCGGCATATACGGCGTCGGGTTACTTGTACTTCTGTTGTTTTCCATGCCGGTAGTTTTATTGGATGGTAGGAATAGAACCTCAGCTATCTACATCACCGCTAGCGTGACAGTGTGGGCAGCACTGATTTTTTACGGAACAGATCGGTTGCAAGCGCCTCAACATATGGTTGAAGGGCTTAGAGTACTGGTGATTCAACCTAACGTCCCGCAAGCTGATAAATGGAAACCAGAAAATCGAAACCGGTTGCTGCCGCTTTATCTGGAGCAGACTGAAATGGCATTGTTGGAGGCTAAGCGTAACGGTGAGACACTTGTAGTCTGGCCTGAATCTGCTTTTCCGTTCTTGCTGGAGGAGGAGCCCGGTGCTCTGGACGCTGTTGCTGCGATGCTTCCAGATAATACAATGTTGATTACAGGCGGTATTCGCCGCGAACTGTCTCAGACCGGTAATCGATTTTTTAACAGTACTTTCGTTGTAACTGACGAGGGTGTGATCTTTGATAGCTATGACAAAGTGCGGCTTGTCCCATTTGGGGAATATCTACCTCAACGGTCTTGGCTGCAATCCATTGGTGTGGAAAGGTTAGTTCCAGCCCCATCAGACTTTACGGCTGGTACAAAGCACACAAAAATAGTTTTAAAAAATTCATTTAGTTTTCAGCCGTTGATTTGTTATGAAGCGATTTTTCCGCAAACGAGGCTTCCAGTATCTGAGCGCCCTAACCTGCTCGTAAATCTAACGAATGACGGTTGGTTTGGTGAAACTGCCGGTCCTTATCAACATTTAGCTCAAGCAAGAATTAGAGCAGTAGAGCAGGGCGTGCCGTTGGTGCGAGCTGCAAATACTGGTATTTCTAGCCTAGTAGATTCAAATGGTAGAATACTCGCAAAAGTTGTTTTAAATAAAGTTGGGAGTTTCGATAGTGAATTGCCTAAATTACTAAAGCCCACGCTTTACGCGAGGATGGGTGATTCAATTTTTTGGGGAATTATTCTAGTACTTGTTAGTCTCCTATTGGTAATGCAGAAATTATTACCTACCCGTAGAGATTGACGAATGCACGCAAATGTCGTCATCTAATACACGTAAAGGTTTTCGTCTCCGCCCGTAAATTGTGTGATGAAAATTTTTATCACCTGCCGCCACAGCCTGATATGAAGGCCGTCTGGCGACTGTCGAATGCAGGTTTGATGAATTGCGTTCTTGCGAGAGTAGCTGAATTGCGCTCTCGTTTAAATAAAAACCCACGGTCAAGTACCGTTAAAAACTCAAGAAGAGGGCCTTTTGAAAATGCCCAGCAAAAAAGCACCAAACCCTATCGATATTCATGTCGGCAGCCGTGTCCGTTTGCGCCGTATGATGCTAGGCATGAGCCAAGAAAAACTCGGCGAGAGCCTTGGTATTACGTTCCAGCAGATACAGAAGTACGAAAAAGGAACCAACCGTATCGGCGCAAGTCGTCTGCAACACATCGCGACCGTTCTGAAAGTGCCTGTTGCGTTCTTCTTTGAAGATGCGCCGGGTACGCCTGATGAGGTGCCAGGAGTTGGTGATAACCCGCAAACAACTTATGTTGTCGACTTTTTGTCATCTTCTGATGGTTTAGCCTTGAACAAGGCATTTGTTCGGATCGAGAGCCCTAAAATTCGCAAGAAGATTGTAGAGCTCGTAAAGAGTATTGCTGGGGATGAAGGTACAGTTTGAGACCTCAAATTTTCGCAATGAGATTGAAATTTTGATCTAAATCTCTTGACGTAACCGACATTCCTTGTTTGATGTAACATCTGAAGCGACGGATATGCCGTCGCTTCACTTATATAATTCTTCCCAGAAGGACGTTTGCCAATGGCTCGTCAGAACTACGTGTTCACGTCGGAATCGGTTTCAGAAGGCCATCCCGACAAGGTTTGTGATCGTGTATCAGACACTATCGTAGATGCATTTCTCAAAGAAATGCCAGAGGCCCGTGTGGCGTGTGAGACTCTCGCAACCACCAACAAGCTTGTAATTGCAGGTGAAACCCGTGGCCCGGCTACTCTTACTCAGGAATATCTAGCACATATTGCTCGCCTCGCTGTCAAAGACATCGGATATGAGCAAGCTGGATTTAACTGGAAAGATCTTGAAGTTCAGATTCTTCTTCACGGTCAGTCCGCGGATATTGCGCAAGGCGTTGATGCGGCTAACAACAAAGATGAAGGCGCTGGCGATCAGGGTATTATGTTCGGTTACGCATGTCGCGAAACCGAAGAGTTGATGCCTGCGCCAATCCTTTACGCACACAAGATTTTGCGCCTGCTTGCCGATGCACGCAAATCTGGTAACGAGCCAACGCTCGGCCCGGATGCGAAAAGTCAGGTGTCCATTCGCTATGAAGACGGCAAGCCGGTAGAAGCGACATCCATTGTTCTTTCAACCCAGCATCTGGACGAGAGCATGACATCTGACGATGTTCGTGCTGTTGTTGAGCCGTACATTTGTGCCGCTCTTCCCCGTGATTGGGTAACCAACAATACCATTTGGCACATCAACCCAACTGGTAAGTTCGTAATTGGTGGTCCTGATGGAGATTGTGGTCTGACGGGCCGCAAGATCATCGTGGACACTTACGGTGGTGCAGCCCCGCACGGTGGTGGCGCATTCTCTGGTAAAGATCCGACCAAGGTTGACCGCTCCGCCGCATACGCTGCGCGCTATCTGGCGAAAAACGTAGTCGCTGCTGATCTTGCAGATCAGTGCACGATTCAGCTGGCATACGCGATTGGAATTGCAGAGCCGCAGTCTGTATTCGTGAACTTGCATGGTACGGGCCGTGTTGAAGCAGAACGTGTCGAAGTGGCAATTCGCGAAGTTATGAGACTGACGCCTCGCGGGATTCGTGAGCACCTCGGTTTGAATAAGCCAATTTATGCTCGGACTGCAGCCTATGGACATTTTGGCCGTGATGCTGAAGGCGATGGTGGTTTCTCGTGGGAGAAAATCGACCTTGTCCATAGCCTACGTGATGCTGTAGAGAGAGCCTACGCTTAAACTCTAACGCTAGAGAATTAACAATTGGCCGGAGTAATATCCGGCCAGTTTGTATTTATGAGAACCATGGTAGATCACTACAAAGGCTCCTTTTTCGGCCGCCGCGCCGGAAAGCCAGCAAGCCCGCGACAATCGCAGCTTCTTCAGGACATTCTGCCCCATATGGCATTGGACCTGAAACAGTCTCCTCCAGAAAACCTGGCAGAGTTATTCCCCGTCCCAGTGAAAAGCGTTTGCCTTGAAATTGGATTTGGGGGATCTGAGCATCTCATTCACCGCGCACGTGAAAATCCGGAAATTGGGTTTATCGGGTGTGAGCCATTCAGTTCCGGCATCGTCAAAGCTGTTTCCAGTATCGAAGAATACGGCATTAAAAACATTCGTTTGTATGATGATGATGCAGGTAAGTTACTGGATTGGTTGCCGAAGGCATCCCTTGATATGGCTTACCAGCTTTACCCGGATCCTTGGCCCAAAAAGAAACACTGGAAGCGACGGTTTGTAAACCAGATTAACCTGTCTCGAATTGGCCGCGCACTTAAGCCTGAATGTGAATACCGCTTCGCCAGTGATATCGATACATATGTTGACTGGACCCTATCCCATTGCCGAAAGCACCCTGCATTTGAGTGGGGGGCCGAGTGTGCCACAGATTGGCGTACTCCTTGGGAAAACTGGCCCGGCACGCGTTACGAACGTAAGGCACATAGAGAAGGAAGAGTTGGTCGTTACTTGACGTTTTTACGTGTTTCAGAGACGGAAACCTAAAATCAACTCGCTTTTGTTTCCTGCCACTTTGTTTTTCTGTTGCATACAGCGGTCAAATGACTATATTGCTGGTACGAATTCTCTATCGGCTCAGTTAAGAGCATTGAGGAGTGGGCCCCAAAAGGGCCCGCTCTTTTTTATTAGCTAAGTCGGTATTGATACCTGATTATGGATTTTCAGGTATCCGAAAATAACTGACAAAGCACCAAGGGTGTCTTTGCATAAAGTCGATAGGTACCAAGTGGACGAAAACGATCCCCGGATTGTAAAAGAAAAGGGTTTAGAAGCCCGCGTAGCTGAAATTGTCGAACCAGTTGTAGAAGATCTGGGCTACCGGCTGGTGCGCATCCGTGTGAACGGAAACAACGGCTGCACCCTTCAAATTATGGCTGAGCGTCCGGATGGGACAATGGCTGTTGAAGATTGCGAAGAAATCAGCCACGCAGTTTCTCCGGCGCTGGATGTGGACGACCCGATTAGCGAGGCATATCACCTCGAAGTTTCTTCCCCGGGCATCGATCGCCCACTCGTTCGTGCTGGCGACTTTGTTGGCTGGGCCGGACATGTTGTGAAGATTGAAATGTCGGTTCCGCAAGCAGGACGCAAGCGGTATCGTGGGAAAATTATCGCTGTTGAAGATGGATGTGCCGTTTTGAAAATGACGGACGTTCCAGAAGGTCAGGATGACACCGCGCGACTGCCGCTCGACGAAGTTGGATCAGCAACGCTGGTTTTGACGGATGAACTGATTGATGCGGCCCTAAAGGCCGATAAAGCCGCAAAAGCAGCCCGTGGAGAGTCTACGGATGATGATAGTTATCAAGAACACTGATTAACTGTTTTTGTTGCGCAATGGGATATGGGCGGTTCTGCTGCTAGAGAGCCTCCCTTTTGTTTTGATGTTCCTGCTAGTGTGAAAGTAAGCAGGGCGTGAAGGAGTTGACGAGAAATGGCTATCAGCGCAAACCGTTTAGAACTGCTGCAGATCGCTGAGGCGGTCGCCCGTGAAAAATCGATTGACCGTAGTATCGTGATTGGCGCTCTTGAAGATGCAATTCAAAAGGCCGCTCGCTCTCGCTATGGCTCTGAAACTGAAGTTCGGGCAGAGATCAACCCTAAAACTGGCGAGATCCGTCTCCAGCGCTTGCTGCAGGTCGTCGATATTGTCGAAAATATCTCCACTGAGATTGCTCTGGTTGATGCGCAAGAGCGTAACCCAGATGCAACCGTTGGCGATTTTATGGCAGATCCATTGCCTCCTTTGGATTTCGGCCGTATTGCCGCGCAGTCTGCAAAGCAGGTTATCGTTCAAAAGGTTCGCGAAGCAGAACGCGATCAGCAGTACGATGAATTCAAAGATCGTATCGGTGAAGTTCTTAATGCCGTCGTTAAGCGTGTTGAATACGGCAACGTTGTTGTTGATACCGGTAAGGGCGAAGCAGTCGTTCGCCGCGATGAATTGATCCCTCGCGAAATCTTCCGCAACGGTGATCGTATTCGTGCACTCATTTTTGATGTGCGTCGCGAACAGCGCGGGCCGCAGGTATTCCTGTCCCGTACACACCCGCAGTTCCTGGCGAAGCTCTTCGCTCAGGAAGTGCCAGAAATTTATGATGGCGTGATCGAGATTAGAGCTGTCGCTCGTGATCCGGGTTCTCGCGCTAAGATAGCTGTTCTATCCAATGATAGTTCAATTGATCCGGTTGGCGCTTGTGTTGGTATGCGCGGTTCCCGTGTGCAAGCCGTAGTAGGTGAGCTTCAGGGCGAAAAGATCGACATTATTCCTTGGAATGATGATGCCGCAACCTTCATTGTTAATGCGCTTCAGCCAGCTGAAGTATCAAAAGTTGTTATTGACGAAGATTCAGAACGGATTGAAGTTGTTGTTCCTAACGATCAGTTGTCTCTGGCAATCGGTCGTCGTGGTCAGAACGTCCGCCTCGGCTCTCAGCTGACAGGTTGGGGTATTGACATTATGACGGAAGCGGAAGAATCCGAGCGGCGTCAGAAGGAATTCCAGGTTCGCTCCGATCTATTCCAAAACACGCTTAATGTTGACGAGCTGGTTTCTCAACTTCTCGCATCTGAAGGCTTTACTTCTGTCGAGGAAGTCGCGTACGTTGACATCGAAGAAATCTCCTCCATTGAAGGCTTCGACGAAGAAACCGCCGACGAAATTCAAGCTCGCGCACGTGAGTATCTGGAAGAGCAGGAAGCGAAACTTGTAGAAGAGTGTCGCAAACTAGGTGTTTCTGACGAGCTTGTTCAGGTCCCTGGTCTTACCTCTGCTATGCTCGTGGCGTTGGGTAAAGATGAAATCAAAACCATGGAAGACCTTGCTGGTTGTGCAGCTGACGATCTCGTAGGCTGGACGGAACGTAAGGATAAAGAAACTATTCGCGTTGAGGGAACTCTGAGCGGCTTCGATATGGCTCGCGCAGATGCTGAAAGCATCGTAATGTCAGCTCGTGTAGCAGCTGGTTGGATCTCTGCAGAGGACCTCATTGAGGTTTCTGAAGAAGAGCTGAGCAGTGAAGACGGCGAATATGAAGGCGACGAAGAAACCATCGAAGCCGAAACATTCGACGAGACTGCGGTTGACGTTGATGAGGAATTGGCGCAAGAGAGCGTTGCAGAAGACGAAAAAAGCGATCAGTCCTCTGAGTAATCTGTAGTGTTAAACTGCAGAAAAAAGGTTTTATGCGGGGGTGTGTTGAATTTGTAGCAAGGTGCTGCGAGACTCTACACCCCTGTAACTTAATGAAAAATAACAACAATAGTTGGATTGGGATAACGAAGTGCCGAGAAAAAATGAACCGACAGAACGGACCTGCGCAGTTACGCGTGAAGTTCTACCGGTGAAAGATCTTCTCAGATTCGTTATGGCTCCTGACAAAACTGTTGTTATAGATCTCAAAAGCACCCTCCCAGGACGTGGGGTATGGGTGACGGCAAAGAAGTCTGTTTTGCAAGAAGCGATAAAAAGGCGCGCTTTTTCGAGAGGCTTTAAGGAGCAGGTTAACGCTGAAGACGGTTTGGCCGACCACACTGACGAACTGCTAGAGCAGGCAGCTCTGGGCGCATTGTCCATGAGCCGGAAAGCGGGTGACTTAATTGTCGGCTTTTCGAAAGTTGAGGCAGCTCTCAAAAAAGAGAGAGTTCTTGCTCTGGTGCACGTGATTGAAGCCTCGGAAGATGGCGTGCGTAAGTTGGCGGCCGTTGCCGCTTCAAGATTTGGCAAGGTGGATCGTCTCAGCGTGATCCGCCTGTTTACCTCGGATCAAATGAGTACGCATTTGGGTCGAGCAAACGTTATACATGCTGTACTGCTGGCCGGCGAGGCAGGTAGGAATTTTTCGAAGCATGCGCAACGGCTTGCGCAGTACCGAGAAATTCCTGTCGAAGCTGATGACGACGGTACAAAGGGTGCAGTGGCGCAGGACTGAAGGCAATATGAGCGATACCAAAGATAACCACGACAATCCTACCGGCGGGGAAAAAAAGACGCTGGGCCTCAAACTTGGAGGCAGCGTTGAGAAGGGCACTGTAAAGCAGAGCTTTTCCCACGGCCGCTCAAAGGCAGTCGTCGTGGAAAAGAAGAAGCGCCGTGTAGTTGTGCCGGGCCAAGAAGGCACCGCGACACCTGCACCTGCGCCTGCTGCTGCTTCCCCTTCTGCTCCTGCAGCTTCTCCGGCACGCACAGAAAAGCGCCCGGGACAGCCGCAGGAACGCGGTCCTCAGCAAGCTCGCCGTGGTGCGGGTGATGCTCAGAAGCGTAATGAAGGCGGCGCCCGTGGTGGCACCCGCAACAACAACAGTAACAGTCAACGTAGCGGTCCTCGCCGCAGTGGTAATGGCGGTCAGAACGGTGGTGCTGTTCTGAAAACCTTGACCAAAGGTGAAGCAGACGCTCGTCTCGCAGCACTGAAAATGGCTAAGATTCGCGATGTTGAGGATGCTAAGCGTCGCGCAGAAGAAGCGAAACGTCAGGAAATTCTCGCTGCGCAGCGTGCTGTCGAAGCAGAAAAACAACGCGTAGAAGACGAAGCTCGCGCAAAAATTGAAGCTGCAGAAGCTGCCGTTCGTGCAAAGGCTGAAGCTGAAGCAAAAGCAAAAGCTGATGCGGAAGCAGCAGCGAAAGCCGCTGCAGCGCCTAAATCTGCACCGCGTGAAGAACGCCCTGCTCGTACAGGTGATCGTCCTCGTCCAGCAGGTGATCGTGGTCCTCGTCCAGTAGGTGATCGTCCTCGTCCAGCAGGTGATCGTGGTCCTCGTCCAGCAGGTGATCGTGGTCCTCGTCCAGCAGGTGATCGTGGTCCTCGTCCGGCAGGTGATCGTAGTCCTCGTCCGGCAGGTGATCGCACTGGCCGTCCGCCAATGCGCGATGGTAAGCCACCACGTTTGGATGCTCCGCGTCCAGGTGCTCGAACAGGTGCCGGTGGTCGTCCAGGTGGTGTTACTGCAGCTCCGGCCGAAAGCATGGAAACTGGCAAGGAAGTTAGCAAAAAGGCACTTAAGCCGGCATTGCGTCCTAAAAAGCCAATCGTTGCTGCTAAGCCAACGCCAAAAGGCAACGATGATCGTCGTAAGTCAAAACTGACGATTACACGTGCAACTGGTGGTGATGAAGGTCGTAACCGTTCATTGGCATCCATGCGCCGTCGTCGTGAGAAAGAAAAGCGTAAGGGTCAGAAGGTTGTTCGTGAGAAGGTTGCGCGTGAAGTTATCCTCCCGGAAGTGATCACGATTCAAGATCTTGCTCAGCGTATGTCTGAACGTGCTGTTGACGTCATCAAACTGCTGATGAAGCAGGGTCAGATGATGAAAATCAACGACGTGATTGATGCTGACTCCGCCGAACTGATCGCTGCAGAAATGGGTCACACCGTTAAACGTGTATCCGAATCTGACGTGGAAGAAGGTCTCTTCACCGTTGAAGACATCGACACTGATCTGTCCAGCCGTCCACCGGTTGTTACAATCATGGGTCACGTTGATCACGGTAAGACATCTCTTCTCGATGCGCTCCGTAAGGAAAACGTTGCTTCCGGTGAAGCCGGCGGCATTACGCAGCATATTGGTGCATACCAAGTCGAGCAGAATGGCCAGAAGGTCACCTTCATCGATACTCCTGGTCACGCGGCCTTTACTCAGATGCGTGCTCGTGGTGCTAAATCTACAGATATTGTGATCCTTGTGGTTGCTGCTGATGATGGTGTGATGCCACAGACAAAAGAAGCTATTGTTCACGCAAAAGCTGCTGGTGTCCCGCTCATCATCGCGATCAACAAAATGGATAAACCAGGCGCAGATCCTTCCCGTGTTCGCAACGATCTTCTTCGTGAAGACCTTGTTGTTGAAACAATGGGTGGTGATGTTATCGATGTTGAGGTCTCTGCTAAAGAAGGCACCAACCTTGATAAGCTGATCGAAATGATCCTGCTGCAGGCTGAAGTTCTTGAGCTGAAAGCGAACCCTGACCGTGCCGCTGAAGGTACTGTTATCGAAGCTAAGCTCGATGTCGGTCGCGGTCCGGTTGCTACCGTTCTGGTTCAGAAGGGTACACTTCGGGTTGGTGATGTTGTCATCGCTGGTTCCGAATGGGGTCGTGTTCGTGCAATGCTCGACGAGAACGGTAAACCGGTTAAGGAAGCTGATCCTTCCAAACCTGTTGAAGTTCTTGGCTTCCAAGCAACACCATCTGCTGGCGACATGGTTGCAGTCGTAGAAAACGAAGGCCGTGCTCGCGAGATTTCTGAATATCGTCATCGTCAGAAGCGCGACAAGATGGCAGCACGTATTGCTGGCTCTCGTGGTTCTTTGGAAGCGATGATGAAGGGCTTGCAGGAAGAAGGCAAAAAAGAATTCCCGCTCATCGTCAAATCAGATGTGCAGGGTTCTGCCGAAGCAATCCAGGGTGCACTCGAAGAACTTGGCAACGACGAAGTCGGCGCACGTGTTGTGGCAGCTTCCGTTGGCGGTATCACCGAGAGCGACATTACTCTGGCGATTGCATCCAAAGCACCAATCATGGCGTTCAACGTACGTGCCAACAAACAGGCTCAGGAAGCTGCGCGCCGCGAAGGCGTCGAGATCCGCTACTACAGCGTGATTTACGACCTCATCGACGATGTGAAGTCCACTATGTCTGGTATGCTTGCACCAGAGCGTCGCGAAACCTTCCTCGGTAACGCTGACATCAGAGAAATCTTCAACATCACCAAAATCGGTCGTGTTGCTGGTTGTCTCGTCACCGAAGGTGTCGTTCAGCGTGGCGCACAAGTTCGCTTGCTGCGTGACAATGTCGTCATCCACGAAGGTGAGCTGGGTACACTCAAGCGCTTCAAAGATGAAGTCAAAGAGGTTGAATCCGGTGTTGAATGCGGCATGAACTTCACGAACTACAAGGATATGCGCGCCGGTGACGTTATCGAGTGCTTCCGTGTAGAAGAGATCGCTCGCTCCCTCTAACAGAGTGCAGAGCAAACGAGTGATATAAACATTCAGCAGCGCCGGCGTGGATTTATCCTCGTCGGCGCTCTGTTGTTCCAAACTCAAAGCAAATTGAGAGACAAAAATGGCGAAAACACGCGATGAATTTGCAGGTCAGCCGTCTCAGCGCCAATTGCGTGTGGGCGAGCTTGTTCGAAAAGAACTGTCTGACATCCTAACCCGTGGGCAAATTACTGATCCGGATCTGGAAGGCGTTATAGTAACTGTGCCGGAAGTTCGCATGTCACCTGACCTTCGGTGGGCCGATGTCTTGGTTATGCCAATGGGCGGACAAGATGTTGCCGTGGTGATCGAGGCGCTTAAACGCAACGCAAGATATCTTCGCGGTCAAGTCGCACGACGTGTCACCACGAAATACACATGCGATCTGCGCTTTGTGGCCGATACACGGTTTGATGACGATGACCTGATCTCCCGCCTTTTGCTCGAGCCTGTCATCCGCAAGGACTGGGCTGACGGTGGCATCGAGGACGAAGATCAAGAGGGTAATGACCGCGATTAAATCCGGTCATTAGTTTTAGATCACTCAAAGATTTTACGAATAAGAGCATAGCAGTATGGCGCGGAAGCAACAGCGACGCAGGCCCCGTTTTTCGGTAAACGGTTGGCTCGTTCTGGACAAACCTCTGAACCTGACCTCTAACGATGCGTTGAGTCAGTTGAAGAGAATATTCCATCCTGAGAAGGTTGGACACGCAGGAACGCTTGATCCCCTCGCAACAGGGTGTCTGCCTATTGCTTTCGGAGAAGCAACTAAAACAGTTCCTTATGTCATGGATGGGCGCAAGGTTTATCGTTTTGAGGTAACTTGGGGCACGCAGACCACGACTGATGATGCTGAAGGCGAGCCGGTTAAAACTTCCGACGTTCGTCCGTCGGTTGACGAGATCACTGCGGTTCTATCTGAGTTCTGCGGATCCATCGAGCAGACGCCTCCGATTTTCTCGGCAATCAAAGTGGATGGTAATAGAGCGTACGATCTGGCACGTAGTGGCGAGGACGTAAAGCTTGAGCCGCGTACTATTGAAGTCCACCGCCTTGATCTTATTGAATGCCCTGATGAAAATCGTGCGATCTTTGAAGCTGAGTGTGGGAAAGGGACCTATGTTCGTGCCCTTGCGCGAGATCTGGGTGAGCGTCTCGGAACATGCGGCTGCGTAACGGAACTCCGTAGATTGCTTGTTGGCCCATTTGGTGAAGAGCAAATGGTAACTCTTGACGAGCTGCGTGCCGCAAAAGAAGCGATGAAGGTGGACTGCGAAGAAGGTGAGGAATCTCCTTTCGAAAATCCGCTCGAAAACGCAGCTCTGATGGAAACGATCAAGCCAGTCGAAACAGCACTCTACCAGTTGACTGAGCTCAGAATCACCTCGGACGCCGCAGCGCGTGTGAGACGGGGAAACTCGATTTTGTTAAGGGGCGCGGATGCTCCGATCGGTCCTGAGGAAATCTATGTGGTTTCTGGCGGAAAGCTGATTGCATTCGGCGAGGTCTCCAAAGGAGAGTTCCAACCCAAACGCGTGTTTAATCACTGATGCAAAAAAGCATGAATTGAATACGATGCTCCGACCTACTAAATGATTGGAAAGAGGTGCTTCATTGGGGCACAAATATTCGGATCCAACTTGATACCTATGGTTTCAAAGTAGGTTGGAAAATTGAAATTTGTTACACTAAGATTCCTCTGGTTTTTTGAGGGGTTTTCAGTCATAGTCCCGCCGCCGGGAAGTGTATGCTTCTTCGGTCAATATGTGCTGGCCTGACTTCGCTAGACGACATCTTGGCATTGCCCGAGATCAGTACATTGCTCTGTGAAAGAGCACCGCTCCATTTCGATGGTGTGAATTATATGTGCAGTGAAAACTGCTATGAAAATACAAGGAAAACTCGATGTCGATTACGCTAGAAAAAAAGACTGAACTGATCAAAGAATTTGCGATCAAAGAAGGCGACACTGGTTCCCCGGAAGTACAGGTTGCTATCCTTACACACCGCATTACAGTTCTGACTGAGCACTTCAAGGGCCACAAGAAAGACAACCACTCACGTCGTGGTCTTCTTAAAATGGTTGCACTTCGTCGTAAGCTTCTTGACTACGTCAAGGGCAAAGACGTTGCTCGCTACCAGACCCTTATCGAGCGTCTCGGCATTCGTCGCTAAGACGAAGTTTTTAAAACGCGGCAGCGCAAGCTTGCCGCGTTTTGCTTAAATTACTCATATATCTGTTGAAGTTATGTGAGGTTGTTTTGGAGAAGGCAGTTCTTTTCCAGAATGAAGACAGGCGAATGGGGACCTGGCAGGATTGCCAGAAACTTAAGTGCATTTGAGTTTCTTGTTGTCTTGCCCGCAATCGTTCCGCCTGAAAAGGCACCGCGCACCCCGGTTTTCAGGGTTCATAAATATGCGCGCGTTGTCGGTAAATGACAGCCTCACACTTGATGACGACCATCAAACCGGTGAGGCGAACGTTAGGATAGAGATATGTTTGATATACATCGCGTGGAAGTTGAATGGGGCGGCCGTCCGCTCATCCTTGAAACCGGCAAAGTAGCCCGTCAGGCTGACGGCGCTGTTCTGGCCACATACGGCGAGACCAAAGTTCTTGCGACCGTTGTGTCCGCGAAAACTGCAAAGTCAGGTCAGGATTTCTTCCCACTCACCGTTAATTATCAGGAAAAGGCATACGCTGCTGGCCGCATCCCAGGTGGTTTCTTTAAGCGCGAAGGCCGTCCGTCTGAGCACGAGACCCTGACTTCCCGTCTGATCGACCGTCCGATCCGTCCTCTCTTTGTAGAGGGTTACAAAAACGAAACTCAGGTTGTTCTGACTGTTTTGTCTCACGATCTTGAGAACGCACCAGACATTCTGGCAATGGTTGGCGCATCTGCTGCTCTCACCATCTCCGGCGTGCCATTCATGGGCCCAATTGGTGGTGCGCGTGTTGGTCTCATCAACGGCGAATACGTTCTCAACCCAACAGTTGACCAGATGGAAGAAACCGATCTGGACCTGATTGTTGCAGGTACCAACGACGCAGTGTTGATGGTTGAATCTGAAGCGCAGGAACTGACTGAAGAAGTCATGCTCGGCGCTGTAATGTTCGGTCACCGCGAATTCCAGCCAGTAATTGATGCGATCATTCAGCTCGCAGAAAAAGCTGCAAAGGCTCCTCGCGAACTGAACCTGCCAGATCATTCTGTTCTGTTCGCTAAAGTTCAAGGCCTTGCTGCTGAAGAACTCGGCGCTGCATATTCCATCACTGCAAAGACAGAGCGTAAAGTTGCTGTTGATGCTGTGAAGGCCAAAGTTGTTGCAGCTCTCGTAAACGGCGAAGAAGGTGCTCCTGACGCGACCGTTATCTCCGATCTGTTCAAAAAAGCAGAAGCTTCTATCGTACGTGGCCGTATCCTGGATACCGGCAGCCGTATCGATGGCCGCAATCTGTCTACAGTTCGCTCAATCGTTTCTGAAGTTGGCATGCTGCCACGTGCGCATGGTTCTTCCCTGTTCACACGCGGTGAAACTCAGGCAATGGTTGTTGCAACTCTGGGCACAGGTGAAGACGAGCAGTTCGTTGATAAGCTCGAAGGCACAACTAAATCTGCATTCATGCTGCACTACAACTTCCCTCCTTACTCTGTAGGTGAAGCTGGTCGCATGGGCTCCCCAGGACGTCGTGAAATCGGTCACGGTAAACTGGCATGGCGTGCAGTACGCCCAATGTTGCCTGCTCACCACGATTTCCCATACACACTGCGTGTTGTTTCCGAAATCACTGAGTCCAACGGTTCCTCTTCCATGGCATCTGTTTGTGGCGCATCCCTGTCCCTGATGGACGCTGGTGTTCCGCTTAAAGCGCCTGTAGCTGGCATCGCAATGGGTCTCATCAAGGAAGGCGAGCGCTACGCAGTTCTCTCCGATATCCTTGGCGATGAAGATCACCTCGGCGATATGGACTTTAAAGTTGCTGGTACTGCAGACGGTATCACTGCTCTTCAGATGGACATCAAGATCGACGGTATTACCGAAGAGATCATGACGGCTGCTCTGGAACAGGCTAAAGGCGGCCGCGTTCATATCCTCGACGAAATGTCTAAAGCAATCACAACGGCTCGTTCTGAGCTTGGTGAACATGCCCCACGCATTGAAGTCATCAAGATCCCAGTAGACAAGATCCGTGAAGTTATCGGTTCTGGCGGTAAAGTTATCCGTGAGATCGTTGAAAAGACCGGCGCTAAAGTGAACATCGAAGACGATGGCACCGTTAAGGTGGCTTCTTCTGACGGTAAAGCGATTAAAGCTGCTCTCAACTGGATCAACTCCATCGCTGCTGAGCCAGAAGTTGGCGTAATCTACGAAGGTACTGTTGTTAAGACTGTAGACTTCGGCGCATTCGTAAACTTCTTCGGCGCTCGCGATGGTCTGGTACACATTTCCCAGCTTGCTCCTCGCAAGGTTGGCAAAGTGACTGACGTTGTGAAAGAAGGCGAAAAAGTCTTCGTTAAACTCATGGGCTTCGATGAGCGCGGTAAAGTTCGCCTCTCCATGAAGGTTGTCGACCAGGAAACTGGTAAGGAAGCTCCTCGCGAAGAGGCCGCTCCTGCGCCAGCAAAAGACTAATATTTAGTCGAGTAAATTTAAAAAGGCCGCTTCAGATTGAAGTGGCCTTTTTTTATTGGCGGATCAAAAAGCTCTTTAGTTTTGAGAGGTTAATGTGTCTTTGTCGCTGCTGGCAGGTTGCCGCTGAGTTAAAATATAAACCCCACTCACAACAATAACTGCAGAGCCTACTAGGGTCATCATGTCTGGTCGTTCACCAAATATCACAGCACCTAGAAACAATCCGAATAAGAGGCGGGAATAACGGAACGGGGTAATCACCGAAACCTCACCAGCCCTCATCGCAACAGTAAGTGAGTAATAGGCTCCGACGCCAACGAATGTTGCGATGAAGATTGCAGTGCCGCTTGCAAGGTCAGGCATAATGAAACCACCATTCCAAAGCGCATAAGCCCCACCCGTTGGGATCAATACCGCGAACCCGTAGACACCCAGCTGCATATTGGAAAGCGCTGGAGGTGCTGCTCGTGTTGCCAGATCGCGCCCAGCAAAACCGAGCATACCAATAACCGCTAGCATTGATGTCAGTTCAAATGACGCTGGACTGGGTTTGATCACCAAAAGAACACCTACAAACCCGACAAAGATAGCAAGCCAGCGTTGCCAACGTACCCGTTCGCCAAGGAAGAGAGCTGCACCCAAAGTCACAGCTAGCGGCGTGGCTTGTAGAATGGCAGATGTGCTGGACAGCGTACTTAAGGCAAGGGAAAGCAGGAAGAACAGGCGGCCTGTGATTTCAAATACAGCACGAGTTAAGAGTGTAGGTGTTAGGGCGGCGCGGACCAGAGCTTTTTCTCCTCTCCTCCAGGTGAGGATGAGAAACCCTAGTGTTCCGCCGATGCCAAAAAGCATTAAGGTCTGTCCCACTGGGACAATTGTCGTCGCGGACTTAAGCAATGCGTCTTCTATTGCAAATCCCAGCATTGCGAGCACCATCCAGGCGCTCCCACGTATATTATCCATTGCTGTGCCTAGGTCTCGTCAAGCCGACGCGAAATTTCACATTCTAAGAATGAAATTTGAAACTAAGGTCAGTTGCTTGGTTTGTTTGTTGTGCTCGGATAGACTAAGCAATAATGCGAATAAGTCTATGAACTAAAACTCAATGCAGTTGCAACTTGCAGATTTAAAACCTCTTTTGATCCTTTGGCCTATTCGGTTTGAATAGAGGCAAGCTGCCTGCTATACCCACACACACCTTATGGTTGGAGGGGCTTTACAGAAGCCCGGGGGAATACGATGGGCGATATGCGACTGGTTGTTGTTGGTGCGGGTGGCCGAATGGGCCGCGCACTGATACGCACGGTAACCGAGATGGACGGCGTTGTAGTTTCAGGCGCTGTAGAGCGTACGGGCTCTGAGTTCCTGGGCAAAGACGCTGGGGAATTAGCAGGGTGCGGTAAACTAAGTGTGCCAGTAACTGCTAATCTGGATGCTGCATTTGAACAAGCTGAGGGTGTGCTGGATTTTACAATTCCAGAAGCAACCGTTGGCTTTGCCACAGCCGCAGCACGTCATTCAATCGTGCATGTAATCGGCACAACCGGTATGACCTCCGCGCAATCTGCGGAATTGGTGTCCTCCGCGACATCGGCCCGCATTGTCAAATCAGGTAATATGAGCCTAGGTGTTAACCTGCTCGCAGGTCTTGTAAAAAAGGCTGCTGCAGCATTGGATGAGGACTTTGATATCGAAGTTCTTGAGATGCACCATAAACACAAGGTAGATGCGCCCTCCGGTACAGCATTGCTGTTGGGTGAGGCTGCTGCTGAAGGCCGCGGAATTGACCTCGAAACAAATAGTGTTCGCACGCGTGATGGCATTACAGGTGCACGCAATCGAGGTGATATAGGTTTCGCTACATTACGAGGCGGTTCGGTAGTAGGTGAACATACTGTGATGTTTGCAGGCGAAGGAGAGCGTATAGATCTTTCGCACATCGCAACTGATAGGCATATTTTTGCTCGCGGTGCAGTTAAGGCAGCTCTTTGGGCGCTAAAACAGCAACCGGGCCTATACTCGATGGCTGATGTTCTCGGCCTGAATGATGAGTAATACACACCGCAGTTTCGCGCGCTGAGAAGTGAAGTGCGAGATATGCGAAATGAAACTTGACTGCAGTCCTTCCAAGACAACTGCTTTCAAGCAAACATAACCTCCTTAGGAGAACTTGATGGAACGCCTTTTGGTTCTCGTCCGCCACGGACAAAGCGAATGGAATTTGAAAAACTTGTTCACCGGCTGGAAAGATCCAGACTTGACAGAACAAGGTGTTGAAGAAGCAAAGACTGCTGGGAAAAAACTTAAGGAAATGAACCTTACGTTTGACCTTGCATTCACTTCCGACCTGCAGCGCGCTCAGAATACTCTGAAGCTGATCCTTGCTGAACTCGGGCAGGAAGACTTGCCAACCGCCAAAGATCAAGCTCTGAATGAGCGTGATTACGGTGACATCACCGGCATGAACAAAGACGAAGCTCGTGTGAAATTCGGTGAAGAGCAGGTCCATATTTGGCGTCGTTCTTTCGACGTTCCTCCTCCAGGCGGTGAAAGCCTGAAGATGACTGCAGAACGTACACTGCCATACTACCGCAGTGACATTCTTCCAAAAGTTCTCGAAGGTAATCGGACTATTGTTGCTGCACACGGCAACTCCCTGCGGTCCCTTATCATGGAACTGGAAGACCTGACTCCAGAGGAGATCCTCAAGCGTGAACTGGGCACTGGTAAGCCTATCGTTTACCGTCTTGATGAAGAAGGTAAGGTTCTCTCTGTAGAAGATTTGGCTGAAGTTTAGTCTTCATCTACGTTAGAAATTGAATCACAAAAGCGGCCTTTCAAAGGGCCGCTTTTTTGTTGGCCAATTTCAATTTAGAGGTTTTACATGTCAAAGGGTAAGATCTCTGTGGCGTCTCAAGTAGTAGTTATTCACATAAGTAGATCAAATAATAATACTAAGCTTATGATAAATAACGCACCGTAAATTATCAATAATAGATAATGTAAATCAATTATTATTAGTGTTGCTTTGCCGAAAATTCGATGACAGCCTTCATTTGCGAGGTAATCCCTACACGCGCAATTTTAAAAATTGATTGAAAGGACAGTCTATGAAGTTTTCAGTAGCTACCGATGGTCGCCCTTCATCCGCTCAAGCTAAGCCAGCAAAATTGAATGGCGGCATGGCTCCAAAAGAGACAGATAAGAAGCCAAAATAATACTTTAAAGAGTGGGGCCCATCATTGGCTCCACTCTGATTTGCAGATCATTTCATCTGCGAGGAAAAGCACGTGAAATTTGTAAGAATGGTCAAATCCGCGCCTGATGTTGTTAAGGCGGATGGAACAAACCTCGGTATGATGCCAGCGCGCGCTATGAAGTATTGCGAGCCACTTGTCACTGCATCTCGCCAGGGGTGGTATTTGTACCCGCCGGTTGATTTTTACCTTCTATGGACAGGCTCAGAGGTTTTATACCGATTGGGTGCGGAGGGTGAATGGACACTTCTGGACCGACTGTACCTAACGGATTTCGTTCAGGATTACAGAGATACCTGCCCACCTGAATTAGAAGACAACTATCCGCCATTTCTGGATGTCTTCCCTGAAGGCGATATTGTGCAGATTGGCACAGGGTACAGCCTGATTGGTGATGAAGGTCAGTGTCACTGGGTGCGTGGGCCCATCAATCTACCCAGCAACGCAGCCTACGATTGTTTTGAAGCAATGATTGATTCAAGCTGGTTCTGTTCGCCACTCTTCATAAATGTGAAGCTCCGCAAACAAGATGTGCCGATAAGCTTCCCTCGGCATCGGCCATTATTGCAGGTTGTTCAGCTTCCAAATTCCATCCTCCCTAAAACTGTTCTGTCTCCGCCTGAAATTGGTGAAATGAAAGATGCATCCCCTGAGTTCTGGCAGGCTTGGGCTCGTGGTTATGAAAAAAGGAATGAGGGGCGATCTGGAAGTTATGCCGGTGAGCAACGTCGAAAAAATGTCGAGTACGCAGATTCCGAATAGCAGCTGGTGAGCTGGGGGCCAAGGGAAACCGATGATCATAGCTGAACGATTAAATCGCAGGTTCCGCCAACACATTGAAGAGCAACAGATCTTCTTCGTCGCGACAGCTGGGGCTACCGGGCGCATTAATATCTCGCCTAAAGGAATGGATACTCTTCGCGTATTGAGCGATGAAAGGCTTGTCTGGCTCAACCTGACGGGAATTGGCAACGAAACCGCGACCCATATCCAGGAACTTAGCCGCATGACGCTGATGTTCTGCTCTTTTGGAGAGCAGAGGCTGACGCTGAGAGTGTTTGGTCAGGCAAAAGTTGTTCATCCGCGAGATGATAACTGGAATGAGCTGGCGGGTCTGTTCCCAGATATTCCCGGTAGTCGGCAAATCTTTGATTTGGATATCGAGCTGATTCAAACCTCTTGTGGTTCAACCGTACCGCAAATGGACCTAGTGACGACGCGCGTAGATAAAGAGTTCCTGCCTTACTATGAAACTATGGATCAGGTGGAACTCGAAAATTATTGGCGCAAATATAACTCTGTAAGCCTAGATGGATTGCCAACTAGAATTTTGGAGGAAGCTTGAAGATATTCAATGTCTCCACATGACATATTGCACGAAAGTTTGGTTTAGATGCGCGCCAATCTCAGTATAAAACGGTCTATTGAAACATGTGGGGCGTATCTTATGGGATTGTTGGTGTTAGTGCGCCATGGGCAAAGTGAATGGAACTCCAAGAGAATTTTTTCAGGGCAGAGCAATCCTAAGCTAACTGCACAAGGCGTCGAAGAAGCTAAGCGAACCGGACAGCTCCTCAAATCCAAATCATTGAAATTTGACATGGCCTATTCCTCCTGTCTTGCTCGGGCCCGGAATACGCTGGGTCTAATTTTGACGGAAATGGAACAGTCCCAGCTCCACGTTATTGAAGACAAGCGCTTTAATGAGCGGGATTATGGTGAACTGACAGGGCTTACCGTCGAGGCCGCAAGCCAAAACTACGGAGTTGAGCAAGTCCATCGCTGGCGCCAATCCTTCGATGAAGTTCCTCCCGGTGGCGAGAGCCTCGAAATGACGGCAAAACGGACCAGCAATGCGTTTAACAGTTGTGTCTTGCCCTAATTGTTAAACGGGAAAAATATCATCATCGCTGCACATAGAAATTCACTGCGTGCGCTGGTCTCTGTGATCAATACCCTTAAGCCTGATGAAATTGAGCGCCTGAATATCAGGACCGCAGAGCCCTTATTTTTTCAAGTTCAAAGTACCCGCCAGATTGAACAGGTGATCTTGTAAATAAAAAGGCGGCCCGGGAGCCGCCTATTAATGACAATAGATGAGAGATTACAGCGTAAAGCCGCTCTGCTCAGCAATCTGGTCGAGTGGCTTTTCAGGACGCGCACCAACATGGCTGATCACTTCGCCAGCACAAAGGCAGCCAAGCTCAGCACAAGTGCTCAAATCAAAGTCGCGGGCCAGTCCGAAGAGGAAGCCTGAGGCAAATAGGTCACCAGCACCTGTCAGGTCACGCACACCGCCGATGATGGCAGAGGCAGGCACATGCACAGTCTCCTCGCGAGAGATCGCCATAGCACCTTCTGAGCCCATTGTAAGAGCGGTGAGTGTGCAATCTTCACGAACCTGCGCAATTGCTGTTTCAATGTCTGCCGTCTGATACAGAGCTTTCAGCTCATGTTCGTTGGCAAATAGGATATCGACCTTGTCTTCCTGAATGAGCTCAAGAAACTCATCGCGGAAGCGGTCTACGCAAAAACTGTCAGAAAGGGAGAGGGACACCAGTCTCTCTGAGGCATGTGCAATCTTGGAGGCTTCAAGGAATGCGCTCTTTGCCGCTTCCTCATCCCAAAGGTAGCCTTCCATATAGGTGATTGCGGATTGAGCGACAATGGCCTTATCAATGTCAAAGGCAGTTAGCTTAGTCGCTGCACCTAGATAGGTGTTCATGGTCCGCTCGCCATCCGGCGTAATCAAAATCATGGACCGACCTGACGCAAGATCATCACGTAGAGGGCCGGTGTTGAAATGCGACCCAATGCTGTTCATGTCATGGCGGTATACCTCGCCAATTTCATCATCAGCGACCTTACCAATAAAAGCTGGTACGCCGCCCAACGAGGCTATGCCCGCAGCAGTATTACCAGCGCTCCCGCCGGAAATGCGGGTGGTCTGGCCCATCAGATCATAAAGACGCAAGGCCTCGTCTGTGTCGACCAACCGCATAGACCCTTTAACAAGAGACTGTTCAACGAGAAAGTTATCTTCCACATGAGAGAAGACATCAGTGATTGCATTGCCGATGCACAATGCATCAAACTTGAATTCAGACATGTAAAGTCCTTGTAACTAGCCCGGACCCAAAGCCCGGAACGATACATAGGTGGCTCACCGCTTGAGTAAGGCCTATCAAAGATTATTTCCCAGGTGTCGGCCGCAAAGCTCGGTTAGCCTCAGGCTCCCGTATTTTTTCGCGGAACGGGCTGGCATTGTATACCCCAAGAATATTCAGTTCCGTCGAATAAAACGCCAGCTCTTCAAGTGCAAGGGCTACATTTGCTTCTTCTGGGTGGCCTTCGACGTCTGCATAGAACATTGAAGCGAAAAATTGCCCTTCCAACTGGTAGGATTCCAGTTTGGTCATGTTCACGTTGTTCGTCGCAAAACCGCCCAACCCTTTGTACAAAGCAGCGGAGACGTTACGGACCCGGAACACGAAAGTGGAGATAATAGGCTGGCCGGTATTTGCAGCCTGCTTTTTCTCGCGCGACAAAATTACAAAGCGGGTGGTGTTGTGAGCTTCGTCTTCACAATCACGCGCCAGAATATCAAGGCCGTAAACATCAGCCGCCAGTTCTGGGGCGAAAGCCGCGATTGATTTGTCACCACCTTCAATGACCTGCCGGGCAGAACCTGCTGTATCTGCGCCGATAATTGGGCTGAGGCCATGCTTGCGAATGAAGTTTCGACATTGTCCAAGGCCCATAATGTGGCTTTGAACGCTCTTTAAATCTTCAAGCTTTGTGCCGGGAATACCCATCAGCTGAAAACGGATTGGCATGAAGTACTCGCCAATAATATGCAGGTTGCTGCGTGGTAGAAGGTGGTGAATATCTGCAACACGGCCCGCAACGGAGTTTTCAATCGGGATCATCCCGAGCTCCGCATCTCCATTTTCGATAGCGTGGAAGCAGTCTTCAAAAGTCGGGCAAGGGATAGCTTGGTACTCTGGGTAGACACTGTTACATGCCATATGGGAGTTGGCTCCCACCTCTCCTTGAAACACGACTTTGCGCTGTTCAGACATCACTATACTCACAGGTATTTTGGAAATGGGTTATGTTTAAAGGCGTCGCTATAGTTAGCGAAGCGAATTCTTCTACAAATTGCCCTAGATGCGAGGGAAAGCAAAACTAAAACGGCTTGCTGCGACGAAACATTAGGTGAAAAGACCTCAAGAGTGCGCAGATATGCATATTGAGGTCTCGTTGGGATGCAAAACCCTCAGATCTCCAGGTCATTTAATGTGATATATTGTCGCACTAACTTGAGTTCAGGTTAACTAAGTGTGGTACCACTAATTTGCAACCTTATTAAACGGTGTTGGGATATTACTGAGAAAATCAGTAGTTTATAGTCGTTTTAAACTATTCATATTCGGGTGTGGCAATCTTGCGCAGTTTTTTTGGTCCGGAAAGATCGAGCTCTGGTCCGTACCACTGCAAAAGTCCAAGGAAAAACACTAATAAAATTATGGACAAACGCTCGAACTTAACTGTAGTTTCCCAGCAAAATACATAGATCGTGTTAGGTGGCATATCCCTTTCAGACTAAGCCAGCCTAACCAATTTTTGGAGCGTGTGAGCTATGAATTCGTTTGAACTGAATAAAATTGTGGGCGCAATTTTGTTCGCTTTGGTTGCATTCATGGGCCTGAATGTTTTGACAGATGTCATCTTTGCGCCTCATGAAGAAGAAAAACGCGGTTTTGAAATTGAAGTTGCCGGCGCTGACGACGGTGCAGGCGATGAAGCTGCGGAAGAAGTCAAGGTAGCTTCAATTGAAGAATTGCTCGTAACCGCTTCTGCCGAATCTGGCGCAAAGCAAGCCAAAAAATGCGCAGCTTGTCACTCCTTCGAACAGGGCGGCAAAAACAAAGTTGGCCCAGCTCTGTGGGGTGTTGTCGGTCGCACACCTGCGACACATGAAGGCTTCTCCTACTCCTCTGCAATGCAGGAGTTCGGTGCAAATACCCCCGCATGGACTTTCGAGCAGCTGAACGAATTCGTTAGAGCGCCGAAGAAGCATGTCGCTGGTACGTCTATGGGGTACGCAGGCTTGAAAAAAGATAAGCCACGCGCTGATCTTATTGCCTACTTGCGGTCTCTCTCTGATAACCCAGTACCGATCAACTAAACTTGATCATTTTTCGCCCTGACAAATATTGGGGTAGAATTATCAAAGAGTCGGGATTTGATCCCGGCTTTTTTATTGTCTACTTTTGGGTGAATGCCAATGTTTTCCTCGTTTCTTCCAGTTAAATTTTTGTCATCTTGGCAAAAATCGTTGTCGTGGAAGTGTTTTCAGCCGTAAGCTTAGTTTAAAGTTAGGCTTAAACTGAGAGAACAGTTCAACTCTCATTGGCGGACGGTTTTTTACGTCAAAACTACTGATTGTATTTATGGAGGAATGTCGTGCGTACCAAACTATATGGCCCTTTAACCGGTTTGGCGCTTGCTGTTGCAAGCCTCGCGTCTCCTTCCGCAATTGCTGAAACGAATGAACCTGAATGGCGGTATGCTGACTCTCTAATCAGCGCGCCTCAAATGCCTAGGGACTTTAAGCATTTTCCTTATGTAAATCCGGATGCGCCGAAGGGCGGGACTGTTCGCCTTTCGTGGACAGGGACGTTTGATAGTCTCAATCCTGTCGCATCTAAAGGTGTCACAGCTATCGGGCTAGGTCTTGTTTACGATACTCTGATGACCCCATCCATGAGCGAGTCATCAACTGAGTATGGCTTGATTGCAGATGCATTGAAGTATCCCGATGATTTCTCATGGGTGACTTATCGGCTAAGGCCAGAAGCACGCTGGCATGATGGTAAGCAAATTACCGCGGAGGATGTGGGATGGTCCTTTGATCAATGGACAAAACTAGCACCAAGAGAAAAGTATTATTATCGCCATGTCACTGGCTATGAGATTTTAAGTCCGACAGAAATACGGTTCAATTTTGCTGAACCAGGCAACCGAGAAGCGCCGCAAATTTTGGGTTCTCTTATGATTTTGCCCAAGCATTGGTGGACTGCGAGTGATAAGGACGGAGACCCACGTGACATCTCCAGGAGCACTTTAGAGGCCCCGCTCTCATCTGGTGCGTATCGCGTTGGCAAAGTCGTTGCAGGTCGGTCGATTTCATACGATCGCGTCGAAGATTACTGGGCTAAAGACCTGAACGTAAACGTGGGCTCTAATAATTTCGATAAGATCGCCTACGATTATTACCGGGACGAGACTGTGCAACTGGAAGCTTTTAAAGCAGACAGTTTTGATTGGCGCACAGAAACGACGGCAAAAAATTGGGCAACGGCCTACGATATTCCGCAGGTGGAAAACCAACAAATCATACTAGAGAAATTCCCGCAGACATACCGTGGCAGCGGCTTGATGCTGGGCTTCATTCTGAATACGCGCAAAGAAATGTTTCAGGATCGCCGTGTCCGAAAGGCATTGAACTATGCACTGAATTTCGAAGAAATGAATCGGACGATTTTCTTCGGTCAATACAGCCGGTTTACCAGCTACTTCGATGGAACAAAGCTAGCTTCTTCAGGCTTGCCAGAGGGGCGGGAACTAGAGATCCTGAAGTCCCTGAAAGCGCCAGTGCCGGAAGAAATTTTTACAGAGCCCTACGAGAACCCGGCCTCAGAAGATTCGCGGCAGGAACGATCCAATCTAAGAGAAGCACTTGGTCTTCTTAAGGAGGCTGGATACGTGCAGAAGCAGGGCAAGCTGGTCAATGAAGAAACCGGGAAACCTCTGACTATTGAATACTTAATGAACGGCGGGCGTTTTGAGCGCGTTGCCCTTCGTTATCAGGCATCCCTGAGAAAAATCGGTATCGACCTTCAACTCCGCGTTGTTGATAGCTCCCAGTTCGTAAATCGCGTGCGCAGCCGTGACTTTGATATGATGTACACTGGCTGGGCTCAATCGTTGTCTCCGGGTAATGAGCAGCGGGGATATTGGGGGTCTGAGTCTGCAGATAATGAAGCTTCACAAAACTACGCGGGCGTCAAAGACCCTGTGATTGATGAGTTAATCAACATCATTATCAATTCAGATGACCGAGAAGAACTGATTGCTGCCACAAAAGCGATGGATCGTATCCTGATGTGGGAGCAGTACGTGGTTCCAAGTTGGACCTCTCCTTTCAGCCGGATTGCCCGTTGGGATCGTTTCTCGCATGCAAAACAATTGCCAGAATTTGCAATCGGGTTCCCTACTGTCTGGTGGTGGGATGAGGCGAAAGCCCAAAAAGTTAGGGAGGCCAATTGATGCAGCCGACCAATATAAATAGACGAAGTTTTCTTCATTTCAGTGCAGCAACAATGGCCGCATTTCTTGTCCCCGGCGGCGCTCTGCCGGTGCAGGCAGGAACAATGCGCCATGGTCTCTCCGTGTTTGGAGACCTGAAATACCCAGCAGATTTTACAGCATTTGACTACGTGAATCCCGCAGCTCCCAAGGGCGGGAAGATCGTAATGACGGCGCCGAGCTGGGGGTACAATCAAAACCCGCAGACATTCAACACGTTTAACACCTTCATCCTGAAGGGAGATGCCCCTCCACGTATGGAGAATTGTTTTGATACCCTGATGGTGCGGGCCTACGATGAACCGGATGCGGTTTATGGTTTGGTCGCGGAAAGTGCAGAAGTTTCAACCGATGGCAATTTTGTAACGTTCAAAATCCGCCCCGAAGCTCGGTTCCACGATGGATCAACACTCGACGCGGAAGATGTGGCCTTCAGCTTGAATATCCTGAAGGAAAAAGGGCACCCCACTATCCGTCAGGCAATTCAGGAGATGGTGGGGGCAACTGCGCCAGATGAACTCACTGTCACTGTCAGTTTCTCGGGAAAACACAGCAGGCAATTGCCTCTGTTTGTTGCGACTTTACCTATCTTTTCAAAGAGTTATTATACTCGCTACAACTTTGAAGCCTCGACACTTACGCCGCCGCTTTCGTCCGGCCCTTATATGGTTGGCCGTTATGAAATCGGCAGGTACATCGAGTACAAAAAAGCCGAGAATTACTGGGCAAAAGATCTTCCGGTAATGCAGGGGCACAACAACTTTCGGATCATTCGACTAGATTTCTTCCGCGACCGACAGACGACCTTTGAAGCTTTCAAGAAAGGGCGCCTTACGTTCCATGAGGAATTTTCCTCCAAAACATGGTCGACGGAATATAACTTCCCGGCGTTCACAGAAGGCCGCGTTGTCAAAAAAGAGTTTGCCATTCGATTGCCGTCCGGTGCTCAAGGCTGGTTCCTGAACACACGCAAAGAGAAATTCTCCGATCCACGAGTTCGTCAGGCATTGGGTTATGCTTTCGATTTTGAATGGTCAAATACAGCGCTGTTTTATGATCTCTACACCCGCACACAGTCATTTTTCGAGAATTCGGAGATGAAGGCGGTTGGTTTGCCAAGTTCAGCTGAGCTGGCACTCTTAGAGCCATATAAAAAAGACCTGCCGGACGCCGTTTTTGGTGAAGCGATCATTCAGCCAATTTCCAATGGGTCAGGACAGGACCGAAAGCTCCTTCGTGAAGCATCATTGCTTCTGAAGGAAGCCGGTTATCACAGGCGCGGAGAGCAGCTTGTTGGGCCTGATGATAAGCAGTTGAAAATGGAGTTCCTTTCCAATTCTCCTGGTTTTGAACGCATTGTGCTGCCATATGTCAAAAATCTCAGGCTGTTAGGGATTGAAGCGACCTTCCGGGTTGTAGACCCGGCTCAATTCCAAAAACGGGTCGATGATTTCGACTATGACATTGTAGGGCACCGTTTTTCTCTGACACCTACACTTGGCTCGGGCATTCGGAATTTCTGGACGACGAACTCGGCAGAATCTAACGGCTCGTACAATCTGGCTGGTATTAAGGTTCCGGCTGTCGATGATTTGGTGGAAAAAGCTCTTGGCGCGTCCTCTCGTGAGGAAATGATAACTGCTGCCAGAGCATTGGATAGAGTACTGCGTGCCGGATATTATTGGGTCCCTCAATGGTTTAAGGCATTCCACACAGTTGCAGTTTGGGACATGTTCGGTATTCCCGATGACATGCCCGCATTCGCATTCCCCGTTGAAACAACGTGGTGGGTAGATTTGGAAAAAGCCGTGCGTATCGGCAAGGTAGATTAGGGACAAAAGAAGCCCATGGGCGCCTATATTCTGCGAAGATTGCTTTTGATGATCCCGACCCTGATCGGCATCATGGCGATAAACTTTGCCATTATTCAATTTGCACCGGGCGGCCCGGTCGAGCAAGTTATTGCACAATTGCAAGGGGATAGCGTATCAGCTACCAGTCGGATATCGGGTGGTGGAAGCGACTTTGGAAGTACGGGCGCCGCTAATCAAGGTGGTGGAGACAGTGCCGGGTCTAAGTACCGAGGCGCGCAAGGGCTCGATCCTGAGTTCATCAAGGAGTTGGAAGCCCAGTTTGGCTTTGATAAGCCCCCCTTGGAACGCTTCGGTCGTATGATCGTAGATTACGCGACCTTCAACTTCGGAGAAAGTTACTTCCGAGATGTTGCAGTTGTCGATCTCATCGTCGAAAAACTCCCGGTTTCCATATCCCTCGGCCTTTGGATGACGTTGATTTCCTACGGGATTTCAATCCCGCTTGGTATTCGTAAGGCGGTTAAGGATGGGACATCCTTTGATGTCTGGACGTCTTCCATCATCATCGTGGGATACGCCATTCCGGGTTTTCTGTTCGCGATCATGCTGATTGTTTTGTTCGCTGGTGGTTCCTTCTGGGATTTCTTCCCGCTTCGAGGGCTTACCTCTGAAGGCTGGAGCGACATGTCCTGGCCTGAAAGAATTCTCGACTATTTCTGGCACCTTGTTTTGCCGCTCACAGCCATGGCTCTATCGGCATTTGCAACCACTACGCTTTTGACGAAGAACTCTTTTCTGGATGAAATCCGAAAACAATACGTTCAAACGGCCCGCGCGAAGGGCCTCACAGAGCATCAGGTTCTTTACGGCCATGTCTTCCGCAATGCCATGCTAATTGTCGTCGCCGGTTTTCCGGGGGCGTTTATCTCCGCATTCTTTGCTGGGTCATTGCTGATCGAAACGATTTTTTCGTTGGACGGTCTGGGCCTGCTTGGCTTTGAATCAATCATCAATCGCGATTATGCAGTTGTTTTTGCAACGCTTTACATATTCTCGCTCATGGGACTGTTTGTGAATTTGATTTCTGATCTCACGTACACTTGGATTGATCCACGTATTGATTTCGAAAGTCGAGAGGTGTGACGGGAACAATGGACACACAACTCGAAAAACGCCTTCAAGAGCAAGGCTACACAACAATCAATCCGCTGCCAGAGCAAACTCAGCCACCAGAACGCCGTCAGCGTATGTCACCACTAAACAAACGCAGATGGCAAAACTTTTGCGCCAATAAACGCGGGTATTGGGCTCTCTGGATTTTCCTGTTCCTTTTCATAACCACTTTGCTCGCTGAGTTTATTGCGAACGATCGTCCGTTGCTGGTCTATTACAAAGGGGAGGTTCTAGCCCCAATTTTTGTAAATTACCCGGAAGAGAAGTTTAACGGATTCCTGCCTGTAACTGATTATCGAGATCCGTTCGTGCAAGAGCAAATTAATGCTGATGGCTGGATCCTGTGGCCTGCAATTCGCTATTCTTATCAGACTGTCAACAACGAGATACCCGTTCCGGCACCAGCACCGCCAAGCTGGACTATGGATAAAGAACTACGCTGTGAGCGGTACGCTGAGGGCGTAAATGATCCCAACTGTAATGTGGGGAATTGGAACTGGTTAGGGACAGACGATCAAGGCCGAGATGTTCTTGCGAGGTTGATCTATGGTTTCCGTATTTCTGTTTTGTTCGGTTTAGCGCTAACAGCCGCTTCGTCAGTGATTGGCATCGCAGCGGGCGCAGTTCAAGGCTACTACGGCGGTTGGATTGATCTTGGCCTACAGCGGTTCATTGAAATATGGACAGCGATACCAACGCTCTATCTCATTTTGATCGTCTCATCTGTGCTAACGCCAGGGTTCTGGATACTCTTTTCTATTCTCCTTGCGTTCTCTTGGGTTGCATTGGTTGGCGTCATCCGAGCGGAGTTCCTCCGAGGCCGAAACTTTGAGTACATCTCGGCTGCGCGCGCACTTGGCGTGTCAAATGGCACCATCATGCGGCGCCACCTTCTGCCAAACGCTATGGTCGCAACGCTCACGTTCATGCCGTTTATCCTGAATGGATCAATCTCAACGCTCACTGCGCTGGATTTCCTCGGTTTCGGTTTACCTCCTGGCTCTGCGTCACTGGGTGAATTGCTCAAGCAAGGTAAAAACAACCTTCAAGCGCCATGGCTTGGAATGACTGGCTTCTTCGTGCTCTCCATCATGCTCAGCCTGTTGATCTTCATCGGTGAGGCAGTGCGTGATGCATTCGACCCAAGAAAAACAATGAGTTAATGAAGGGAGGAACGCACATGACCAATAAAAACACGCTCCTCTCTGTTGAGGAACTATCTGTCGCCTTCAGTCAGGGTGAGAATAATAATCTTGCTGTCGATAAAATCTCTTTCAGCATCGACAAAGGGGAAACCCTTGCGCTGGTCGGAGAAAGCGGCTCTGGTAAATCCGTCACCGCTTTGTCAGTACTAAAGCTGTTGCCGTATCCCGCCGCCAGTCATCCAACCGGCAAGATCGTTTATCAGGGCGAAGACCTTATAGCGGCTACTGAAAGCGACATGCGGAAAGTACGTGGCAACAAGGTTTCGATGATTTTTCAGGAGCCAATGAGCTCTTTGAATCCGCTGCATACCATTGAGCAGCAGGTCTCTGAAATCCTAAGAATTCACCGTGGCTTGGGGGAAACCAACGCCCGAAAACGGGTATTGGAACTGCTGGCTCAGGTTGGCATTCCCGATGCGGAGGAGCGGTTAAACTCCTATCCGCACCAGCTTTCTGGCGGCCAAAGACAGCGTGTCATGATCGCTATGGCGCTGGCAAATGAGCCAGATCTTCTGATAGCGGACGAACCAACAACAGCGCTAGATGTGACTGTTCAGGCGCAAATTCTGCAATTGCTGAAAGATTTGCAAAAGAGCACCGGCATGGCCATGCTCTTCATCACGCATGACTTGGGTATCGTACGCAGGATCTCTGACCGTGTCTGTGTCATGACACAGGGTGAAATCGTCGAGCAGGGGAATGTTGAAGACATTTTTGAGCGTCCTCAACACGAATATACCCAACACCTGCTCGCTGCAGAACCGAAAGGTCACCCACCCGCAGGCGATAATAGCCAGCCAATTATTATGGAAGCGACGGACCTCAAGGTCTGGTTTCCGGTTAAACGCGGCTTCATGCGCAAAACTGTTAGTCATATCAAAGCAGTTGATGGCATCGATGTAAAAGTCAGAGTTGGTCAAACGCTTGGGATAGTGGGCGAGAGTGGTTCAGGAAAAACAACGCTGGGCCTTGCGATCTTACGCATGATCTCTTCGACAGGGAAAATCAGTTTCAACGGCTCCGAAATTCAAGAGCAATCGTGGAAGCAGATGCGTCCGTTGCGAAAAGATATGCAGATCGTCTTTCAGGACCCTTTCGGATCTCTATCTCCACGGATGTCAGTGGCGGAAATTGTGGGTGAGGGCTTAACGATCCATATGCCAACATTGACAGCTGCAGAGCGCGAAGCAAAAGTTGCTGCTGCTCTGGAAGAAGTGGGATTGGATGCTTCAACTAGGTTCCGTTATCCGCATGAATTTTCGGGCGGACAACGTCAGCGCATCTCTATCGCTCGGGCGATGGTGCTGGAGCCTAAATTCGTTATGCTGGATGAGCCAACTTCAGCGCTGGATATGAGTGTTCAGGCACAAGTGGTGGATCTGCTTCGTGATCTGCAAAAAGCGCATGGGCTGGCGTATTTATTCATCTCCCATGATCTCAAGGTTGTGCGGGCACTCGCCAATGATGTTGTCGTCATGAAGCACGGTAAGGTCATGGAAGCAGGGACGTCTGATGAGGTTTTTGATAATCCCAAAACGGATTACACAAAGGCGCTTATGGCCGCAGCTTTCCGGATGGAAGCAATTGAAGGCGGCGAAACTGGCATCTGATACAGCCAATGAATAGGCGAGCAAAATGCCACTTTCGAATATGCAGGGCGGCTCATACAGCTGACACAAATTGTCATCATGGCCGAGGTTTCGGCCATGATCTCACAGTACAGCGCGTAGGGGCTGGCAACTGGCTATGTGCCGACGGCATTGTTTTTGCCAACGACCAAAGTTACCTTCCCGCTTGCTTCCTTTAATTCAACAGGCAAGCGATCTGCTGCGTCTTTAAGTGCTTTGGTGTAACCGCCATCACCTTTGATTGTCTGAGCCTTAAAGTTCTTTAGCTTTGGGTCGTTATTGACTTCATCCAGAAATTTATCTTCAACGCGTTTTCGTTTTTGCAGCAGTTCTTTGATAAATGCCTTTTGCTTTTCATCGTCTACTTTGGCCTTCGTTAAAGCCGCCTCTATCTTGCCAGTTTCCTTATAAACCTGCTCAATCCCTTTGAACTTCATAAGCACGGCCATTTTTGTATTTCCTCTTTTTTACTATTCTTGGGCCAACGGCCAGTATTACGCTGAGGAACAGTAATTGCGCATCCTTACTATAGGGTAACAATTGAGGGTGTAGGTTGAAGCAACACGGAGATTGGCTTGTTTTAGCCTGAAGCTCGCTTTTGCAAAACTCACATCCAGCGGCGTACACGGGCCTTGTATTCCATGTACTCTTCGCCGAAGTTTTCTTCTAAAGTAGCTTCCTCAGGTATGATTTGGAACAGGGTGATGTAACCAGCAAAGCCCAAGGCAATTGCAATTGAAAACAAATTTCCCTGATAAATTGCCCAGCCAAGCAACATAAACTGCAGCCCCAGATACATTGGGTTTCGGGTTTTGGAATATATCCCGGCAGAAACGATAGCGCTCACATTTTCGAGTTTTGTTGGGCTTGTCGTTGTTCGTGCTCTCCGAAATTCAGAGATGCCTGTGATGCCGAAATATGCACCGGCACCAATGCCGATTACGAGAAAGGCATTGCCAGCACCGTGTAGGTTTACGTCACCAGGTAGCAGGAATGCCGACACCCAAACGAGTGCAGCAACAGCAAGAAAGACGAGGATGGGAGGGAACCTCAGCTTTAAGTTTTCCATATTGTTCCAATAGCTTGCTCTGATGTGAGCCTATTTGTTCTGTGCACTTAGCTCTCGGCAAAGGCGAGCTTTACTCCAAGAGCGCCAAAGGTAGCGGCAAAGCCACGCTTTAGCCAAGCCATAACTTTTGGGCGAGTGATCACGTAATCTCGAGCAAGTGAAGCAGTTGCGCCGTAAGCTACAAAAATCAGAAATGTCAGTAGCATAAAAACAAGGGCGTGGAGAAGCAAAGCTGATGTCGCTTGTGCGCTATTCGGAGAAACAAATTGAGGCAAAAACGCAAGGAAGAAAAGTGAGAGCTTAGGGTTTAAAACGTTGAGCAAAATGCCATCGAGTACAGTATGAGGCAGAGTTCGCTCCTTACGCTCATCATTTACTTCTAATGCACCACCGCTTCGAAGAATGCTCCAGGACACATAAAATAGGTAAACAACCCCGAGATACTTGAGGAGTTGAAAAGCAAGCGTGCTGCTGTGAAAAATAGCAGCAACACCAATAATGCTGGCTAGTGCAGCAGGCACAATACCAAGCGTGCAACCAAAAGCGGCGGCAATACTGGGCTGAAAGCCCTTACCAAGCCCAACTGCGACGGTGTAAAGGACACCTGTACCCGGCAATAAAATAACAACGATGGATGTGAGAATATATTCCAAGCTCATGGGAAATCCTCGGGCAATAAGCGAGTAAGTAACAGAACCTACATTAGCCTATCACCTGCGAGGGTCCAATGAACTTACGCTAGTTCAATCGAAGGCTTCGTCTTTGCCTGCAATTGCCTCAGCAAAGTCCTTGGCGGAGAATGGTTCAAGATCCTCAACGCCTTCACCAACGCCGATGAAGTGAACAGGAAGGCCATATTTGCGGGCAATGGCTACCAGAATACCGCCACGGGCTGTGCCATCCAGCTTGGTCATCACAAGCCCGGTCACACCCGCAACTTTGCCGAAAATTTCAACCTGAGAAAGTGCGTTCTGCCCGGTCGTCGCATCGAGTGTCAGGAGAACGGTGTGCGGCGCATCTGGGATCTGCTTTTTGATTACGCGGATGATCTTCTCAAGCTCATCCATCAGCTCGGCTTTGTTCTGCAAACGGCCAGCTGTATCAATCAGCAAGACATCAACGTCTTTATTAAGAGCCGCGTCAATAGCATCATAGGCAAGTCCGGCAGCATCCGCCCCGGTATCGCGAGCAACCACTTCAGCGCCGGTGCGGTCACCCCATACTTTCAACTGCTCAACTGCTGCTGCGCGGAATGTATCTCCCGCTGCGAGCATAACTTTTTTGCCTTGCTCATGAAGCAGGGAGGACAGCTTGCCGATTGTGGTGGTCTTACCAGTCCCGTTTACACCCACCATCAAAACGACGTGCGGTTTGTGTCCGTGGTCGAGATCCAGTGGTTTGGCGACTGGTTCAAGTACGCTCTCAATTTCTTCAGCAAGAATTGCGCGCACTTCCTCGCCAGAAATTTCCTTGTCGTATCGGCCATCGGAAACACGATCTGTGATCGCTATTGCCGTGTCGATGCCAAGGTCAGCCTGAATGAGAATATCTTCCAGCTCTTCAAGTGTATCTGCATCCAGCTTGCGCTTGGTGAAGATTGAGCTGATGCCCTCAGTAAGGGCACTGGACGACCGGGAAAGCCCGGCCTTAAGGCGTTGGTACCAGCTTTTCTTTACTGGAACAATTTGCCCAGCTTTTTCAGTTCGCTGAGTTTGTCCAGCCTCTTCAATTTCTTGAGCTTCGTCAGCTGCTCCAGATTTTCCGTCTCCGCGAAGATCTTTAGCGCTTCCAGCTTCTTCTGGTCCTTGAGTTTCTCCAGATGTTTCAGAGATCTCAGATGCGAGAATGGGGTTTCCATCGGCAATATCCTCAGAGGTAGCAACAGCTTTATCGCTGTCTTCTATCCCTAGTATATCTGCCTCCGGAGGAGCGTCTGCTGAAACGTTTTCATCCGGAAGGTCGTCGGCCAGATACGCTGTATCTTCCAGCGCTTTGATTTCCGCTCTGCCAAAAACTGGAGGTTTCTCAGTTGGTTCCGGTTCGGCAATGGGCGCAGGTTCCGCTGTGATCTCTGGATTTTCGAGATCAAGCGTTTCATTTGCAATTGCTTCTGCCGTTTCTTCAAGGCCATTTACTGAGTCCAACGGCACAGCTTGAACGCCTTCAAGAGACTCACGCAGCTCTGCGCTATCAGGAGCGGTCTGCTCCTGCTCGCTCTGTGTTTCTTCTGAGGTGCCACCAAACAGGCGACTGAAAAAACCGCGCTTTTTTTCGCTCATACTGGAAAGGTACCCTTGAAGTGTAAAAGCTTATGCAACTTTGCCAACCGGCTCTGCAATCAGATGTCTTTCGGTATGCCCTGTAATGCGTGCAGAAACAAGACTTCCTGCTGTGCCCGCATCCAGTTCAACCTGCGTAAACTGCTCGGTGCGACCAAGTCCCTCACGCTCAATGAGGATCTCACGCTCCTTACCAACTTCCGCACGAAGGTGAGCAAGCAAAGCTTCCTGACCCTTAATACGAAGACGGGCTGCGCGCTCTTTAATAATCCTGCGATCAAGCTGCGGCATGCGAGCTGCTGGTGTACCTGGGCGAGGAGAGAACGGGAACACGTGTAAGTGTGTCAGGCCGCACTCATCAACAATGCGCATGGTGTTCTCAAACATCTCATCGGTTTCTGTTGGGAAGCCGGCGATGATATCAGCGCCAAACACAACATCGGGACGCATCTTGCGAACGTCCTCGCAAAATTGGATGGTATCCTCGCGAGAGTGCCGACGCTTCATGCGTTTCAGAATCATGTTGTCGCCAGCCTGCAAAGACAGGTGCAAGTGCGACATCAGACGTTGATCATGGGCGATGACTTCCATCAACTCATCATCAGCTTCAATACTGTCGATGGAGGAGAGGCGCAGTCGCTTCAGATCAGGAACCATCTTCAGTATCTTGGCACAGAGCGTTCCCAGCTTTGGTGTGCCCGGCAGATCGGCACCAAAAGAGGTGATATCGACACCAGTCAGTACGATTTCGCCGTAGCCATTATCAACCAGCCGTTTGATCTGATCAATCACAACGCCCATCGGTACTGAGCGAGAGTTTCCACGGCCATAGGGGATAATGCAGAACGTGCAGCGGTGGTCACATCCGTTTTGGACTTGAACAAAGGCGCGGGAACGTCCTTCAAGCCCGTCAATCAGATGACCTGCAGTTTCGCGCACGCTCATAATATCGTTAACGCGAACCTTCTCGGTATCCTCAATGCCAAACTGAGCGACACGGCCATAAGAGGCGCGCTCAAGCTTTTCAGAGTTGCCAAGAACCAGATCCACTTCACCCATCTCGGCAAAGGTTTTAGACTCAGTTTGTGCGGCACATCCGGTTACGATGATGCGTGCATCAGGGTTTTCGCGACGTGTTTTACGAATGGCTTGTCGTGCTTGGCGGACTGCTTCGTTGGTCACGGCACAGGTGTTGATCAGCACGGCGTCTTTCAGGCCAGCGGCCTCGGCTTCGCGCTTCATCACTTCCGACTCATAAGCGTTCAGGCGACAGCCGAATGTTACAACATCAATGCTCACTGCGTAGGCTCCATTGCCGCATCCCCCGAAGCGGTCTTTGTGTAGGTCAGGGTGTTAAGATTAAGCTCACCCTCGAATTCAATTTCTGTTTCGCCGGTCATTATGATGTGGTCATTGTCCTCACGCCACTCAATACCCAGCGGCCCTCCCGGTAGATGAACGGTGCACTTACGTGCTGTTCGTCCTGTCCGTGCTGCAGCAACTCCCGTTGCGCAGGCTGCGGTGCCACAGGCTCGCGTCAAGCCAACACCACGTTCCCAAACCTTCAGGCGGATCTCGTTTTCGCCGATGATTTGAGCCAGAGAGATATTCGCCTTTTCAGGGAACATCGGGTGACACTCAAGCAATGGTCCAAACCGCTCAAGGTCATGGGTTTCAATATCATCCACCCAGAAAATAGCATGCGGATTACCAACGTTAACAACACTTGGCGAGTGCAGAACTGGCGCATCAATTGGCCCGATCTGAAGCTCAATAGCGCGTGTATCAACAAACTCTTCCGCAAGCGGGATTTGCTTCCACTCAAGACGCGGAACGCCCATGTCTACGCTCACAAGTGTTTCGCTGTCAGAGGCATGAGCAATCAACAATCCTGCATTCGTGAGAATAGCAACGTTTGAGGTTTTCGCCTCGTCCATTAACAGGCGGCCAATACACCGTGTTGCGTTTCCGCAAGCACCTACTTCACTGCCATCACGGTTGTGAATTCGCATAAATGCATAAGCGCCGGAATTGGTGGGCTCAACGGTGATCATCTGATCAAAGCCAATTCCCTTAGTACGGCTCCCGATTGCAGCTATCTGCTCGGGAGTTAAGGCAATTTCGTTTTCGCGGGCATCAAACACCACGAAATCATTGCCAAGGCCGTTCATTTTTAAAAAGGGAACCAACATATCCGTCATCAGCTCGCTACCATCCATATTTAACCCGTCAAGAACGCACTATATGAAGGAAAATACCGTAGATTACTAGGGAAAATACAGGAGAAACCCTCGGTTAGAACAACTGAACGAGCCGCTTTAAAGCAGCCCTTATGCATTGAACGAGTTTTGCGTTAATCAACACACACTTCTAGCACGTCACCAGGAGCCATTTCCTTCAGGATCTCACGCATCACTTCTGGGTAAACAGCAATACAGCCCTCTGTCGGTAAAAAGCCTTCACGGGCGACGTGAAAGAAGACGGCGCTGCCTTCGTTCTTAACGGCCGGATACATGTTGCAGTCCAGCACAACAACAATGTCGTAGAGCCGATCATCCCGCCACATTTTTTCGTGACTGGGTTCATATGGCAAATCAACAGGTCGGTTGTAGAGCGTCTCCTCAGAAGAATCGCACCAGCCGTCATCAGGAGAAAGTGGTGAAACCGGCAAATAAGTTACCGGACAGGACCCACGATCTGCGCGATAATACACATTCAGCAGTTCAAAGCGTCCAATTGGCGTCGTTCCATCGCCTTCCTTCTTTGTGTGCGTTAAACCAGTTCTTCCCAGCGCACACGCAAATGTTACCGCTCCAAGACTAAGTGTTCCGGAGTGTGGTTCCTCACCTGTATGGCGCACAAATAGCGTTTTTTGCGTCTTTTTACGCAGTTTTGTAGGCGGGGTGGGCATAGCGAGTGGAAGCATTACGAAACCTGATATCCTGAGAAAAATACTGGAAGAAACACTCCCAAATAAAGTGGGGGTCACTTGCGCGTGAACTAGATTTTACGAAAAACTCGGAGATTTACCATGTTTTCGCTCGCCTTTTTTTCGGCAACCCTTCATGTATTTATGTGAGATAAGTTTTAGGCAATGCACCGCTACCGGTGATTGGGTGAGAATATGACCGCACGTAAAATTCTTCTTGTAGATGACGATAACGATCTGCGCGAAGCTCTCGTAGAGCAACTGTCGCTCTATGATGAATTTGAAACCACTCAAGCAGAGAATGCTGCAACTGGCATCAAAAAAGCAAAAGAAGATCATTTTGATCTTGTTTTGATGGATGTTGGTTTGCCGGACATTGATGGCCGTGAGGCTGTGAAGATGTTGCGCAAAGCCGGCTTTGGCGCACCTGTAATCATGCTAACCGGTCATGACACAGACAGCGACACCATTCTTGGTCTGGAAGCTGGTGCGAACGATTACGTTACCAAGCCGTTCAAGTTTGCTGTTCTTCTGGCTCGTGTTCGTGCTCATCTGCGTCAGCATGAGCAGAGCGAAGATGCTGTGTTCACCATTGGTCGCTACTCCTTCCAGCCTGCTGCAAAGTCTATGCAGGATGACAGTGGCTCCAAGGTTCGCCTGACAGAAAAAGAAACCTCAATTCTGAAGTTCCTTTACCGCGCAGGTGAAAAACCCGTGACCCGCGACGTGCTGCTGCATGAAGTTTGGGGTTACAACTCCGGCGTCACAACGCACACTTTGGAAACGCATATTTACCGTCTGCGCCAGAAAATTGAGCGTGACCCGTCCAATGCAGAGCTTTTGGTGACAGAAGCTGGTGGATATAAGCTTGTGCCTTGAGGCATAAGCGGCTAATTCAAATGCTATGAGTTTAGCCCGCGACATAGACATTTTAAGACGTGTCCCACTCCTCTCTCAATTTACAGAGGACCAGTTACGCTTGCTTGCCTTCAGTGCGGAGGCAATGCAGGTGTCTAAGGGTGGGACCGTTTTTAATGAAGGTGAGCGGGCAGACGGCGGCATCGTGCTAACAGTCGGCAAGGTGCAGCTGGAAACAGGTATGGGTCGCGATACGCGGCTCAGAGGGACCTACGATCCCGGTACCTTGTTTGGTGAAAATGCGTTGATGGCCGAGGGCAAACGCCCAGCCCGTGCAGTCGCTGTTGAAGACTGCCAATTGATCCGCATCCGCCGCGCACTGTTTTCGCGAATGCTTCAAGAATTCCCAGAAACAGCTCGAAAACTTTACCTCGACAAATCAAACCAGTTTACCACGACTGTTGCAGCATTGGCGCAAGTTGGCCGTCGATTGGACGAAGTCGAAGCTCTGAACGAGCAACATAAAAAAGATGTAGCAGGTAAGCGCCTTTAAAGCGGCTTCTGCACACGGCTCTCCTTAAATTCATAGACAATCGAGCTTTCGATCTTCGTGATGTACGCCCGCTTTGTGAAGTTATCAAAGGCGAGGCTTTTGAGATGATTAATGTCGCGCACGCGCAAGTGGGCGATGATGTCGTACGCCCCGCTGATTAGGGCAACGGACTTCACTTCGGGCAATGCGATCACTTCCTCAATGAACTCTTCAACTAATAATTCTTCATGCTTATCCAACTGAATGAAAAACATCGCTTCCGCGCCGATACCAAAGGATTTGGGGTTGATGACAGCATGACTCGACGTAAGAACACCATTATCTTTCAAACGCTTAACGCGTTCATGGCAGGCTGATGGACTCAGGTTGACTTCAGTTGCGATCTGTTTGTTCGGACACAGGGCATTATCCTGTAAAATCTCAAGAATTTCGTAGTCTGTCCGGTCAAGGTTCATTTTAAACTCAATTTCAGTAATCAATTCGGTGTTTGGAAGGTTAATGCCGGAGTATATTCGGAGAAATATAAAAATGAAACTCCGATGAGAATATCTTTGTTATGGCAGCGAACATCTTCCTCTTTCTAGTCACCACACTAAGCCTGATTATTGTCCCGGGACCAGACATGCTCTATGTCACCAGCCGTGCTTTGGCGAACGGAAAATCAGCAGCATTTAAAGCCTCTGTCGGAATTTCCGCCGGATATATGATCTTCACGATTCTTGTTGCTGCCGGCTTCCAATCTGTTTTTATGGCAGAGCCAGAATTGTTTCAGGCAATTCGCTGGGTAGGCCTCGCCTACCTTATGTTCCTTGCGTACCGCCTGTTTTTTGCGGAAGGCATGTGGACGACCGGTGAGGAGCAAGCCGCACCGTCAGGAAGCAGTGATTTCAAATTTGGCTTTCTGACAAGCTTGCTGAACCCAAAGGGAATGCTGTTTTACTTTTCCCTTCTTCCGCAATTTTATATGCCAGAAGTCATGCCCTTCTGGCTCTATGCATCGATATTTGGCGCGATTGCCAGCCTGCTGTGCTTCATAGTGTATTATGGTGTTGGATCGCTGGTATCTGGACCAGCAAGAGTTTGGCTTGCAAACAGCGGCAACGGCAAACGCGTCTCCATGCTGGCCAGCATGAGTGTTTTCGCCGTTGCGATCTCTATGGTTATCGCGGACATAGCGTGAAACACGGATTGTAAGCAGACAACAAAAAGGGCGCTCACAGCGCCCTTAATTATTTCAAAATGTTAGTAGGACTTAGTGCCAAGGGTGGCTCTTTTCCAGCAGGTCTTCGTAGGTGTCGATGTGAGCAGTCTTTTGAAAAGTCTGACCAATGTCATCAAGGCCGTTGATGAGGCAATGCTTGCGGTGTGGATCAACATCAAACTTGATGGTGCCACCGTCAGGACCGCGAACTTCCTGAGCTTCCAGATCGATTGTCAGGGTAGCGTTTGCACCGCGAGATGCATCATCCATAAGCTTATCGAGATCATCCTGGCTCACAACAATTGGCAGAATGCCGTTCTTGAAGCAATTGTTGTAGAAGATGTCAGCAAAGCTGGTGGAGATCACACAGCGGATACCGTAATCAAGCAGAGCCCAAGGCGCATGCTCACGAGAGGAGCCGCAGCCGAAATTGTCACCGGCAACCAGGATCTGGGCATTGCCATATCCTGGTTTGTTCAGAACAAACTCTTCGTTTTTGGAACCATCATCGTTGGTGCGCATTTCATGGAAAAGTGCTGTGCCGAGGCCCGTGCGCTTAATGGTCTTCAGAAACTGCTTCGGGATGATCATATCTGTATCGATATTGATCAACGGTAGCGGTGCAGCAACGCCTGTCAGTGTCTCAAACTTTTCCATGGATTACTCTCCTCGGATCTCTGGAATTCTCTTTGATTTTGTTTTTAGGCCACGCAGAGATCTACGTTCTCACTCAGGCCCATCATAATATTCAGGTTTTGGACTGCGGCGCCGGATGCGCCTTTTCCAAGATTGTCATAGATAGCAACCAGCATTGCCTGCGCCATGTCGTCATTGGCAAACACGTGCAAGCGCATGTGGTTTGTACCGTTGAACATTTCGGGACTCAGATCTTCAATCGCATTGACACTTTCAAACGGAGCCACTTCCACATCGCCATTAACGCTTGCGAAGTGATCCGCGAGCGCGGCGTGAAGGTCTTTGCCCTTAGGTACAGTGCGAAGTTGGCCAAGTTGCAGCGGAACAAACGTCATCATGCCCTGCGCATAGTTGCCAACGGAAGGCTGGAACAGCGGTGCATGTGCAAGGTCTGCGTAGTGCTGCATCTCCGGTAAATGCTTGTGACCAAACTGCAGAGCATAAGGCCAGAAAGAGGATGGCTTCTCACTGCTCTCATAGCTTTCAATCATCTGACGTCCGCCACCGGAATAGCCAGAAATAGCGTTTACGGTCAGCGCATGAGTGGATGGCACAAGACCGGCTTCCAACAAAGGACGCACGGTTGCGATAACGCCTTGCGGATAACATCCAGGGTTAGACACAAAACGTGCCTTGGAAATGATCTCGGACTGGTCCCTAGTCATTTCCGGGAAACCATAGGCCCAGTCAGGATCAACCCGGTGTGCAGAAGAGGCATCAATAACGCGGGTGGTCTCGTTTTTGATCAGAGACACACCTTCCAGCGCGGCCGCATCTGGCAAACACAGGATCGCTACATCAGCACTATTCAAAAGCTCTGCCCGCGCATCCAGATCCTTACGGCGCTCTGCGGCGATGCTTAGGATCTCAATGTCACGGCGTTCAGCCAAACGTTCTCGGATCTGTAGACCCGTCGTTCCGGCTTCTCCATCAATGAACACGCGCACCGACATTACTGACTCCTTGGAGCTTGTATTAGAATTGGTTCATGGGTTGTACAACGTCCATCACCCCTTGTCACAGAATAGGCAGCGTTTTTTAGACCTCTGTCCTCAATAGGCAGTTGAGGGTGGCTCAAGCAACCAGAGGTTCTTCAAGAAGGTTTTTTGAAAATTACAAAAATTGGGGGATGTCGCTCACATCCAAACACATTCTACTGAAAACGACGTTTTTGCCGGTTTCTCGTAGCGTTTCGGATTGAAAAATTGAACAAATGCACCTTAATAGGTTTCAAAGACATTGGCTGCACGTCCATGTGGCATGTGAGCGCAGTTTATGTTGGTATAATATTGGATGAGGAACGCCTGAATGTCCGGAACGACAACCGAGGCTAAAGCTGGGCTTATTGCCGATACCTGTGCTCTGCTGATTGATGGAAATGAAGAGGAAGCAAGGTTTGCAGAAGACCTCTTCGGCCACGCAGATGCGGAAGATCTCCAGAATTATACAGCTTCTGAACTTGCTGTTATCTCTAAAGAAGCTTGGGGTGATTTTATCAATCATCCCCTTGGGACGCACAGGGTTAGGGTCTTTAATCCGCAACCAAACGCTGATGGTAAACAACTAGAAGACATTACAATCGTTGAAATCGTCAACGATAACATGGCCTTCCTTGTTTCTTCCGTTATGGGTGCTATACAAACAGCAAGCTACGAAGTGCGGCTGGTGCTTCACCCGCTCTTTATTGTTGAGCGTGATGAGAAGGGTGGATTGCAGCGGTTCCACGGCACTGTTGGGCAAGGAGGCCCATCTGTTCGCCGCGAAAGCCTCATCCATATCCATCTGACACGCCTCAATTCAGAGGATGACAACAAGAAGCTTGAAGAAACGCTTAATCTTGTTTTGAGTGATGTTCGCAAAGCTGTGACGGACTGGCGCCCTATGCGCGACAGAATCCAACGCGCTGTAGACGAATATCAGCAAGTCCGGAAGAGAGCGAGCAGCAAGCAGTTTGATGAAGCGATCGCTTTCCTTGAGTGGATGGCAGCAGATAATTTCACGCTTTTGGGCATACGTGAGTTCATTTTCGAAGATACCACCGAAAACGGCGAGCTTTCTCTCATTGAAGGCTCTGGCCTCGGCATCCTGTCCGATCCAAAGGTCAGAGTGTTGCGTAAAGGCTCCGAATTCGTGGTGATGACACCGGAAATTCGTGAGTTCTTGCTAAAGCCCGAACCGCTGATCATCGGTAAGGCAAACATCCGCAGCCGCGTGCATCGCCATGTGCATATGGATTACGTCGGTGTTAAGCTCTTCGACAAAGAAGGCAAACTTCGCGGAGAATTGCGTGTTGTCGGTCTCTTCACTTCAACGGCCTACACCCGTTCCACCAGCTCAATTCCTTATATTCGCCATAAAACAGCGAAGGTGATGAAGAAGCATGGCTTCGATCCTGAAAGCCACAGCGGTCGTGCGCTTCGCAATATTCTGGAAGGCTATCCGCGTGATGACCTCTTCCAGATTGATGCTGACACGCTTTCCAATTTTGCTGATGCGATTTTGCAACTGAATGAGCGACCGCGTATTCGTGTGCTCTCCAGAACAGATAAGTTCGACCGCTTCGTATCCATCATCACGTATATTCCAAGAGATCACTTCACCACGAGCATTCGTGAGCGTGTTGGAAAATACCTTGCCAATGTTTATGAAGGTCGCCTGTCCGCATGGTACGCAACCTTCCCGGAAGGACCGCTCGTCCGCGTGCACTACATTATCGGTCGATATGCCGGTGATACACCAATCCCATCTCAGGCAGAGCTGGAAGCGTCCATTCAGGAGATTGTTCGGACCTGGACAGATAGCCTGAGAGAAGCCCTGCGCTCTGTTTATGGGAATGCGATTTCCGGTGCCCTTCTCAAGCGGTATGGCTCTGCGTTTGATGGTGAATACACCTCTGGTACACCTGCAGCGACAGCAACCAAAGATATCCGCCGCATTGAGCAGCTCAGTGAGAAGCGCCCGCTTGTTATCAGCTTCTATAAGCGGGAGCGTGAAGGCAAGGGCCAGATCTCGCTTCGCGCGTATCACATCAATAAGCCAATCCCTTTATCAGCTCGTGTTCCAATGTTGGAAAATCTCGGCTTCCGGGTGATCAACGAGAGAACTTACCGGATCACGCCGTTAGATCGCGACTTAAGTTACTTGCACGATACAACGCTTCATTTGGATGAAGACCGGTTCCGCAATTTCACCGAAGCGGACATCGAGCGTCTGGGAGCTTTGTTCCTTGCAGTGTGGAATAAGCAGGCCGAAAACGATGGTTACAACGCACTGGCTTTGACCGCTGGGCTGGCTTGGCGCGATATCGCAATGATCAGAGCGTTCTCCCGGTACTTACGTCAGGCGGGAATCCTCTATTCTGAGGATTATATGTGGGGAACTCTTAACCGCTATCCACAGATCGCTCAGCAACTCGTTCACTTGTTCCATACACGCTTCGATCCGACACTTGGGACGTTCGAACGTTCGGGCAAGGAGACGCGTCTTATTGATGAGATTTCCGCAAGCCTGGATGATGTGACAAGCTTGGATGATGACCGAATTCTGCGTCGTTTCCAAAATTTGATCCTCGCAACATTGCGCTCAAACTTCTTCCAGTTGGATGATGCAGGTCAGCCAAAACAGACATTCTCATTCAAACTTAACCCGCATAAGGTTGAGGGTCTGCCCAAGCCTCTGCCATACCGCGAAATATTCGTATATAGCCCGCGGGTCGAAGGCGTTCACATGCGCTTCGGTCCAGCTGCTCGTGGTGGCTTGCGCTGGTCTGATCGGGCGCAGGATTACCGCACAGAAGTGCTCGGCCTTGTAAAAGCTCAGCAGGTCAAAAACGCTGTGATCGTTCCTGTTGGAGCGAAAGGTGGCTTCCTGCCAAAGCAATTGCCAACAACTGGCGGCCGTGATGAGTGGATTGCGGAAGGAACAGCAGCCTACAAGATCTTTATTGCATCATTGCTGGAGCTGACAGACAACTTGGATGCAGACCTAATTCTGCCGCCGGAACTGGTTGTTCGCCACGACCAAGACGACCCATACCTTGTCGTTGCAGCGGATAAGGGCACAGCCACTTTCTCAGATACCGCAAACGCGATCTCTGAGGACAAAGGCTTCTGGCTTGGCGATGCATTCGCGTCCGGTGGTTCTGCTGGTTACGACCACAAGAAGATGGGCATCACAGCGCGCGGAGCGTGGGAAGCTGTAAAGCGCCACTTCCGCGAGATGGATCGGAACATCCAGAAAGAGCCATTCACCGCCTGTGGTGTTGGCGACATGTCTGGTGATGTGTTCGGCAATGGTATGCTGCTTTCCAAAGCAACCAAGCTATTAGCTGCATTTGATCATCGCGATATCTTCCTTGATCCTAATCCGGATCCAGCCGCGACATGGGACGAGCGCAAACGCATGTTCGATCTGGGCCGGTCTTCTTGGCAGGATTACAACAAAGAGCTGATTTCAGAAGGTGGTGGCATCTACTCTCGTTCTGCAAAGTCAATTCCTTTGACTGTTCAGGTCCAGAAGCTGCTCGGCTTCAACAAACCCAAAGCATCTCCTCAGGAAGTGATGACTGCGATCCTGAAGATGAAGGCAGATCTGTTGTGGTTTGGCGGTATCGGGACGTATATCCGTGCATCTGATGAAAATAACAATGACGTTGGCGACCGTGCCAATGATGCAATTCGTATCACAGCCTGTGAAGTTGGTTCGAAGGTCATCGGCGAGGGGGCAAACCTCGGCATTACCCAAAAAGCACGTATCGAATTCAGCCGTGCTGGTGGGCATTGTAACTCGGATGCCATCGATAACTCGGCTGGTGTGAACTCCTCCGATATGGAAGTGAACATCAAGATTGCGCTGGGCACTGCGGTGAAAAAGGGCAGCTTGAACACGCCAGACAGGAACGTTCTGCTTGCAGAGATGACCAATGAAGTGGCTCAGCTGGTTTTGCGCAACAACTACCTGCAGACATTGGCAATCTCCTTGTGTGATCGTCGCGGTCTGGAAGATCTTGGCTATCAGGTGCGCATGATGCGTCAGTTGGAAAGCGTCGATCTGCTGGATCGTGTTGTTGAAGACTTGCCAGATGACAGTGTGATTGAAGAGCGCGAAAAAGCAGGTCAGCACCTGTCTCGTCCAGAACTTGGCGTGCTGCTGGCTTACGCAAAACTCACCCTGCACGATACGCTGCTCAATAGCTCGGTTCCAGATGATGCTTATCTGGCGAAAGAGCTTTACCGTTACTTCCCTAAGAAGATGGCCGAGACCTACTCGAAGGAAATTGAAGGTCACCGTCTACGCCGCGAAATCATCGCGACAATGCTGGCAAACTCCATCATCAACCGGGGTGGCCCTGCCTTCTTGACCCGCATCATTGACCAGACTGGCGCAGCCGCAGCAGATGTTGCACGAGCCTTTGCTGTAGTCCGGGATGCGTTTGGCCTGACACAACTGAACGAAGAGATTGATCGTCTCGACAACACCATTTCTGGTGAACTACAGTTAGAGCTATATGAAGAGATCCAAGACCTTGTGCTTGGCCAGGTCATATGGTTCCTGCGCAATGTCTCCTTCGAAGAAGGTCTGGAAACCGCGATCAACCGCTTCCGGGGCAACGTGCAACGTCTCTCTCCACGTCTGGAAACATTCCTCTCCGAAGAGCAGTGCGAAGCACTGAAAGCTGAAACCCATCGTCTGGTAGAAGCTGGCGTACCAATCATGATTGGCGCTCGTATCGCTCGTCTCAGCGGTGAGATGGTGATCCCGGATATCGTGCTTGTCTCGGAAAAATCAGCACGTGATGTGGATGAGGTTGCAGCTTCCTACTTCCGCGTTTCTGATCACTTCCGCTTCACCGACATCGAAGAACTGGCGCGTGAATTTGTCATTCGTGATTACTACGATGGCCTCGCGTTGGATCGCTCCCGCTCTGTTCTGGCGGAGGCGCTGCGTAACCTGACGGCTCAGGCACTGGAAAGTGAGAATGGCTTTGAGGGATGGCTGGAACGCCATGGTGCACGAGCAGACAGAACGCTGAAAGCAACCAATGAAATTTTGGAACACAACCTTTCAGTTTCCAAATTCTCGGTTGCTGCAGGAATGCTAGCAGAGCTGGCTCACTAACTATTTACCCGTGAAAAAACAAAAGGCCCGGCACAGTCTTCTGCTCCGGGCCTACTCTTACCTAAAGGTCAGATCGGTCAGCCCTTGGCGTGTTTTTCTTTTTCCATAGCCAATCGCGTTTCAAGGTCTGAAATGCGCATCATCGCAGCCTTCTTGTTCTCTTCGCCGGTGGCTGCACGATATTGCTCACGCGCTTTGGAAAGGTCATGCATCAACTGTACTTGGTGTGGCATTGCTGCCTGATCAAGCATGCTTTTATCAAGATTATCAACGCGCTGGTTTTCGACCTTCGACCCTGTTTTTGAACGCAGTGCTTCCAACTGCTCTTTAAGTTCTTGCTGGGCGGCGGCGCTCTTGTTGTTTTTGTTTAGGTCGAACATGCTGGTTCCTTTTTGAGTGTCTGGATACCCTTAAAGTAGATATGAGTTTAAACCTGCATCTCTGTCTATTGGGTCAACAAAAATTTGCTAACTCATCGACTAATGAACTGACATTTTATATATTTAAATTAGTTTCATGTTTTCAAGATAAGAGTTGTTTGAATTAACGTCATTTCTATTGATAAGTCAGCGAAGAAATTACATTTACTCTACTATGACGAAATAAATTATACTAACGACAATTATTGGATGTGCCGATGGCATTACACCACGGACAAACCGCGCCATAACAGTGCTCAACACCAGAAGATTTGCAGCGAGTGGGTGGTGTTCGGGAATGTTGCTATGGGACCCTAGGAGACTGCCATTACGAATACAGTCAGCCTCGAGATAATTCTAAGGGCATTGGATAGGTCACTGAGGGTCGAGTAGCCCCAGTCGCATCAGAAAATTCCTTGCTAGATCTATGCGTTTGGGGAGGTCAGATCGAGAGTGAATGTCCATGTTCAGAGCAAACGTATAAACGCTGTCGTTCTGCTCAACCCAGCCAACCCACCAGCCGATACCCGGTTTTGTGCTGATACTCCAACCCGTTTTGGCATGTAGTTCATAGCCGCTTGTATCTTCTAGCAAGGTAATCTCATGGACGTCATCGAGC